>JABXJS010000082.1 GCA_013538855.1 Herpetosiphonaceae bacterium
GATTGAAGCGCTGGCGCTCGCGGTCGCTGGCGGCCAGGAACTCGCCGTAGAGCCGGGCCTTGCGCTGGATGTCGGCGACCTGATCGTCGGGCAGGCTGTCGATCTGCTGGAGCAGGCGGGCGGCGGCGGCGTCGCTGCTGGCGGCCTCCTCGGCAAGCATGTTGGCCTGGACGACGCCGCCGGCGGCGAGGGCCGTGCGCTCGGCCTTGTTGCGCTTGCGCAGGAGCGCGGCGACCTTTTTGTCATCGCCGCTGACCGGCTTGAAGGCGTCGTCGGGAATGCCGTCTTTGACGAGGTCGGCGCTGGTGCCGAGCAGGCTATTGCCGTGGCGGATGTGCAGATCGAGGAAGGAGAGCGGCTTGCCGGCGTTGTGGCCCTCGATCCACAGGGCCAGCTTGCACAGGTCCACGGCGAGCGGGTTGAGATCGACGCCATAGACGCAGTGGGCGATGGCGTCGCGGACGGCGCGGCGGTACTCGGCGGGGCTGGGCTGCTCCTCGCCGGAGCGTACGCGGGCCAGCTCGCGGCCGATGCGGCGGGCGGCGGCGAGCAAGAAGTGGCCGGAGCCGCAGGCGGGATCGCAGACGGTGATGGCGAGCAGGGCGCGCTCCTGCTGCTGCGGCGTGCTGGCGGCGCTGAGGCGCTGCGCGATGACCGGATCGAGGGCCGAGCGGATCAGCTCCTGCACCAGCTCGGGGCGGGTGTAGTACGAGCCGGTGGTTTTGCGCTCGGTGCCGGCGACGAGGGTGAAGGCGGGATAGGCGTCGCGGTGGGCGGGCGGGACAATGAGCGGGCGATAGTCGAGCAGCGACTCATAGACGCTGCCCAGCTCCTCGACATCGAGCGCGCCATAGTTGACGCGGCGCACGCGGCGGCTCTCGGGGTCGGTGTAGAGCGAGAGGGCGCGGATGGCGCGCAGGAGCACGGCGTTGGCGAGGCGCGTGTCGGCGAGCTGATTGAGGGTGCTGGAGCCGAAGAGATCGCCGTTGAGCGGAGTGAGGCCCAGCATCTGCGCGCCGTGGCTATCGCTGCCCTCGAAGAGCTTGAAGCTCGTCTGGAGGCTGAGCCAAAGGTCGCTGAAGGGCGTCTGGCCGGTGCCGGGGTGCTCGCTGATGCGGCGCAGGCGCGTGACGCTGTAGTGCTCCATGTAGATGGCGCGGCGCTGATCGCTGAGCGGGCGGTAGTGCAGCGGCTGCAGCTGATCGGGGTCATCGGCGCTGACGGCGATCAGGCGGCGCTCCTCGGCGACCATCAAAAACAGCAGCCGGTAGACGAGCTTGAGCAAGAGCCGATAAAAATCGAGCGGCTGGACATCCCCGCTGGCCACATGCTCGCGCAGCTTGGCGTTGTGGGGGTGGGCCAGGAGGCCATTGCCCAGCGCGTGCAGCGCGACCTCGACGCCCTCGCGCAGGCCATCGCGGACGCGGCCGCCGTTGGCGACAGCCTGCTGATGGTACTGCTCCAGCCAGCAGTCGTGGCTGGCGGCGTCGGTGGCGGGCAGGCGCGAGCGGTGGAGCAGGCGGAAGAGCAGCGCGAACTCGCTGAACTTCTCGCCCTCCAGCATGGCCTGCAGATCGAACTCGACGAAGCGCGGGCGGGCGATCTGGGCGGACTCGCGCAGGAGGCGCAGGCGCGCGCCGTTGGTGACGAGGCCCCAGAGGTGCTCGGTGCTGTTGAGGTACTCCTGCACCAGCGCGTGGGGCGAGAGGCGCGGGCGGCCGCTAGGCGGGCGGCGGTCGATATCGGTGCGGAGGCCGGCGATGTGGATGGGCGCGAACTGCTCGCCGGGGCCGGCGCGGTGCGAGATGGCGTAGGTGCGCTGATCGACGACGGCGGCGGCGGGCATGAAGGT
This sequence comes from Herpetosiphonaceae bacterium, assembly GCA_013538855.1. Taxonomy (GTDB): domain Bacteria; phylum Chloroflexota; class Chloroflexia; order Chloroflexales; family Herpetosiphonaceae; genus OHK22. The sequence continues at coordinate 1,853 of JABXJS010000082.1, forward strand.
GATCTCGGCATAGCCGAGGGAGCGCAGGAGCGGCAGCACCCACTGCTCGCGGGTGACGGAGGTGGCCGGATCGTCGGGGCGCAGGCGGCCCAAGCTGCGCTGGAAGGCGTCCCAGTAGGCGCGGGCATCGCCCCAGGCGCTGGCGATCTCATCGGAGAGCAGGCGCGACTTGGCGAGGCCGAAGTCGGCGGCGCGCTGGCCGGGGAGATCGGCGCTAGCGGCCTGCTCCAGCAGATCGGCGGGGAGCAGGCCGCCCTCGGAGATGATGGTTGAATAGCTCATAGCAGAACAAACTCTCGCTAGCTCAGCGGCGGCCGAGCGACGGCGGACCTAGAACGGCAGCGGCGGCACGAGGACATAGAGGCCGAGCACATCGGGCGGCAGGTGGGCGCTGACGCTGACGCGACCGGCGCGGGTGGCGCTGCGGACGCGCTGGTGGGCGGCGCGCAGGCGCTCGGCGTGCGCGGCGGCGATCGTATTGAGGTGCTGATCAAGCTGGGCCAGCAGATCGCGGGCCTCGCGCACAAAGCCCTGGCGCTCGCGCTCGCTGAGCGGCGTGGACGGGGCGTCGGCGGCGTGCTCCAGCAGCTGCAGGGCCTGCGGCTGATCGAGCCAGGCGGGCTGCTGCGGCGTGCCGCCGACGCCGACGACGACCAGCTCCTCGGCGAGAATAGCGGCGGTCGTCTGTTTGGGACTCGCGATGAGCATACGAATGCGCAGGACGAGCAGGACGGTGCGGCCGCTGACGGCGGCGCTGCGCAGGACGCCAGCGCGGGCGGCGGCAGGCGGCAGATCGCCGGGCACCAGCGCCGTTTCGAGCAGGAAGTCGGCGAGGGCGGCGGTGAGCGGGTGATTGCGCCCGACGGGCGTGATCTCGGCGGGCGCGACATCCTCGAAGGTGAGCAGCAGCTCGCTGCTGGAGCGGCGGGCGCTGCGCTCAAGGCCGTCCATGCGCTCGCGGACCGGCTGCGGCAGGTGATCGAGGCGCAGGAGCCAGACATCGTCGCCGGCGAGCGGCTGCGGGGTCAGCGGCGCATCGAGGCGGGCGCAGGCGGCGCGCACAAAACTGCGCACGGTGGCGCGGTCGCCGAGGACGGCATCGCTCTCGTGGAGGGCGGCGGCGACCTCATCGGGCTTGATGGTGCGCTGGGCGAAGCGGGTGCGGCTGGCGCGCTCGCGCTCGACGTCCTGGTCCCACGCCTCATCGACCTGCGGCTCGACGGCGGCGAGGTCGGCGAGGTCGAGGGAGCGGCTATCGAAGAGCGAGAGCTGGGCGGGGGCGTGCTCGAAGAGCGCATCGACGAGCGACTGGAGCACGGTGTCGCTGTTGATCGGCAGGGGCACGGCGATGCCGAGCGAGCGATGGATGCTCACGGCCTTGCGCAGCAGCACCTTCATGACGGCCTGGTCGATCGGATTATCGGCCCCGTAGAGCACGAGGGTGCGCACGGTATCGCGGGCCTGGCCGTAGCGATCGACGCGGCCCTCGCGCTGCTCCAGGCGATTGGGGTTCCAGGGCAGATCGTAGTGGATGACAGCGTCGAAGGCGTGCTGGAGGTTGATGCCCTCGCTGAGGCAGTCGGTGGCGACGAGGATGCGGCGCGGATACGCGGCCAGCTCGGCGACGAGCAGCTCGCGCTCCTCCTCGGAGCGCTCGCCGGTGACAGCGATGATGCGGCCATCGCGAAAGCCCTTGAGGCGCTGATTCAGCTCCTCGGCGACATAGTTGGCGGTGGCGATATAGCGGCAGTAGACGATCGGATTGAAGCCAGCGCGGACGAGGGCATCGACGCGGGCGAGCAGGGCGAGCAGCTTGGGGTCGTGGTCGCCGCGCAGCTGGCTGGCGCGCTCGGCGAAGGCGCGCAGGCGGCGCAGCTCGCTGGCGGGGCTGCCCTTCTCGACGGCCTGGGTTGGCTCGACATCCTGGGCGGCGTCCTGGTTGGCGCGGTCAAAGATGGCGTTGGTGAGCAAGTCCTCATCGCCGAAGAGATCGTCGGCGGGGCTGGCGCGCTCGGCGCGGGCGGCGAGGGCCTTCTCGGCGGCGGCGGGGCTGCTCATCACGCAGCGCAGCAGGGCGAGGGCGGCCCAGTAGCGGAAGCGGGCGCGCTGGGCGGTGTGGCTGGCGGCGTGCTGATCGCGGACCAGCTCGCGGGCGAAGGCAAAGACATCGTCGAAGAGCTGGCGGTAGGCCGAGCCGGTGGGCAGGGCGTAGGTCTGCTCGTCGCTCTCGCGGCGCGGGAAGGGCGTCTCCTCGCCGAGCCACTGCTGGACATCGCCGCGGCGGCGCTGGACGAGGTGCTGGGCGAGCTGGCTGCGCTGCTGCTCGCTGAGGTGCTCGAGGTCGAAGGACTCGAAGCGCTGGTCGAGCAGGCCGAGCAGCGACTGGAAGGCGGCGGCGATGCCCGAGTGCGGCGTAGCGGTGAGCAGCAGCAGGTGGCGCTGGGGATCGGCGGCGACGGCGCGCACGAGATCGTAGCGCTGCTGCTGAGTGGCGGCGCGGCCGCCGGGGCGGGCGGCGGTGTGGGCCTCATCGACGACGACCAGCTCGGGGCAGTGCTGAATGAAGGCGGCGCGGTGCAGATCGCTCTTGATGTAGTCGATGCTGACGATGGTGATGGGATAGTGCTCGAAGATGCCGGCGTCGCCGCTGAGATCGCGCTCCAGCGCGGCGACGGTGCCCGAGCGCACGATCACGGCGGGGAGGGCGAACTTCGTCGCTAGCTCGCGCTGCCACTGCTCGCAGAGGTGCGGCGGGCAAAGCACGGCCATGCGCCGAATCTCGCCGCGGTCGAACAGCTCGCGCATAATCAGCCCGGCCTCGATGGTCTTGCCGATGCCGACATCGTCGGCGATGAGCAGGCGCACGGGATCGAGGCGCAGGGCCATGATCAGCGGCACGAGCTGGTAGGGCCGCGGGCGCGCGCCGAGGCGGCCGAGCGAGCGGAAGGGGCCGGCGCCGGAGCGCAGGCTCAGGCGCGCGGCATCGCGCAGCAGCCGCCCGGCCAAGAAATCGCCGACCAGCGCGGGATCGGGCCAGTCGAAGGCGGCTGGCTCGATGCGATCGCCCTCCAGCGGCAGGAAGATGCCGCAGGTCTCGGCCGGGCTGCCGCCGAGCGGGCGCAGCAGCAGCACATCGGGCTGCTCGGAGGGCAGGACGATCCACTCGCGCTCGCGACAGCGCACCAGCGAGCCAATCTGAAAATCAGCCATAGCGTCAGTATCTCCACATGGCGAGCATCAGCCGAGCTGATGCTCTTGAATCTGCGTCTCAAGGTCGCGGTCGGGATCGATGATGGCCGTGAGCAGGCCACGGGCGTGCAGGTCGGCGGCGAGCGTCGGCAGGTCAAGGCCGGGCGCTGGGCAGAGCACAACCAGGGAGCCATACACAAGCAGCGGCTGAGGCACGCCAGCGAGCGGCAGCACCTTGTCGGGGTGGCGCTGGCGCGTGGCGATGAGGTGCTGCATCAGGCGGCGGGCCAGGTCGGGCAGGCCGGGTGCGTCTGGCGCTGGCGCTGGCGCTGGCGGCGGCGTGGCCACAGCGACGGTGGCGGCGGCGAGCTGTTCGAGCAGTGGGCGGATGCTGTGGCGATTGATGAAGCGATGCGACGGCTGATTGCTGTAGGTGAGCAAGCAGCGATAGCAGGCGCGGTCACACTGGAGATCGGCGGGGGTGTCCGAGCCGAAGTGGCAGATCTCCAGGGCGTTTTGCGCGACCCTGGCGAGGGCGTCTGGCTCGTCGACCAAGCGGCGCAGCGCGCCAGCGCCGCCCTCGGTGCTCTCCCAGAGCAAAATCTTGCGGGCGTGCTCGGGGCCGAGCAGGGTGCTGCTCAGCTCCTGGCCTTCGAGCTGGAATGTCTCCTCGATGGCGCGCTGGAGCGCGTACTGCAGCGAGGTGGCGATCTCCTGCGCGCCGCTGACGGTGGCGGGCAGATCGAGCAGGAGAATATTGCGTGTATCTTTGACAAAGATGCGCACATTGTGGGCGATCGCGCTGGCGTCGAGGTCGTCTTCGCTGCCGTTGGCCCAGCGGCCGGACTCAGGATCGAAGCTAAAGCCGGGCCGATCGCGCCAGCCGTGGTTGATGCGGATGACCGCGGCCTGCGGGCCGTAGGTGAGATCGAGCAGCGCCGTGTCGGCGGCGTGGGCCGTGGCGAGCGTGCGGCGCAGGGCGTGCTGATCGCTGGCGAAGCGGTAGTGGGTGGCGATGGTGTAGCCATTGCGCAGGCGCTCCTCCTCCTCGCAGCTGATGCGCTCGGTACGCTGGCCGATCTGGGTGGGCATATCGAGCAGCTTCTGATAGATCTCATGGTCGTCGGGGGTGCGCATCGGGCTGCCGCAGCCCTCGCAGGTATCCTTGTTGATGCTCTCGCCCTCGTGGAAGTAGCCGCAGCGCGTGCAGAGCTTGGCGCTGCTGAAGGGCCACGCGCGGCCGCTGCTGACCTGGGCGCGGCTGACGCGGTATTTCTGGCCCTCGTAGTAGACCACATTGGCCGGGGCGAACTCGCTGATGGCGAGGAAGCGCGGGCGCGACAAGAAATCGACCTGATTCAAGCCAGCGCTGAGGCGCAGGCGCACCGGCAGGCGCGGGAAATTATAGCCAGGCAGGAAGCCCTCGCTGGCGAAATAGCGGTAGGGGTAGAAGTCCGAGTCGCTGTTGCTCGTGCTGGCATTGGTGAGCACATCGCGCTGGGCGCGCGCATCGCGCTGGCTGCGGTCGGCGTCGTTCTCGCTGCGCCTGCTCGACTTCGAGCGCTGGTGGTTTTGCTGGAGGATAACGAGGGCCTTGTTGAGCTGGGCGATGGCATCGTTGTACAGCTCGCGCCAGCGATTGCAGGCGGCGTCGAACTGCGCGGGGGCGCTGGCGAGCGTCTGCTCGAGCCAGTCGGCGCTGAGCCAGGCGCTGGAGCTGGCGGACTGCTGGTCGATCTCGGCGCGCACGGTGGCGAGCACCGCCGCACAGGTGGCGCGGCAGGTGTCCAGCGTCTCGCGGTCGAGCTGGAGCTGCTGGGCGACCTCGGGCTTGAGCGGCAGGGCGGGCTGCTGGGTGACATCGATCAGCTCGTTCATGCTTTTGCCAAGGCTCAGGCCCACGAAGCTCAGCCAGATCGCGTGGATGTGGGCGCGCACAAGGTCCTCGTTGTCCAGCTCGATCTGCGGCGGGGCGACGTAGCCGGCGACCATCTGCGGGCGGCGCTGGAAGAAATACTGATCGTGGGCGCTGCCGACGGCGCAGTACGTGACGACGAGCGCTGGCTGGCCGCTGCGACCGGCGCGGCCGCTGCGCTGGGCATAGTTGGCGGGCGTTGGCGGCACATTGCGCATGTGGACCATGTTCAGGTCGGCGATGTCGATGCCCAGCTCCATGGTTGGCGAGCAGAACAGAATGGGCAGCGTGCCGCTACGGAAGGCGGCCTCGCGCTGCTCGCGGGCCTGCTTGGGCACCTGGCCGGTGTGCTCGCGGCTAAGGATGTTGCGCAGGCTCTGCGGCGGCAGGCGGTAGAAGTCGTGGAAGAACGTGTTGATCTGGCGGCGATAGCGCTCGGGGGTGCGCATGGACTGCGCGCGGATCGGGTCGTCGGGGTAGGTTTCGCCGTCGCCGGGGAGCCAGCGCAGGGCGCGGCAGTCGAGCTGATAGGCGCGCCCTGCGCTGCTGCCGACATTGACGATGAGTCCGCCGCCCTGCAGAATCTCCAGCAGCGCCGCCAGCAGTGCCGGGTACTCGTCCTCGCTGAGCTGCTGGCTGAGCTGGGGCCAGGCCCGCGGCGAGCGCAGGAAGCGGCCCAGGCTGGTGCGCGGCGAGAACGAGCGTGCGTTTTCGCCGTTGGCGGGCTGATCGAGCCACACGAAGGCGCTGGCCTGCGCGAGCGACTCCTCGCGCTCGAACTGCCAGCGCGGCGCGAGCGACTTATTGACGGCGGTGCGCAGCGCATCTTGCTCCTGGGGATCGAGGACATCGGCGTTGATGGCCAAGGCTTGGCGCATATAGTTGAGCAGGGCGCGCAAGGTGTACTCGCGCTCAGCGGGCGTGGCGCTGTGCAGGACGGGGTGGGCCTGCCAGGGCTGCTCCTCGGCGCACAGCTCGTGCAGATCGGCGTAGTCGACAAACAGCAGCCCGCACTGCTCCAGGTTGGGCTGGTTTACCAGGCTGGTGCGGCGCAGATCGAGGTAGACGGCGTACTCCAGGCGCTGCTGAAAGGTGCGCGCATCGCGGGTGCTGGCGCGAGCGCTGCGGTAGTGCGGATCGTCGCCGAGGCTGTCGGGGTGCACGAAGTCGCTCTCAGGCAGGTTGAGGGCGGCGAACACCGCCGCCGCCACGGAGGTATAGTCGAGCGGCTGAGCGGCGGGCTGCTGCGCGATGGCGGCGCAGAGCGCGGCGCGGATGAGCGTGACGGCCACGAAGTCGTTGAGGTGGCCGGCCTGCAGCGAGGCGTCCTGGCGGTTATCGGTGAAGCTGAGCACCTTCTGGGCGCTGGCGGGCAGCGCGGAGTCGCTGCGGCGCATCTGGTTGACGGCGGCCAGGGTGAGCAAGGTGGTGGCGGTGCTGCGGCCCTCGCTGCTCAGCCGGGCCAGCTTGCGGTAGTCCGAGCGCGAGCGCCGCGAGTAGACCACGCCGCAGCGCAGGCAGGTCAGGAACGGCTCGGCGACAAACCAGGCGCTGAGCGTTGCGTGCTCTGCGCTGGCGCTGACCTGACCGGCGGCGTTCACGAACAGCTCACGTGGCATGTGGCGGGCGAACTCTTTTTTGACGCGGCGCGGCCCGTGCTTGGGATAGGTAAACCAGTTGTCGGGCAGGTCATCTGAGCGCTCGGCGCTCCAGGCATCCTGATCGACGAGCAGGTAGCCGCTCTGGCTGCCGGGGCCGTGCTCCTCGTTGTACGAGCGTGGCGAGCGCGGCAGCACCTGCTGATGGTGGCTATCGTAGGCGCAGAGGTAGTAGTGCTGGCCGCACTCGCGACAGAAGACCAGCGGAAAGAGCAGGTCGCCGTCGACGGAGTGCTGGCCGTCCATCGTCAGCCTGCGCTGCTCAGGCGGCTGGATGCTGGCGTAGACCGCGCCGCCCTGGGCCACGAACTGGTGCAGCTTGAAGGCGAACCCGGCCTGCTGCTCAGGCGACTGCACGCTGCTGCCAAGCTGAAAGAAGTGCTGGAGCACCGCTAGGCAGCGCTCTATCTCCACGCCGGTGTGCTGCGCCAGCTCCTCTGCGCCAGATTGCAGGGTTTTGGGCATGGCGCGGCGCAGGCCGCTGCTGCTGCTGCGCAGGCTGAACGTGCGCTCGATCCAGGCGGCCAGCTTGTGCTCCGCGAACGTGCTCCAGTCCATGTGCGCGGGCAGTGGCTCGTGCAGGGCGTCGGCGAGGTCGGCGGCGCTTGGATTGTTGTAGATGGAGATGGAGTACTTGAGCTGCTCCTCGATAATCTCATCGGCGCTGATGGCGACCCCAAACAGGCGGCTGGCCACGTTGGCCACAGCCTGGCGGCCGTCGGCGGCCTCGCCGCTGACCATGGTGGCGCTGGTGCCGATGCACTGGAGCTGTGGGTTGCCGCAGCGCTGGCGCAGCCGCCGCATCAGCAGGGCCACGTCGGCGCCCTGGCGGCCGCGGTAGGTGTGCAGCTCATCGAGCACGATAAACTGGAGCTGGCGCTGATCGACGAATGTAAACTCCTCCGGGCGCGTCAGCATCAGCTCCAGCATCACATAGTTGGTGAGCAGGATGTGCGGCGGGTTGTGCTGGATGCGCGTCTTTTCGGCCTCGCTCTCCTGGCCAGTGTAGCGCGCAAAGCGGATGGATGGATCGTGCGGGCCGAGGTTGTCCAGGTAGCGCTCGATCTCCTGCTGCTGCGAGTTCACCAGCGCGTTCATCGGGTAGACAATGATCGCGCGCACGCCGCCGGCGCTCGGCTGGTGGTTGAGCACGTGATTGACGATGGGGATGATGTAGGTCAAACTTTTGCCGGAGCCGGTGCCGGTGGTCACAACAAAATTGCGGCCGGCGTTGGCCAGCTCGATGGCGCGCTGCTGGTGCCAATAGAGCTGGAGCGAGCGCTTGGAGCCATCGGGCAAGCTGCGCTGAAAAATCGTGGCGCAGTGGGGGTTGAGGACGCGCTGCCTGACCGCCTCGGCCACCGACTGGCCGCTCGCGTAGGCTGGCGAGAGCTGAATCAGCGGATCGGGCCAGAGCGTGCCTTGCTTGAGCTGCGCGTCGACAAACGCGGCGATCTCTTCATCGCGAATATGCAGAAAGCTGGTGGTGTACTTGGAGTACTCATCAATAACGTGGGTGCGCAAGCGGAAAACATCAAACACGCGGGCCTCGCTCTCTAGTGCTGGTGGCAGACAACGGTGTCAGGGCCGATGGACGCCGAGCGAGCGCTGGCGTCGGGGCTGCTGGGCGCAGCGAGCAACACGTTGGATCCCTGCATTCTTGTGCTACGGCTGAACAATACCAAGCCTTGACAGCCTGGTCAAGTGCTGCTCACAGCGCCGACACCGCTGCGGCAGTCCGCCAGCGTGCGTGATATACTTCACACGATAGCATCAACGGAGGCAACGTGTGGAACATCCACAAGTCATTATCGTCGGCGGTGGCATCGCTGGGCTAAGCACGGCCTGGTATCTGCAGCAGCAGGCCCAGGTGGCTGGCCGCCAGCTGGACATCACCATCGTCGAGTCGCATCAACAGGTTGGCGGCAAGGTCACCACCGACTACATCGACCTGCCGGACGCCGCGACGCCGCTCGTCGTCGAGGGCGGCCCGGACTCGTTCATCACCCAAAAGCCCTGGGCTATGCAGCTCTGCCAGGAGCTGGGCCTAGAGGGCCAGTTTATGAGCACGCAGCCCGCCCGCTACAAGGTGCTGGTGCTGCACAAGGGCCGCCCGGTGCCGCTGCCCGACGGCATTGTGCTGGTCGTGCCCACCGACTGGCGCGCCTTTCTGCGCTCGCCGCTGATCTCCTGGCCGGGCAAGCTGCGCATGGCCCTCGACCTTGTGCTGCCCCGTCGCCGCGACGACAGCGATGAGTCGCTGGCCGCCTTCATCAAGCGCCGCCTGGGCGCGGAGGCCCTGGACAAAATCGCCGAGCCGCTGATGGCCGGCATCTACAACGCCGAGTCCGCCCGCCAAAGCCTGCTGGCCACCTTCCCGCGCCTGCGCGTGGTCGAGGAGCAGTACGGCAGCCTCATTCGCGGCATGCGCATGGTGCGCACCAAGGCTGCGCCGACCAACCAGCCCACCAGCCCGTTTATCTCGCTGCGCGGCGGCATGCGCACGCTCATCGACGCCCTCGCGCCGCGCCTCAGCGCCACGATCATCACCGGCCGCAGCGTGGTCGCCCTCCAGCCGCCTGGGCCAGCGCAGCCGCGCTACCAGCTCGCGCTCGACAGCGGCCAGCAGCTCCAGGCCGACGCCGTGGTGCTCGCCGCGCCGTCCAGCGTGGCCGCCCAGCTCATCCAGCCCTGGGACGCCGATCTGGCCCTCGGCCTGCGCCAGATACGCTATGTCAGCACCGGCACGGTCTCGCTGGCCTTTCCGCGCAGCGCGCTGCAGGTGCCCTGGGATGGCTACGGCCTGATCATCCCCACCAGCGAGCGCCGCCAGATCAACGCCGTCACCGTCTCCTCGCGCAAGTTCGCCCACCGCGCACCCGACGACATCGCGCTCGTGCGCGTGTTCTTCGGCGGCTCGCGCCACCCCGAGATGATGGCGCACGACGACGCGGCCCTGCTGGAGATTGTGCGCGCCGAGCTGCGCTCGATCTTCGGCCTAAGCGCCGATCCGCTCTGGCACGGCATCTACCGCTGGCACAACGCCAACCCGCAGTACGATGTTGGCCACCTCAGCCGCCTGGAGCGCCTGGAGCGCGCCTGCCCGCCGGGCCTCTGGCTCTGCGGCAGCTCCTATCGCGGCGTTGGCCTGCCCGACTGCATCCACCAGGCCCAGCAGACGGCCGCGACTCTGTTTGCGTTCCTGCAGCAGGCCCAGCCCGCCGCGCTGGAGCGCGCCTAGGCTCTAGCTACATTCCATGCAAAAACGCACCGCTCCAGGCTTGGAGCGGTGCGCTGTGTGGAGGTTGCTTGTCGGTCTAGCCGATGGTGCGGCACTGGTTGAAGAGGGTCTGGTTGTAGCCGCCAAAGCTCTTGTTCCAGAAATCTTTCTCTTTGTAGATCCAGTAGCTGCCGAAGACCTTCCAGCGCTTGTACCAGCCGTAGACGCGCATCTTGACCGGATCGAAGTCGATGCTCATTGTGATGCAGCCCTTCAGCTGTGCGTTCTGCAGTGTCGCCGAAATCTTGGCTGGCAGCTTGGTGTTCAGGAACTGCACCGCCACCGTCACGCCTGCCTTGATCAGCCCGAGGTCGAGGCCCACTGACACGCTGCCGGTCACGTAGGTCGAGGGCGTCAGCTTGGCCCAGGCGGCGCTGTTGGTCGGCGTGCAGGCGTTGAAGCCATACTCCCAATCGACGCGGATGTTGCCGCCAACCTTGGCCTCGAACTTGATCTTGAGGCCGTACACCCAGAACGAGTAGGGCACTTTGAAGAAGGTGAAGGTCTTGTTCACCAGCGTGCCCGTCTTGACCTCGCCACACTTCATCTCATACTCTTTCGAGTAGAGCTTCTCGCCCAGGACGAAGAAGTAGACTGCGAAGCGGCGCTTGCTGACGTTGTTTTGGGTGTACACGTCGCTCAGGGCGCGCGCCTTCACCACGTCGTTCTTGGTCACCTTCCACAGGTGCACGTTCACCGCCGCCGCCGCGTACAGGTAGATCTGCCCGCTGACCTTGGCCGACTCGACCTTGGCGTGCAGCAGGGCGTAGATGTCGCCGCTGCCAACCTGCTTCTGCCACGTCCACAGCGGGGTGGCGTTGATCTGGTTATCGTGCTGCACCTGCATCTTGTTCAGGCTCTCGGCCAGCTGGGCCTGCGCGCCCTCGGCGATGGCGGGGTTGCTGTCGGCGCTGGCCTTCAGCAGCAGCTCGGCGGTCTGCTCAAGCGGCAGCTTGCGCAGGGCGTCCACGGCGGCCATGCGCACGAATGGCGAGCTGTGGGTGACGTAGCCCTCGATCACGCTTACCGTGCTGGGGTCGCCGGCGTTGCCCAAGGCGTTCAGGTACAGCTCGATCTGGCCCTCGTCGGTGGTCGAGCCCAGCGCCTTGACCAGCTGGCCCACGATCTGGCTGGCGGCCTGCGCGTCGCTGCTGGCGATGCGGCTGGCGAACGTGCCCAGCATCACGGTGCTGGCTTCGAACAGCGCGTCGCTCTGGTTGCTGGCGTGGGTGTTCAGGATGGCGGTCAGCTCAGCCGTCGGCTTGCTCACGCCAACCAGGGCGTTGACGATCTCGATGCGCAGGTCGGTGCTCATCCGCGTTGTGTTGATCAGCTCGCCAAGCACCAGCTGGGCGTCGGCGGTGCCAACTTGGGCCAGCGCGGCGGCGATGTTCGGGTACAGGCTGGGGTGCACCGCGTTCTGGCGCAGCATATCGGCCAGCTCGAGCACGCTGCGCGGTCGGGCCTGCATCAGGTCCATCAGCTTGCTCACCGGCATGTAGCCCTGCGGGTCTTCAGCCAGGCCCACCAGCGCGTCGCGCATGCTGAAGTTGTCGTCAACCGCTGGCGTGCTCGGCGAGTAGGTCGCGATCAGCCCGCCCTGGCTGTACACGGTGTTCCAGGTGCGCCCAAGCGTCTGGGCGATCTGCTCTGGCGTGGCGGTGGCGGGGATGGACGGCAGCGGCTCGGTGACGGGCGCGCTGGAGATGCCGGTCAGCTTCAGGTAGCCCTCGCTGTCGACAAAGGCGTTCTCGCCCAGGCCGGTGCTGGTGCCGAACTCGTCGCTTGGCGGCGCAACCGGCGTCTCTAGGCGGCTGGTGTAGGTGATGACGCGCACGCTGCCGACGGTCGGGTCGTACTCGGCGCTTGTCAGCTCGTCCATCGTCATGGGGTTGTTGGTGTTGGTTGGGTCGGCCAGGCGCACATAGCCGGCGGCGCTGCGCGTCTTGTTGATGCTGATGGTGCGGCCGGTGACGGCGCGGCTGTAGGTGGTGTTGACCAGGCCGTTGGGCGCTTGCTCCTGCGCCGTCGTGCTGGCGCTGCTGTCGAGCTGGAGCTGCAGCGAGTCGACGATGCCGCGCTTGAGGTTCTGGCTGTCCTCGCTATCCTCGGCGGCGAAGAACACGCGCTCCACCTGGCCCTGGCTCTGCTGCACATAGTAGAAGGGCAGCGCGAGCGCGGTGCGCATCGCCTCGGTCATCGAGTCTTCCATCACGCTGCCGCCGGTCGCGTCCTGCTCCTCGACCCAGATGTGCGGGTTGAGCATGCGCAGCTGGAAGATATATGCGCCGTCGCTGAGCTGCTGCACCGGGATCACATCAATGTCGGCGGTGCTCACGTAGGTGTCGCGCCCCTCGTCGATGACCCGGCCCTCGTTGCCGTTGCCCTGCGTGTTGATCACGAGCTTCCACTGGTAGCCGTAGCGGTGGCCAAGCTGGAAGCTGTAGCGGGTGTTGTTGGCCAGCGTCACCGTCTTGGGCTTGCTGGTGCGTGTGCTGCTGCTCAGCGGCTGCACCGGCTGGGCATCCACCGTCGTCAGCCGCTCCTGCGCCCCTGCGCCTAGCGCGCCGAGGAACAGCTGGAGTACCAAAATTGCCACTAGTCCGAACCGGAAAAATCGCGTTTGCATTGCCTGCACTCCTTGTGACTATAACCGCTCAGTATTCGTTCGTGTGCTTGCGTGTGTTTGTTGTTTCTGACACGCTTAGCATAGCGGTGTGCAAGCCCCCTGTGGTCTCATTTTGGCGCAATTAAGTCTCACTATTGGCGCTCGGCGCTGCTGGCCGCTTGGCGCGTTGGCGTGGTCTTACGCTGCTTTAGCCGCTCCTAGAGCGGCGGCGGCTGTTTTTTTGATTGATCAGCCCTGCGCTGGGTTACGCGCTGTGCTGCAATCAATCCGCACGGCTCGGCGTCCCGCGCGCTGGTTTCCCC
>JABXJS010000083.1 GCA_013538855.1 Herpetosiphonaceae bacterium
ACGGCTCATTCTCGCGCCACGCCGTCCCGCCCCGTGATGGCCAGCGCCGCCGTTGTGCGGTCAACTGTGGCCCATTGTTGGTGGAAACGTCGGTCGTGCAGGGTGCGCGCCGCTGGCTGCATAGCCGTGCTGGAGGCAGCGTCAGCGGCCGTGGCCCGCGCCACGCCGTCCCGCCCGGTGATGTCCAGCGCCGCAGGTTGCGCCATCTTAGGCCCTGTAGAGCAAGCGCCGCTGGCTGCACCACGCGGACCAGCGGCGCGCACACTGTGCTTAATCCAACCCTGGCTAGCGCCGCAGGCTCGGCAGATACACGCTGCGGCCATCGACGAGCACCCGCAGCTGGCGCTGCTGGACGATGTTCTGGCCGCTGATGCTGATGTCGATAGGATACCAGCGGCCTGGCGCAAGCGAGCTAGCATGTTGATCGGTGACGGTCAGCGTTGCCTGGCCGGGCACGCTCACGCTGTTGGCGCTGAGGTTGAGCTGAAGGTCTGGGCTGGCGCTGGCGCTGAGCGTCGCCTGGCCGCTGATCGAGCCGCCGATGTCCAGCGTGAAGCTCGCTGTGCCGCCGTAGGCGATGTTGGCGACGTCACGGTCCACGCTCAGCAGCAGCAGCGGCACCTCGGGCGCGACGCCGGTGCGCGCGTAGCTGCCGCGGCCAGTGCCCCACAGCACGCGCGCGCTGGCGCTGCCCGGCAGGTCGTAGGCCACCACGCCGCTGTGGCTCGTGCCGACCACGATCTCCATGTCTGGGTCGCTGTCGATGTTGGCGATGGTCGGCGCGCCTAGCCCGCCGTTCCAGCTCGCGCCCTCAGCCGGTGCAGGCAGATCGACGGCGAACAGCTGCTGGCCCTGCGCGCTGAGCACATGCAGCTGGCCTACCAGGTTCAAGTCCTTCTGCGGCCACGAGGCAAAGATCACCTCGGCCTGGCCGTCGTTGTCGATGTCCACCACGATCGGCTCGCTGGCAAAGCGGATGCCGCTGCCCGGCACCTTAAACGGCCACTGGCCGTGCTCGGTCTTGTCCAGCCAGTAGGCGTGCACCTGCCCGTCGTAGGATGGATACAGAATCTCCTTCTCGCCGTCGCTGTCCAGGTCGGCCACCACGGCGTTCACCGCGCTGCGCTCAATCACGGTGTAGTCCTCTGAGAGCGGGCCGCTGTTCGGGCTAGGCGCGGGGATGACCGTCCAGTCGTAGCCGCTGCCGCTCCAGCGCGTGCGATCATAGTTCAAGATCCACGGCAGGTAGTACAGGTCGCCGTCGGGGTCGCCGATGTCGCAGTTGTACACATCGCCAGGCACGATCAGCTCCAGCTGCCCGTCGCCGTTGACGTCGGCGATGGCTGGCGCGGCGTCGGCGAAGTTGGGCCGGTGCTCGAGGCCGCACTCGGCGTAGCCGCGGATGTCGGCGGCCTGGTCAACGTGCACGCCGACCTCGCTCCAGACGCTGCGCGGCGCGTACATGCCGTTGACCGCTAGCTGGTTGCCGCTGCCGTCCAGCGCCGTGATATAGTGCGTGTCGGTTGGGGCGTAGATCTCTTTGTTGCCATCGTTGTTGAGGTCGGCCACGGTGACGTTCTCGTTGTACATGCCCGCGCCGTAGCCGGGATCGCCGCTGTGCCGTGCCGGAAAGCCTGGCCGCACGCTGCCGTCTGGCTCGTAGACGCTGACCTGCTCGCTGGAGCCGCTGCTGGCCCGCCCGACGATCAGCTCCAGCGTGCCGTCGCTCTCCAGATCGGCGGCGGCCAGCGTGCGCACCTCGCCGCCGCTGAATGGGTTGCGCGTCCACAGCTCGGTGCCGGCGCTGTTGTACAGCGTGAGCTGATTCTGACCGCGCCCCACGGCGATCTCCAGCGTCTGATTGCCGTCGAGGTCGGCCACAACGATGCCTGGCCAGATGCGCGCTCCATTCGGCGCGCGCCACTGCTCGCTGCCGTCGGCCCCGTTCAGCGCAAACAGATCGTAGTCGCCCCAGATAACCTCGGGCTGCTGATCGCCGTCGAGATCGGCCACGGCTGGCGAGGCGTACCAGCCAGTCTCACAGTAGGGCGGGGTGCAGCCGCCGTACTGCCATTTGAGCACGGGCGCAGCGAGCGCGGTTGGCTGCGCCCGGGCTGCGCTCCCTAGGCTGCTAAGCGTCAGCAGCGTCAACAGAAGACCCACAAAACGTCGACGCATGGTGGACTCCTTTCGCAAAAGTGCGGATATCAGCGCGCAAAGTGCGGGCTATGCCCATGACGTGTGCTGCTGCGCCCGGATTTCTTGCGCTGCTGGCGCTATCGTACTGGGTTGATCGATGCTGTGCAACATGCACAACGTGGCCGCCGCCGCGCTGCGACCAGACGCTCAAGATCGCCGTGAATAATGTTATACTGAGGGCAGATACTTCACCTATCACCAGGATTTGCAAACCAATGGCTGATCAGACTAAGATTCGTAATTTTAGCATTATTGCCCATATCGACCACGGCAAGACGACGCTCTCCGATCGCTTGCTGGAGATGACTCAGACGCTCTCGTCGCGCGATATGCGCGCCCAGACACTCGACTCGATGGACCTTGAGCGCGAGCGCGGCATCACCATCAAGCTGCATCCCGTGCGCCTCCAGTACAAGGCCAAGGACGGCCAGGAGTATGCCTTGTACATGATCGACTGCCCTGGCCATACCGACTTCGCCTTCGAGGTCGAGCGCTCGCTCCAGGCCTGCGAGGGCGCGCTGCTGCTGGTCGATGCCTCCCAGGGCATCGAGGCCCAGACGCTGGCGAATGTCTATCTGGCCTTGGAAAATAATCTCACCATCATTCCTGTGCTCAACAAGATCGACCTGCCTGGCGCAGAGGTCGAGCGCGTCTCCGAGGAGATCGAGCATATCCTCGGCCTGCCCCGCGATGAGATCATTCTCGCCTCTGGCAAGGAGGGCACCGGCGTGCCCGATATCCTTGAGGCCATCGTCGAGCGCATTCCGCCGCCCACCGGCGCGAGCGCCGCGCCCACCCGCGCCCTGATCTTCGACTCGCACTACAACGCCTACAAGGGCGTGATCGCCTATATCCGCGTTGTCGATGGCACGATCAGCATCGGCGATAAGCTCAAGCTCATGGGCACTGGCGTCGAGACCGAGGTGATGGAGATCGGCACCTTCCGCCCGATGATGGTGCCCGGCGAGAAGCTCGGCGCTGGTGAGGTCGGCTATATCGCCACGGGCCTCAAGTCCGTCGGCGACTGCCAGGTCGGCGATACGATCACGCTGTTTGAGCAGCCGGCGAAAGAGCCGCTGGCCTCCTATCGCCCGGCCAAGTCCATGGTCTTCGCTGGCCTCTATCCAGTCGACTCCAGCGACTATGGCCTGCTGCGCGATGCCCTCGACAAGCTCAAGCTCAACGATGCGGCGCTCTCCTTCGAGCCGGAGACCTCGGCCGCCCTCGGCTTTGGCTTCCGTGCCGGCTTCCTCGGCCTGCTGCACATGGAGATCGTGCAGGAGCGCCTGGAGCGCGAGTACAACATCGATCTGCTCGTTACTGCGCCCAGCGTGGAGTACGAGGTGCTCACCACCAAGGGCGAGATCATCGTCGTCGATAATCCCTCCGAGATGCCCGATCCCGGCGAGATCGAGGAGATTGCCGAGCCGGTGATGGACATCAGCATCATCGTTCCTAGCCGCTACATCGGCCCGGTGATGGAGCTTGTCACTACCAAGCGCGGCACCTTCCAGAACATGGAGTATCTCGATGTTGATCGCGTCGTGCTGAAGTACCAGATTCCACTTGCTGAGATCGTCGTGGACTTCTACGATACGCTCAAGTCGCGCACTCAGGGCTACGCCTCGCTCGACTACACGCTGTCAGGCTACCGCACCTCCGATCTGGTCAAGCTCGATGTGCTTGTCAACACTGTGGCCGTCGATGCGCTCTCCATCATCACCCACCGCGATAACGCCTATCGCCAGGGCCGCCAGCTTGTCGAGAAGCTGCAGAAGCTTATCCCGCGCCAGATGTTCGAGGTGCCCATCCAGGCCGCCGTCGGCTCGCGCGTGATCGCCCGCGAGACCATCCGCGCCATGCGCAAGGACGTGCTCTCCAAGTGCTACGGCGGCGATATCTCGCGCAAGCGCAAGCTGCTCGAAAAACAAAAAGAGGGCAAGCGCCGCATGAAGATGGTCGGCAATGTCGAGATTCCCCAGGATGCGTTTATGGCTGTGCTCAAACTAAACGACTAAAGTGAGTCGACAATTTTGTCCAATGGCCGTACAATGACCCCCAACGCGGCACAGCAAGGGCGCAGGTAGCCAAGCAGTGTCGCGTTGCCGTTAATACCGTTGCCCACTGCCCCCCAGCAATGGCAGCGCAGGTCTATGGCGCAGCTCAAGCGCCGCGCAGGGTTCCCAGCCAGCGCTGCGCCTGCGGGGTAGGCAGGTCAAATCGGTATAATTCAAGGAGGATAGATCTTAAATGAACACTGCTGAACTGCCGACGCTGTTTGCTCCACTCCCGCAGCGCATCAGCCGCCTGTATGAGCTGGCCTACAATCTGTGGTGGAGCTGGCATCCGGAGGCACAAGCGCTGTACCAGGCGATCGATCCAACGCTCTGGGAGCGCACCGGCCACAATCCCGTGCGCTTTCTGCGCGAGGTGGCGCTGGCTAGTCTAGAGGCGAAGGCTGGCGATCCCGTGTATTTGGCGCAGTACGATAAAGTCTTGATCGAGTACGATCTGTACATGCGCAATGAGCAGACATGGTTTGCTCGCCAGCACCCAGAGCACACCAACGACACCATCGCCTACTTCTCCGCTGAGTTTGGCCTCCACGAGTCGCTGCCGATCTACTCCGGCGGCCTGGGCATCTTGTCTGGCGATCACTGCAAAGAGGCCAGCGACATGGGCCTGCCCTTCATTGGCGTGGGCTTCCTCTATCCCCAAGGCTACTTCCGCCAGTTCATCAACAAAGACGGCGTTCAGGAGGCCCTCTACGAGCGCCTGAACTTCGCCGAGCTGCCCGCTGTGATCATGCGCGATGCTAGCGGCGCAGAGCTGCGCATCAGCGTCGATCTGCCCGGCCGCACGATCTTTGTCAAGGTCTGGCGCTTCCAGATTGGCCGCATCCCGCTCTACTTGATGGACACCGATGTCGATGAGAACGCCCCCGAGGATCGCGAGCTGTCCGCCCGCCTGTATGGCGGCGATCAGTCGCTGCGCATCGCCCAGGAGATGGTGCTCGGCATCGGTGGCGTGCGCGTCCTGCGCGCCCTCAACATCAACCCGGCCACCTGGCACATGAACGAGGGGCACTCGGCCTTTTTGGGCCTGGAGCTGCTGCGCGAGCGCGTTCAGCGCGGCCAGTCCCTCGATCACGCCATCGCCGAGGTGCGCAAGCATGCGGTCTTCACCACCCACACGCCGGTGCCCGCAGGCAACGATGCCTTCCCGCTCGACTTGATGGATCGCTTCTTTCATCAGTTCTGGCCGCAGCTCGGCATCGACCGCGACACCTTTATGAATCTGGCGCTCCAGCAGCAGTCCTGGGGGCCAACCTTCAGCATGACCGTGCTCGCTATCCGCCTCTCTGAGTACCGCAACGGCGTGAGCGAGCTGCACGGCGCGGTCGCTCGCCAGATGTGGAACTTCCTCTGGCCCGACAAGCCCGTCGAGGAGGTGCCGATCGGCCACGTCACCAACGGCATCCACACCTTCTCCTGGCTCGCCCCCACCATGGGCGCGATGTATGACTCGGTGCTTGGCCCCGGCTGGCGCGAGAATCTCGACGATCCGGCCACCTGGGAGCGCATCGCCTCGCTACCCGATGAGGTGCTCTGGTCCGTGCACTCTGGCCTCAAGGAGCAGCTGGCCCGCTTTGTGCGCGAGCGCGCTTGGCAGCGCCAGCGCCGCCTGGGCTACCACCGCGACGAGGCCATCAGCGGCGATATCAATCCCAAGGCGCTGCTGGTTGGCTTCGCTCGCCGCTTCGCCACCTATAAGCGCGCCACCCTGCTCTTCCGCGATCTGCCGCGCCTCAAGCGCATTCTGAACAATCCCGAGCGCCCGGTGCAGTTCATTTTCGCTGGCAAGGCCCATCCCGCCGATGAGCCAGGCAAGTCCTTTATCCGCGAGGTCTACAACCTGGCCCGCGATCCCGAGCTGGTCGGCAAGATTTTCTTTATCGAAGAGTACGATATCAACGTCGGCCGCAATATGGTGCAGGGCGTCGATGTGTGGCTCAACAATCCGCGCCGCCCGCTGGAGGCTTCCGGCACCAGCGGCGAGAAGGCCGCCCTCAACGGCATCCCCAACCTCAGCGTCCTCGATGGCTGGTGGCGCGAGGGCTACGACGGCCAGAATGGCTGGGCCATCGGCCGCGAGGCCCCCTACGACGATCTAGAGGCCCAGGACCGCGAGGACGCCGAGTCGCTCTACGCCCGCCTGGAGAACGAGGTCATCCCTACGTTCTACAACCGCGCCGCCGATGGCATCCCCCACGAGTGGGTCGCGATCATGAAGCACGCCATCCAAACCTTGGCCCCCGAGTATAGCTTCCGCCGCATGCTCAAGGAGTATGTCGAGAAGTACTATGTTCCAGCCATGGAGGCGTAGTTTCCTGCGTTTGAAAGCGGGGCAGGCGCATTGCAGTGCGCCTGCCCCGTTTTTGTGGCCGCTGTCGCGCGCTACTGAAAGCGCTCCGGGTTGAACGTTTCATCAGCAAAGATGTACTGGTGATAGCTCTGCACGTTGGCGTCGCGCACAATGTTGTAGTAGCAGTGCCCCGCCCCGCGCGGCTGAATCGTCAGCGGGGCGCGCCGGGCCATCTCGTGCAGCGTCCAGCCGCTTGGCAGCGCCACATCGGTTGTCGGCTGATCGTCGGCGGTGGCGTGCATGATGTAGCGGTTGCCCTGCTCGTCGCGTAGCTCGTAGAGGACTGGCCCGGCAAACGTAAGCTCCTGGCACTTGTCGATGGTCGTCAGGCTCACATAGCCTGGCTTGACCTCGTCGCCAGCGCAGCCGCTCGCGTCAGGGTAGCAGCCCTGCCCGGCTACGTGCACCATCTCGAACCAGCTATGGTCGTAGATTTCGGTGAAGGTCATGCACTCGTCGCCCTGGCAGTCAGCGGGCTTGCCTGGCGAGCGGTAGAAGCATGTGTCATTGAACAGCAGATAGCGCTTGGAGTTTTTCATGTACGGGAAGCGCACGCTCGTCGCGTCCCACTGCGCCTCGCTGATCGGGTTATCGCCACCGGCGAGATAGATGATGTCGTCTTGTAGGTTGAGCAGCTCGATCGCCAGCTCCGCCGAGCGCGTCTTGTTCTGACAGCTCGCTCCCGCTGGCTTGCCCGCGATGACGGTGGTGCTGTAGGTCGGCAGCGGCTCGAAGCTCAGCACGCTGCGCACATACAAAAACCCGCCGATGCCCAGTCCGATAAGTAGCCCTAGCCCGATGATGACCAGCGTGCGTTTGTGCATGGTGCGCCTTTCTCCTGCCACGCTGCCTGCTCCAGTCGCGCCAGCGTGCAGCATAGAAAATTACTTTGTGGCACAAAGTATATGGGCTTTTGCCGCTTCTGGCTAGCCCTCGGCGCTGTGCCATGCCGTCGGTTTCGATGTGTTCTTTTGGCTGTAACAGTGTTAACACTGTGCGCCATGCAGTAGCCCTCGCTGATCAAACCGAGCCGCGGCGAACGGTGATCAGCGGCTGATCGCAGGCTGAGCCGCCCCCACGCCGTGATGCATCCACCGCCTGTGGTCGGCAGCAGATTGACGTAATGTTGAAAAAAGCGTCGTTGTTCAGCCCAGAAAGCCCGCGCTGCATAGCCGCGGCGCACGGTGATCAGCGGCTGATCGCAGGCTGAGCCGTGCGCGCGCCGTGATGCATCCACCGCCTGTGGTGGGCAGCAGATTGACGTAACGCTTGAGGAAAGTGTCGTTGTTCAGCAAACACACGCCCGCGCTGCGTAGCCGAGGCGCACGGTGATCAGCGGCTGATCGCAGGTTGAGCCGCGCGCGCGCCGTGATGCATCCACCGCCTGTGGTGGGCAGCAGATTGACGTAAC
>JABXJS010000084.1 GCA_013538855.1 Herpetosiphonaceae bacterium
GCGTGGCCCTGGCCGCGCATACACGCACGTTGGCCGCGATTGCCCTGCGCTGCTGCCTCGCGCACCGCAGCAGGTTGCCGCCACAAAAATGCAGCGGGCCAGGGCCGACAAGCGACCCTGGCCCGCC
This sequence comes from Herpetosiphonaceae bacterium, assembly GCA_013538855.1. Classification (GTDB taxonomy): domain Bacteria; phylum Chloroflexota; class Chloroflexia; order Chloroflexales; family Herpetosiphonaceae; genus OHK22. Next base: position 128 of record JABXJS010000084.1, read on the forward strand.
TGGGTGCTACCTGAACATCACCGGCAGGTACATGCGGCGGCGCACATCGCCGATGTCGATATGCCACGTTGCACGGCCCTCGCCGCCATCGTCATCGCGGACGATCAAGGTGACGGTGTAGGAGCCAAAGCTGGCGTAGGCGTGCGTCGCCGTGAGGTCGCCAGTGCTGGTGATGCCGTCGCCGAAATCCCAGATGATGGTATGCGTGTCGAGCACGCCGGGGTCGGTGAAGGTGCCGGTGAAGGTGATCGGCGTGCTTGGTGTGCTGCTGAGCGGCGCGGTGATCGCCACCTGCTGCGGCGCAACATTGCTCACGCGCACCAGCACGTAGTCGGTGCCGACGCGCCCATTGGCGTCACGGGCGCTGAGCGTCGCCACGAAGGCCCCATCGTCGGGGTAGCGGTGGCTCACCGTGAGCGCACCGGTGGTGGTGATACCGTCGCCGAAGTCCCAGATCAGCGTCGTGGAGAGCGTCGGCGTCGGTGAGACCACCGCCGTTAGGGTCACAGACTGGCCCTCGGCGATGAGCGGCACAGGTGCGATATCGACCTGCGGATTCTCGGTAGAGGTTGACTGCACAACCACGAGGATGACATCCTGGCCCACGCCGCCGTCGTCGTCGGTGACGGTCAGTTGCACGAGGTACTGGCCGGTCTGGGCGTAGGTGTGGCTCGGCGTGAGCACGCCGGTGGTGGTGATGCCATCGCCAAAGTCCCAAGCGATCGTATGCGTGTCGATGGTGCCAGGATCGCTGAAGGAGCCGACGAAGTCCACCGCCGTGAGCGCCGCCCCTGGCCGTGCCGTCAGGGTGAGCACATCGGTGGCCTGTGGGCGTGCCGCCGTGTCCGCCGTGTTGGGCAGCACCGCGATGGTAACGCTGGGGGCGACGTTGCGCACGTCGATGACGAGCGCGTCCTGGCCGCTGGCGTTGGTCGTATCGGTGACAGTCAGCGTCGCGGTGATCAGCGCATCGTCGGCAAAGAAGCGCGTGGGCGAGAGCGTGCCGGTGATCGACACGCCGTCGCTGAACTGCCAGACGATCGTGTGATCATCGAACGGATCGGGGTCGCTGAAGGAGCCGGTCAAGGTGATCGCCGTGCCCTCGTCGATGAGCTGATCCGCGCCAGCAGCGACGCTGGGAGCGGTATTGAGGCTATTCACCACCGTCAGATAGACCGTCGTGGTATCGACAACAGCGCCATCGAGGCTGCGCGCCGTGACGGGGATGGCGTAGGTACCAGGGCCAGGCAGCTGCGCGTGCAGGATCGCCGCGCCGAGCTGCTGCACCGGGATCTGGAAGGTGGTCTGATCGACACTGACCAGCGCACCAGCGGGGCCGCTCACCGTGCCGATCTCCAGCGCATAGGCGTTGCGGATGGTGCCAGTGTTGGTGATCGCGATGAGCGCATAGGTCTCCAGCGTGTCGGTGAGCACCTGCACCGCTGGCGAGGCTCCCAGCGTCACGCCGGGGACGCCGCGCACAGTGACCCAGGCGGTGGCGCTGTCGGAGAGCGTTGGATCGCCGCCGGAGGTTGCGATTGCGGTCCAGGGCCAGGGCTGCGCGGTGAGCCACTCATCGGGCGTCGCCGTGGCCTGCACCGTCGCTGATGCGCCCGGCTGGAGCGCGACCGTGGCGGGCTGGAAGTCCACGCTATCGGCAAGCGCGCCGGTGGCGTGGAGCGAGAAGGTGTCGGGCGCAGCGCCAGTGTTGGTGATCGTCAGCGTCCAGCTGCCGACCTCCCCAGGCGCAAGGCTGGACTGCAGCGGATCGAGCGCCAGATCGACGCCGTACGGCCCGACATCGACAAAGCCAGTGACCAGCGCTGTGACCGCCGGATCGGCCAGCGAGGTCACGCGCACCGGCACCGGATAGCGCCCGGCGGGCGTGCTGGCCGCTGGAATCACCGCCAGCGAGATGACCGCCGTGTTGGCCACAAAGGGCAGCAGCGGCAGCTGCGTGAGCGGCGCACCGTTGGCCTGCAGCAGCGACGACCAGCCGCTCGGCAGGCTTGGCGCAACCGTGTAGGTGTCGCTGACCGCACCAGTGTTGCTGACTGCCAGGCTAAACCAGGCGGGCGTGCTGCGTCCCGCCGTGCGCGTCGAGGGCAGCAGCCGCGCGTCGAGGGCGCGGTCGGCCACCTGGAGGAAGACCGCGTCGGCGCTGCCGACGACCGCTGCACCGCTCGGCTGGGCCTGCACCGTAAAGCCGTAGGCTCCGGCGAGCGGCTGCGTCGTCACAGTGAGCGGCAGACTCAGCGCCGCACCAGGCGCAATGACCACGCTGGAGCTGAACACCGTGGAGTCGGCGGCCAAGCCCAGCGCCGTCAGCGCGTAGGTGCGCGTCAGCGTCTCCTGGTTGGTGATCGTAACTGTGTAGGAGACGGGCTGAGCGACGTTCGCCGCCAGCACCGCCGGATACACCTGCACAGCAACGCGGGCATCGACGGCGAGCGTGCCGAGCGCCTGATCCACACCGCCGGTCGCCGTCTCGGCCACCACCGCCAGATCATAGGCCGCGAGCGGCGTATCGTGCGGCACGTGCACCTTGAGCGGGAGCGTTGTTGATGCGCCGGGATCAAGCGTGACGCTGGCAGGCAGCTCGGCCCAGCCAGCCGGTAACCCCGCCGGGCGCAGCTGGAAGGTTGCCGCAGCGCTGCCAGGATTATGCACAGTGACAGCATAGCCAACGGTGCTGCCAGGGTTGGCGACACGGGTTGCCGGAGCCAGCGCAACGAGGTGTCCGGCCGTGACCGTCAGCGGCGGCAGCTGCACAACGCGCGTGCCGCTCGCACCAGTGGTGGTGATCGTGGTGCCGGCGGCGATCGTGCGCACCGCGCCAGGCGGCAGATCGACGACCTGCTGGGAGAGGCGCACCTGCGCCGTCGGCTGGGCCGCGCTCAGGCCGAGCTGCCAGTCGAGGCGGCTCGACGTGCTATCGAGCGTGGTCAACGTGGCTGTAGGCGACACAGAGCCAGCGATAACGCTTACGCCAGAGACAGGCACTGTATGCGCAATATCAACATCGTAGTTGACGGCATACACATTGATCGGCAGCGTAGTCTCGCCAGCGGTGGTACAGCTGCCAGCGCGCAGCCGCAGCGTCGTCTGACCGGCGGTGAGCGGAGTCCACACGCCGCCGTAGATACCATCGCGGGCTGCGCCATCGTCGTGCGCGCCATCGTCGTAGAGCAGCGCGCCCCCGTCGCCGTTGGCGGCCTCGGCGGTGACGACATACGACCACGCGCGGTTGATGTCATCGACAACCTGGGCCTGAATGGTGATCGGCTGGCCGACCGGAATGCGCTCGTTGGCCGCAGGCGTTAGGGCCGTGATGCTCAGCGACTGCGGCGCAGGGATCAAGAACGGGCGGCTGCTGACGATGGTGTCGGCCTCGGCCTGCGACTGCGCCGCAACCCACTCGCGGTAGCCGTTGAGACAGATCGAGATGGTCATGGTCGAGGCCACAACGTAGTGGCCGCCGTTCATGTGGGTGGTCTCCAGGCGCACATTATTGACACTGGGGCCAACCAGCGACTCGACCAGCGCCTCCGGCGGAATATTGAAGCGGTAGAGGCCGTTGGGAATAACGTTGCGCAGCGCGCCAATCTGCGCATCGTTGATGAAGACATCGACATCATGTGGGCGGACATTGCTGCGCGGATGGGTCTCGAGCAAGAAGGTGGCGCTGACCACATCCGAGCGGCGGAAGCCCTGCGGCAGCAAGATCTTATTGTTGATAATTGGCCGATTGGTGCAGTACCAGTCGGCAGCGGTGCCCTCCATGGACACATCGCGCGCCTCGCCAAGGTACATCTGCGTGTCAGTCGGCAGGCTCAGCAGCAGGTCGGTGCTGGTCATAATGCCAGCGGCGGCCACCTGCAGCGTCGCGGTAAGCGCCGTGAACGAGCTATCGACCGCCGGCACAACATCGAACTCAAACTGCGCGCCAGTCTGGAGATAGCCGTGGTTCATGGACGGGTAGAGCAGCACATCGCCAGTGCCAGTGACCAGCGAGGTGATCGCCACATCGGTGAGCGGATCGCCGTTGTTGGTCAGCCGATAGCGCGTGACGAGCGTCTGCGGATTATGGCTGACCTGCGCAAGATCGAGATCAACCAGCGGAATATGCACGCTCAGATCGACAGGCACCGCGTCCTCGATGGTCGCGCCGCCCTGATCGGAGGCGTAGAGGCGCGCCATGAGCGGGAAGTCCTGCTTGAGCACATCCTGGGCGTGGATCGCCAGCGTGATCGAGCGCGACTGGCCCGGCTGGAGCACAAAGGGCGCATCGATGCTGCCTGCGCCCACAAAGCCGATGATCAGCTCAGGATAGGCGTTCTCGATCGTCACCGCCACCGTGTGGCTGATCACATCCTGGTTGACCACTGCCAGCGTGACGCGCTGGTCGTAGTCGCGCTCGATCGTGAAGGTGGGCGCGCGCTCGGCCCAGGCGACGCCATTAAGCGTTTCGAGGGTGCGAACGGCGCTCTCGGCGCTACCGCAGTCAGAGCTGGTGCGCACCTTCCACTCATAGGTGGTGTTGCGCAGCAGCGTGTCGACGCTGACCTGATGCTGCAGGCCCGGCGTGCCGGTGATGATCTGCCACTCGCTCGCGCCAAGCTCGCGGATGAAGATCTCGCTGGTGCCAGGCGCGGCGGTCTGCCATGCCAGGGTGACGCTGGTGGAGCCAATCTTGACCGCATCGCGCGGCGTGATCGCGCTGATGCCAGGGTCGGTGGACAGGGTCAGATCAGCGGAGGCTGTGCGGATGAGGCCGCTTTCGACACCGCTTGCTTGGGCAAAGAGCGTGTAATTGCCTGGCGCGCAGCCGGTTGGCACGACTTGAACTTCAGCAGTGCGCTCTTCGCCAGCGCGCAGCGTGACCGAGAGCGGAGTCAGCGTCAGCCAGCTTGTCGGCACGCCCGTGACCGTAAGCGCCACCGTCTGCGGCAGCGAGCCAGGGTTACGTACGTGCAGGGTGTAGGCCCCAGCGCCGCCGAGCGCGAGCGTCTGTGCGGCGGGGGTGAGGCTAGCCTCAAGCGCATAGCCAACAACAACAGCCACGGTGCTAGCAGCGCTGTTATTCGGTAGGTCAAAATCTGGCTCGCTGCCGAAGGCAGCGGCCGTCGTGGTAAAGCTCGCACCAACAGGCGTGCTCGCCTCGACCTGACCCACCAGTGTCCACTGCTGCACCTGGCCAGGCGCAAGCGTGCCAACCTGCCAGACCAGCCGATTGCCGCTGCGGGTGAAGGGTAGCGCGCTGGTGTGCCGCAGGTAGAGCACCTCAACTGGCAGCGTGGTGGTGAGCGCCACATTGGAGGCGGGCAGCAGCCCCTTGTTCTCCACACGCAGCGTCCAAGCCACCTCGGCATTGACCTGCGCCTCCGCTGGACCAGCCAGGGTCACTGCGACATCAGGGCCAACAAACGTCGCCTGCGGCTGGCTGTTGAGCGCCACACCGCCGACGGTCGCCTGGACAGTGGCGATCTGCGGGGTGGTGCTGGTGAGCGTGGCGCGCACGCGGCCATTGGCGTCGGTGGCGCTCAGCGGCTGGGTTAGGTTGATATCTACGCCGCTGACATTGAGGCTGACTGGAGCGCCGATCACGGGATTGCTGTTGTCATCGCGGGCCAGCACCGTGACTGAGATCGGCGTTGTGCCGTCGGCAGGCGCTGAGGCCGGGTTTAAGCTGATGGTTGAGCGCACCGGGCTAACCGGACCAGCCACAAAGGTGGCGGTGCCAACCGGCAGCGAGACCAGGGACTCCAAATCGCGCAGGAAGAGGTTCCAGCTCGTTGCGCGCACAGAGGCCACGCGGAAGACAACCTCACCAAGCGCGCTGGTTGTCTGGAAGGCACCTGGCTGCACAACTGCGCCAATGGTCGTGCCGCCAAGCAAGATTGAGCGATTGGCGATCGGGTTACCCTGCGCATCGCGCAGCGTGGCCGTAACTGTCACAAAGTCGCTGCCGTTGGCGATTGCCGTGCTCGGATCAAGCACAATCGTCGATTGGCCGGCCGAGCTTGGACCAGCCACAAAACCAACAGCGACAGGCTGAGCAAAGGCGACGCCTGCCGTCGTATCCACCGCCGTAACGGTGATCGTTTGAGCAGAGGTTGCGGTTAGCTGAGCTGTTACCTGCCCAGCGGCATTGGTCAGCGTCAGCGGCTGCGAAAGCCCAAAGTTGGTCCCGCTCGCTGAGATCTGCACAGCATGGTTGGGAATTGGATGGCCAGCAGGATCACGGACCGTCGCCGTCAGCAGCGCCGCCGCCTGGCCGTCCGCGACCACCTGGCTTGGCTGCGCCGTGATCGTCGAGGTTGCGCCGTCGGCAGCGCCAAGCGTCCAGGTGATCAAGCCCGTTTGATCGAGCGAGACTCCTGACTGCAAGCGCGCCGCCACGCCCATTGTGCCCAGTCTGGTTGAGGTGACCTGCGCCACTGCGCGGCCCTGCGGGTCGGTGACGCCAATATCATTGTAGCCAGGCTGCGCTGGCTGACCATTGATCGTTGCGCCCTGGGCCGGATCAAGCAGCAGCTGCAGCGCCTCGCCAGCCAGCGGCGAGCCATCGGTGGTGCGCAGCGTAACGGTGATCAGCGTTGTCGCCATGCCATCGGCAGGCAGCGTGAGCGGTGCGATCGCAAGCGTCGATTGTGATAGGTCGAGCGTCGCCAGAGCGACAGTGCCATCACAGCCAGAGGCGGGGACAACAGGACATGTGCCACCGCCAAAGTTGGCCTCCAGGGTGCCAGTAAAGGCGTTGGAGCTTGTCACACCAAGCGCGATGCGCCCGCCACCGCCAGCCTGCGCACCGCCGTTGGCGCGGATTGCCCCAGTGCCAGAGAGGGTCGCCGTAGTTATCCACAGCGAGCCGCCTGAGCCATCGTTGACACCATTCGCCTCTAGTGCACCATCAACAACGAGCGAGCTAGCAATGAGGCGAATCGCCCCACCGCCACGGCCATTGTCGCCGCTAGAGCCAAGATCAGCCGGCGCGGTAGCAATGCCGTAGGTCGGCCGATTGCCGCCGCCGATACCACCATAGCTTGCACCAGCATTCGCAGCTGCCGGACCTCGGCTAAGCGCATAGCCTAAACCATTGGCATCGATCCGGCTAGGTGCTGCGATCACGAGGTCGGTGACGTTCAGGCGCACGCCATAGTCATCGCCATAGTTTGTATCGCCAGAGTCATAGCTCGTAAGCGATAGTGTGCCGTTGGGTAGATTGATCGAATCCAGGGCTAGATGCCCAAGTGGTGCCACCGTTGCATCCAGAATCAAGTGTGCACCAGCATCAAGCGTGATCGCACTAACACCCTGAAGCAGGCCAGCAATGTGTACGGTCGTCGTAAGCACGGTGAGCTGAGCACCTGCGCGCACAGGTCCATAGGCATAGATCGGCCCAGTGTCAATCTCACCCATACTGGTTATGTCAAGCATACCGTAAGTACGCAGCCATGCCGTGCCATCAGAGCGCAAGCGATCAGGTGTAAGTGTAAGTGGCACCGTTGCTGGTATCTCCAAGTGACCCTGCTGCGTGAGCGAGATCGCTACTGTCTGGGGAACCTCTGCCGAGAGGCCCGCCACGGTGCTGTTGTGCCCGGCGTTGTGCACCACCAGCAGTCCGCTCGCACCGGTTGCATCCGACTGGCGGTAGATCGTCCCCGCGCCGCCGTACTGCTCCCCGGCCCCGCCGTACGCCTGTAGCGCGCCGCTGAAGCTGTCGCTCGTCGCGTACACCGCGATCCGCCCGCCACCGCCGCCGCCGCCGGAGCTGCCGAAGTACCCTGTGCCCACGCCGCCGTTCGCGCGGATCACCCCGCCGCCGCTCAGCGTCTGCGCCTCGATCCACAGCGACCCGCCGGCTCCACCGCCGCCGCCGCCACCGCCGCTGCCGCCGTTGGCCGACAGCGCCCCGTTCAGCGTCAGCGTCTCCACCACCAGGTGCAGCGCCCCGCCGCCGCTGCCGCCAACGTTGCCGCCGTTCGACCCGCCGCCGCTGCCCAGCAGCACCGGCTGCGTCACCGCATCGTTGTAGCTGCCGCCGCCGCGCTCGGAGCTGGCTCCGCCGTGGCCGCCGTGGCCACCGCCGCCGCCGCGTCCGCCGCCCAGCGACGTGCCCGGTCCGCTGTTCGACCGGTAGCCCTGCGCGTCGCTCTCCAGCACGCCGCCTGGCTCCAGCGTCAACGTCTGCACGTGTAGCGCGAGGCCCACCTCATCGGTGTATACCGTGTTTGCATTCACCGCCGCCAGCCCGCGCACAACGCCACCGCTCTGCACGACCAGCGTCGTGAACGTGTACACGCCACTGCGCCACGGCGTCACCGCCGCCAGC
>JABXJS010000085.1 GCA_013538855.1 Herpetosiphonaceae bacterium
CCGTAACGGCCATCTACGGCATGGTTCGGGCTATCCCGCTCGCACCGTACCGACCCTACACGCCACCCGAGCCAATCCTGTGATCTACTGATACTGGTGAACTGTGTGTCGGGATCGCGCCAGGTGGTTGTCATCATCTTGTTCAGGCTGTAGTCGGTTGCACTCTCGCTGCTCCGGCCAGGGAACTCGATGTCGATCTCATGGTTGTAGATGGTGTTGCCGTCTTCATGGTAGTGGTAGGTCCACATGGCGCTGGTTGCGCCTAAGACGGGCAGAATCTTCATGCGCGCCTCGTAGCGAATGGCATTGACAGCGTCGATCTGCGGAATCGTTGTCACTGCGCCGCCGACGCGCGTTGTGCCACCGGGCACAAGCTGGCCGTTGCTGCGCACCACGCCGCTGGTGCTGCCGCTGTAGTTGTCGCCGTGCGCCTCGATATCGAGCACGCTGATGGTTTGTCCTGCATCAACAAGCGTGTGCGCCGACACATTCTCTGGCACCACACCGTTGTTCACCGGATTGCCGCTGCCGTCTTGCCCCCACTGATTAAGTGCGACGTTCCATACTCCATAGTTGCGATTGTTGCGATCTCCAACATATGCCGTGTCGAAGCTATCATAGACAAAAATAATTCGGTTCGGTTTGGCGTAGGCTGCGGATTGAGCTGTCGCTATGCTGATTACAAGCAGCACAAGCAATACTGTTTTTGCAGACCGGATGTTCACCAATCTCATTGATCGCCCCTTTGTTGTGTTGGATATAGTGTCGATATTGCTCAATTACAGCATATCTGTGCGGCATTATATAGCTATTAGCTATACAAAAAATGTCATACTGCGGTGATCTATGCAGCGATTTTATGAATCGTACCGTTGGGCAGCCAATGCGTGTTGGTAGCGTCGTGCTGTGTTTAGCCGATCTGAACACTGTAAATCAAGTATGTCATTTTTTATGATAGTTAATTGTTAAATTATTTAATAATATATGCTACGGTGGAGCTATGGCAATCGATGGTCTAGGCAAGGAGGGATTTTGAAACAGGCGATTGTACGTTTAGCACTCTTAATTGTGGTCATTGTTGGCGCAACGAGTGCGTCGCGCTCGACGGCCGCACCTGCTGCGATCACGGCTGCGCTGCCGTCGAGTGTTGCGGTGCAGGTGTTTCCGAGCGCGGCTGTGGTGGGGCAGGGCGATGTCGTGGTCTCGTTTGGGCTGCCACTGCCGCCAGGCGCGCTGATCGACCCGCTCTCCGTATCCGTGCACACAGACGCAGGCCAAGAGCTGCCAGCGTTTGTGAAGAGTCTTGGCCCTTGGCGCTTTACGCCGCCAGCCAGCCTGCTCTGTGCGCCAGTGAGCGGCGATCCGGGCCTGCGCAGCGTGCTTGTGCAGTTTTCACATAGCTTTTCCTCGACCGATCCGCTAACTTTTGTGCTGCGCCTCGATCAGCAGCGCAGCCTTGATGTGCCGAACGAGGTTCCTGTGCGCGATACGTGGCACCTCGTCGATAGCGGCACCTACACTGCCGCTGATGGCATCTATGAGCCGCAGGTGTACGCTGTGCTGCCGCCTGAGTGGCTCACGTGCAGCAATCTAACGACGCTGGCCTCGGTCGCCGGTGCCCATGCGGAGCTGGCCGCTATGGATCAGGGCCAGGTCGATTTTTTCACTACCGTCATCAATGACTTCAACCCCACGCCCGATCCGGCGGCGCTCATTCCGTACAAAACCGACTACGAGCCGTGGCTCTATGATCGCGGCCAGACCTTCTACAACGGCTATATTCGGACTGGCCGCCTCGACTTCCTGCGCGAGGCACAGCGGGCCACGCAGGATTATATGGCCCACCTGTATGTGGACGGCGACTGCCCCGGCCTGGCTGACCAGAGCTGGTGCCGGGGCTTCTTTAGCCGTAAAAATGACGATCCGAACGCTGGCTGGAAGGACTCGAAGTACTCCTACAATGAGGCGCTGGCCACACTCTACTGGCTGACTGGCGATCCTGAGCCTTTAGCGCACCTCGCCGATGTTAGCTCCGCAACGCATACCGAGGTCGCACTGACGCGCCGCTTCCAAACTGCGGCCGAGACCGGCGCATTCACCGAGCGCCACTGGGCCAACGCGCTGCTGGCCCCGATCATCGAGTATGAGGTGACAGGCAATCAGGCGGCTGCGGACTATGCCCGCGAGGGTTTGCAGGCGCTCTACGAGATGCAGACCGATCCGGTTGAGAATAATCCGGCCACCGGCTGCTTCAACCACTACGTCGAGGGCCAGGCTCCGCTCGGCTTCTCGCCGTGGATGAGCAGCTTGATGGCGCACGCCCTGCTGCGCGCCTACCATACGCTTGGCGATGCCCGTATTCCGACCATGCTCGTGGCCTTGGCGCAGTGCGAGCGTGAGCGTGCGATCTACTGGCCAGCTGATGCCGGTGCCCCTGCGCAGTGGATGCCGCGCTACATTGCGTCGGGCTATGGTCCGCCTACGTCGCTCGATGGCGATCCTTGGAGCGATGTGGAGCATGCGCTCGATGTGGCCTATGTGACGGCCTTGGGCGCGTACTTCAGCCCTGATCTGGCGCAGCAGCAGCAATTGCTTGACGTAACCTACAAGCTGCTGGATACCCATCGCTATGTTTTAGACTACTGGACGCGCCCCAGCGACTGGCCAGGCAACGGCCTGCCGCTCTACCGCGTCAATCCGCCGCGCAAGTATGCCTGGTGGTACAAGAACGCTGGCGCGATCGGCCGCGTGCTGCAAGCACCAAGCTTCACGCCGACGAATTTTGTCCACTTGCCGTTCGTTATGCGCTAGCCTGGCAGCACTGCGGCCCTGGCTTCAGACGGGGCCGCAGTGCTCAGCACATCAGCTGTCGCTTGGTGCAAACGGCGCTTCTTTGATCATGTGCGCAATCAGCAGCTTCAGGTAGAAGAACGGCAGAAACCAGCTTAGACCAGGCGTGGCGCTGAAGATCATGTTGCTCAGCACAAGGCTGCCAGCGTACAGCGTCACGCCCAGCGGCCGCTGTAGATACAGGCGCGTGCTGGCAATCAGGCTGCTGGCGAGCAGCAGGTAGGCGTAGGTCGCGCCAACGTAGCGCCAGTCACCGTCGCGAAAGAGCCAGGCCACCAGCGCAAGATGCAGCCCGTGCAGCGCGATAAAGCCCAGATGCTGCCGCAGCCCCTGCTCTGGTCGATGGTACCAGCGCTTGGCGCTGCTGGTGGTGTTGACGACGATCCCGCCTGCAAGGTCGAAGCTGATCAGCAGCACTACGCCGATCTGCGCTCAGCTCCAGCCGGCGGCGGCGCTGCTCAGCAGGCTCGTCACCGCCGCCAGCAGCCAGAGCGCGCCGCCACCAAGCAGCTCCAGCCATGCCTCGCCAGCTGTGGTCGCTGGCCCCATCACGCGATCCCATGCGCCGCGCCAGCCCGCGCGCGGCTCCGCCGCCCTCCAGTCGATCTGCATTGGTTGCCTCCTAAAATGACTGACTGGTCAGTTATTATATTGTAGCAGAGCTGCTGGTGGACTACAAGGTGTTTAGTGCCAGCGCAACCCTTTGGGATAGGCGTTTTTGATGATGTTTTGGCTGCGACGACCCCAGCCGAGCGGCAAGCCCGCCACAGTGATCAGCAGCCAGCCGTGCGCCCCGGGTATGGCCAGCGGATGGCCCTGCAGGTAGCGCAGCACCTGCTCGTCGTCGGGCGCGAAGTCAACGTGAGGCATGCTGGCGATCTCCGCTGCGGTCAGGCCCAGCGCTAGGCTGTGCGCTGGCTCGAAGCGGTCTCGGCGCACGCTGCCGAGCCACCAGCCGCCGCGCACGATGCGCACGCCCTGCAGCAGCGGCACGTTGGGCGGCACCGCATACAGCTGCTCGTTGTGCAGCAGCAGCTGATACTCTGCCGCCACGTCGCGGCCCAGCACGTTGTGGATAAACTCGCGCCAGAGCTGCTGCACAGCGCGCGGCGGCTGCGGCGGCGCGTACAATCCTGCTGTTGACTGCGCCTCCGCCGCGCGGCTCCGCCGTAGCCGCGCGATGAAGTGACCCTCGCCTGGCGCTCGGTGTGGCCAGATGCGGCCGGTTTGGGCTACGCCAGGGTCGACTTGGTCTGGCGCGAGCCAGTCAGGACGGCCGGGCGCAAGCTGCGCCAGCTCCAGCGGCTCTAGGCTAAAGTCGGGATGGTGTGCGCAGAGCTGGGCGATGATCTGCTCATCCTCCTCTGGCGCAAAGGTGCACGTGCTGTACACAAGCACGCCGCCGGGCTTGACCAGCGCTGCGGCCGCCGCCAGCGCGTGGCTCTGGCGCACTGCGCAGCCCTGCACATGCGCCGCGCTCCACATCGTGCGCGCCGCCGCAGACTTGCGAAACATGCCCTCGCCGGAGCAGGGCGCGTCGAGCAGCACGCGGTCGAAGCATGCGCCCCAGCGCTCGGCGAGGCGCGCCGGATCGGCGCTGGTGATCACGGCGCGGCGTGCGCCCCAGCGCTCCAGGTTTTCGCCGAGCGCGCGCGTGCGGCTGGCCTCGATCTCATTGGCGATAATGGTGCTCTGGTTGGCGCTGAGGCCGATCAGGTGGGTTGTTTTGCCGCCGGGGGCAGCGGCCAGGTCCAGGATTAGCTCGCCTGGCTGTGGGCGCAGGCTCTCGGCCACGGCCATGGCGGCTGGCTCTTGGAGATAGAAGGCTCCGGCGGCGTGCAGCGGGTGCTTGCCGGGCTGCTGCTCGCCGTCGATGATCCAGCCAGTTGGGCACCATGGCACAGGTGTGTGGCTCCAGGGCAGCAGCCGCTCGGCTGTGGCGGTGTCGAGCTTGAGCGGATTGAGGCGCAAGCCGGTCAACGGCGTTTCCTCCAGCGCTGCCGCCAGCGCGCTAGACTCCTCGGCCCCCAGCAGCGCGGCCATGCGCGTCAGAAATTCAGCAGGTAGCATGTGGTTGCCTCCATTCAGTCGCTGCAAATCGGCCTCAATTGTCGCCGCAAACCCGCTAGGGCGCAAAGTGCCGGTCAAGCAGAGATTGTTTGACATAAGGATAGTGTGTGGTGCCGCAGCTCAGGCGCTTGGTTGCTGAATGCAGCGTGTGTGCTATGGTGCTGCGGCTCAGCCAGCCGGGCCAGGCTTGGCTTGATGCGCAGGTTTTTTTAAGCGGCGACTATGGGCCTCCGTCAGGGTCGTCACGGTCTGGCCAGCTCGCGGTGGCAGCGGTTGGTGCAGCGGTGCGCTCAGTAAGTGGCAAGCAAGCAGAGCGTCCATATAGTGGATGAAAACCGCGTCTGTGCTCTGCGTTCACAGCTCAGTCGATAGGGTCAGGCTTGCCGTGATGCGCAGGTTTTTTTGAGTGGCGACTACGTAGCGCGGTCGGACCAGCTCGCGGTGTCGCTTGCTGGCCCGCCGAGGCCGCTAGCGCCATGCGCCGTGAGCAGCTGTGGGCGGTGCCGCGCATCCGCTGGCGGCGACGGCTGTGCTGCACCGGGCCTGATGCCGAACCACCCGCAGCTGCGGC
>JABXJS010000086.1 GCA_013538855.1 Herpetosiphonaceae bacterium
CACGGTTCCTTTCTTGGTTGGCACCACAAAGGATACCGCACGATTCGGCCGCCACACCGTTTACCCTGGCCCCAGGGAGTCCTGTGATCTACTGAGCATAAATCTATTCCAATTACCTTCGATAGCGAGCTAGCGCGGCAGCGTCCACTGCTGGAATTTGTCACTATCCGCCATGTGCTTGCTGGTGCAGCGCTCGCCTTTTGGCGTGAAAAACTTGATGCGAAGATTCCAGCAACACACTTGAAAATTCCTGGTGCAACTCCTGGTAGTGGCTACTTTTTTCTCTATCAAGTTCAGGTGCGTGGAGCACAACAGCAGGCTTTTCTCCATCCGATTGTTGTGCTCGAAGATGGTGAGAGCGTACCTGATGTTGCGCAAACTTTGCTAAACCACCTTACGAATATTCAATCGACGTTCACCCCTCATGGCAGCAGTGCTACATTTCACCGCTATCAAGAACATGCAGCGCAGCACATGGCCATCTATCGTGACCGAGTCCATGCCGAGGTTGTCGAACGTAATCAGGCTGTCAGTGTCATCCAGAAAGCATCGGTTGAAGCTGCCTTTGCTGCTAAGATTCGTCGCGCTAGCGAGCAAGCCGTCAACAGTTCTAATGATCGGATTCGGCGCATGAAGCAGTCTGAGGTCAAAAATCTGGAATTTAAGCGCCAGCGCAAGCTCAAAGAGCTTGATCAAGCAGCGCAGGTTGACGTATCGTATAAACTCGTCGCAGGTGGTCAGCTAGACATCGTTGTCTAAAGGTTGCCGCGCGCATGTGTCTATGGCATACTACGGGCAGCCCCGTTTCTCCTAGCCGTCGAGGTATGCCAGTATGAGCGACGATGCCCGCCAAGCGCAGATTAGCCACATGATTAAGTCGCTGCAGGAGCGACTCGCTGACCCGCTGCTAGAGCCTGCTGAGCAGCAGCAGGAAGCGCAGCAGTTTTGGGCCAAGTATTGCTCGAAGTTCAGCCCCGCCGAGCAGCAGCACATTATCGCGCAGGTCAATGCGCCGCAACCCATCGCCAGCGTGGTGTTTGGCGACGACAGTACGGTTATTCAGCCGAACATTGCGGTTGCCAACCAGGGCGATACCACCCAGCAGCAGGGCACGAACAACGCCAGCAGCAGCGCCGGCGACGTGCTGCAAACCGTCGGCAGCGCCAGCGTGGGCGACGCTGGCCGGGTCCATGGCGCGGTGATCGGCGTGAACGATGGCACGATCAGCATGTTCTTCGGTGCACAGCCGCCCGCCAACGCCAAGGCGCTGCTCGACAGCTACCTGGAGAGCCTGATCACGCACCACGATGTGCTGCAGGTCAGCCGTCTGCTGACCAAGCCGCTCGATGGCCGCGGCACGGCGATTAAGCCGCTGACGCTGTGCGATGTGTTTACTTCGCTGGCCGTCGATGCCGCCGTGCGTGAGCCATTCCGCCTCAGCGCCGAGCAGATTGCGGAGCTAGCACTCTCGCCCGATGCCGTGCCGCCCGAGCAGGTGCGCCTGCCCGTCGATGCCCACGGCCATACGCTGGAGCTAGAGCGTCGCCGCAGCCGCGCTGAGACCGACAACCAGCCTGCCGATCTGATCAACGCCTACTGGCAGCGGCCACTGCTGGCGCTGGAGGCGCTGGCGCAGGATCAGCACGTGGTGCTGCTGGGCGCGCCTGGCTCGGGCAAATCCACGGCGCTCAGCTACCTGATTGTACAGCTGGCGCTGGCGCTGCTCAATCCGCCGTCGGCCGCCACGCAGCCGCAGCCGCACACGTGTGCGCTGTTGGGATGGGACACGCTGGAGCAGCTGCCCATCCCCTGCTTCTGTCGCCTGAGCACGGTGGTGGGCATGTTCACCGCCGACACGCGCCAGGATGTGCAGGTGCTGATCAACACGCTGCTGGAGCCAATTATCGCTGCCGAGCTGCGCGATGAACTCAAGCCCAAGGTGCTCGATGCGTGGCGCAGCGGCGGGGCTATGCTGTTGCTCGACGGCCTCGATGAAGTGTCGGCGGTGGTTGATCCGGCGACGCAGCGCAGCCCGCGCCAGCGGATTGTGACGGCGATCAGCCAATTACAGACGCAGCTCGGGCGCGTGCGCATGATTATCACCTGCCGCACGCACGCCTACAACGACCAGCGGCCCTGGGAGCTGGCCGAGTGGCAGGTGCGCACGATCCAGTCGCTGGCCTTCGGGCAGGTGCGAACATTTCTGCGCGCGTGGTATCCGCAGGTCAGCGCCAAGGCCGAGGGCTATGCGCCTGCTGTCGCGCTTGAGCGGGCCGATCAGCTGATCGAGCGCCTGGAGCGCGCCCGCCGCCGCGAGGCCCACGACCCGCTGGCGCAGATCATCGGCTCGCCGCTGCTGCTGACGATGCTGGCGCTGCTGCACTACAATAGCACCGAGTTTCCCACCTCGCGCGCCGCGATCTACCACGCGCTGGTCGATCTGCTGCTGGATCGCTGGAGCAACCTGCGCGCCGACGGCGGCCTAAATACCCGTGAGCAGCCGCGCCAGCGCGTGAGCCTCGCCGAACGCCTGAACACGCTGGCAAACGTTGCGGATTGGCCGCTGCCTGTTGACATGCAGACCGCCGCGCTCTTGCCGGCGCTGTACGCGCTGGGCTTTCAGGCGCATGGCCTGCCGAGCGCCGATGCAGGCAGCGGCAGCGGCATCCTGCATGAGACGGTGCTGTATGACATTTTCGATGCCTTTTTTGCGCGCCTGCTGTGCCCAAAGGATCCAGAGCAGGTGAAACGTAAACATAGTAGTGCCTACACTGATGCCTTTATCACCGTTCTTAGTGATGAGACAGGGTTGATTCATCCCTATGGCAAGGATGAGAGCGGCAATGATACATACATCGTGCCGCACCTGACGTTTCAGGAGTACCTGGCGGCGGCCTACCTGGCCTACGGCGAAGAGGACGAGACGGCCTTTGAGCTGTGGCGCGCCGAGCCGGAGCGCTGGCGCGAGGTGCTGCTGTTGCTGATGGGCTGCTGCATCCGCGAGAACAAGTGGCGTATGATCCAGCGCTGGCTCAAGGATACGTTGCTCAGTTACACCTATGCCGATGTGGACAAGCCGCTGGAGCTGTATCAGCGCGATGTGCTGTTTGCCGCCGACTGCTACGCCGAGGTGCGGCATAAGGCCGATGCCTTGGGCAGTAAAACCTGGAGCCTGCGCACCTTTGAGCAGCAACTGAGCGAGGCGCTGACCACCCTCCTAGAGCAGCCTGCGCCAGCCGTTGCGCGCCCTGAGCGCCTGCGTGCCGCTGCGTACCTTGCTGAGCTTGGCGACACGCGCTACCCCGTGACGCCTGCCGAGTGGCAGCGTGAGACGAGCCAGCGCAGCCGTGCGTTCACCCGCGCTGGCTCGCACTACTGGCGCTATGTGCCCGGCGGCAGCTACACCATTGGCGGCTGGGAGAAGGATCAGCCGTCGGTCGATGTTGAGTTGCCAGAGTTCTGGGTGGCGCGCTTCCCGCTGACGGTGGCCCAATATGCGCCGTTTGTCGCTGTGGGCTATGCGCCGGATGCGGAGTTATGGTGGTGCAAAAAGGGCTTGGAGTGGAAGCGAGAACGACGCCGTCAGCAGCCCTGGCGCTGGAACAGCGCAGACTACGCGCAGCTCAACCAGCCGGTGATCGGCGTGAGTTGGTACGAGGCCGCCGCCTACTGTACGTGGCTGACCGAGCAGCTCAAGGATGTGCTGCCCGCCGACTACTGCCTGCGCCTGCCGACCGAGGCCGAGTGGGAAGTGCTGGCGGCCTGGGAGCACGGCCAGCGCCACACGTACCCGTGGGGTGAGCCGGAGCCAACGCCGGAGCTGGCAGTCTATGAAGATGACGACGGGCGTGATCTGGGGCATCCAGCGGCGGTGGGTGTGTGCCCGGCTGGGGCGGCGGCCTGTGGTGCGCTCGATGTGGCTGGTAATGTCTGGGAGTGGACGGCCAGCGCCGATGCCGAGTATCCGCAGCAGTGTGCTATAATCGAGGCCGACCCGCCGACGCATAGAGATATGGCCTTGCGCGGCGGCTCATACTGGAACAATAGAACATATGTTCGCTGCGCGGCGCGTGGCTGGGGCAGCCCCGGCGTCAGCTTCGGCAGCGCCCGGGGCTTTCGGTGTGTGCTGGCCCCTCGTTCGCTCATATGTTCTAAATCCTGAATTCTGTAATGCTGTTTTCTGCATATGAGCATATGAGGATCGAGAGCGGTGGCTAGCTCGCGGTGCTCCTGCGCTTGGCCGCGCAGCGGCCCGAAATTTTTGCAAAACGGGAGGATGCATGCCCAAAACCTACCGCAACCTGTGGGAGCCGTGCATCAGCTTCGAGAACCTGTGGGCGGCCTATCTGGCCGCACGGCGCGGCAAGCGCAGCCGCCCCAGCGTGGCGCGCTACGAGCACGACGCCGAGCTACGGCTGCTGCGGCTGCAGGAGCGGCTGGCGGACGGCAGCTACCAGCCAGGGGCCTACCGCACCTTTGTGGTGCGCGAGTGGAAGCGGCGGGTTATCTCGGCGGCCCCTTTTGAGGATCGGATTGTGCACCACGCGCTGTGCCGCAGCATCGAGCCAATCTGGGAGCGGCGCTTCATCCACGATACGTATGCTTGTCGGCGCGGCAAGGGCACGCTGGCGGCGCTGGATCGCGCCTAGCACTACACGCGCCGCTACGCCTACAGCCTGCAGCTCGACATCCGCGAGTTTTTCCCCTCCATTGACCACGCGATTTTGCTGAAAACCTTGCAGCGCCACATAGGTGATCGGCGGCTGCTGGAGCTGTGCGAGCGCATTATCGCCAGCGGCCAGGGCGTGCTAGCCGAGGCATGGACGCCTGTGGTGTTCGACGGCGATGATCTGTTTGCGCTGCTGCGCCCACGCGGGCTGCCCATTGGCAACCTGACCTCGCAGTTTTGGGCCAATGTGTATCTGCACCCGCTCGATTTGTTTATCAAGCAGGAGCTGCACTGTCGCGCGTATCTGCGCTACTGCGACGATCTGCTCTTGTTTGCCGACGACAAGGCCACGCTGCACGCCTGGGCGGCGGCAATTCGTGAGCGGCTGGCGCAGCTGCGGCTCACGCTGCACGAGCGGCGCGTGCGCGTCGCGCCAACGGCGGCGGGGCTGCCCTGGCTGGGCTGGGTGGTGACGCCACAGCAGCGGCGGCTGCGGCGGCGCAATGTGGTGCGCTTCTGGCGGCGCTATCGGCGGCGGCTGCGCGCCTATGGCAGCGGGGCGCTTAGCTTTGCGCAGCTGAACGCCTCGGTGCAGGGCTGGATCGGCACCGTGCAGCACGGCAGCACAACCGGGCTGCGGCGGGCGGTGCTGCGCCAAGTGATCCCGGCTCCGCGCTGTGCCTGACTCGCCGCTGTTTGCCCGCTGCAACAGCGTGGTGCTGTGGGTGGTGCAGACAACCGTGCGCTTCAACCGCGCCCACCGCGCCTCGATTGGGCGTATGGCGCAGGAGGCCGCCTTTCGGCTCCAGCGCAACCTGATTGCCGCCACCCGGCGCATCAGCAAGCAGCGGGCGCTCCAGGAGGCCGACGAGGCGCTGCACGAGCTGCGCTTTCTGCTGCGCCAGTGCCACGAGCTAAATCTGATCAGCGCCAAGCAGTTCGCCTACATTGTGCCGCTGTGCGATGAGGTCGGCCGTCTGCTGGGCGGCTGGCGCAAAACGCAGCGCGGCCAGCCCGAGCCGCCAGCTGCGGTATAATCGCCCCTGGATGATCGAGCTGGCGCGGCCTACCTGGCGCGTCAAACGCTGCGCGGCGCGTAACAGGAACAACCCCGACAACAACTTCAACAACAACAACCAAGGCTTTCGGTGTGTGCTGGCCCATCGCTCGCTATGCTGCGGCATCAGGGAACCACTGCGGTGCTTCGCTGCGGCATCTGCGCGAACGAGCGTCGATCATCTGCGGCGCATCGACGCCGACGAGTGCCGCGCCGCGCTGGGCTAGTAGCACCTGCGACCGTCCGGCGCAGGCGCACTCCTGCTGTGCCGCGCTGCGGCAGCTCCGCGAACGAGCGGTGGTTATCTCCGGCGCGGCGTCGGCTGGCTCCAGCCTAGAGGGCGCTGCTAGCTGTGGTGCGCACCACCCGCAGCCACGCTAGCGCCAACGGCGAACGAGCGCACGGGCACTAGCGCTGGCACTATCGGCTGAGCTGTGGCAGGCGAACCACAGACGAGGCTTTTTCACAACCTTTTGACGATGGACGGCGCTACGCTCAAGGCTTGGCCGAGCGGCCCGCTGCCGCCAGCGCTTCAGCATACTGCTTGCCGCGTGCGTGTGGCTGTGGCACGCCGCGGACAGGCAGAACACTTGCGAGTACCGTGCTTGCCGTGTGCGTGGGCTGGGTGCAGCAAGCAATCTCGGCAGCACCCAGCCGCTCGTGCTTGCCGTGCGCTTGGCGGTTGCGTACCGTGGTTGCCGTGTGCGTGGGCGTGGCGCAGCGTGCCATCCTCGCTACACCCAGCCGCTCGTGCTTGCGGTGCGCCTGGCGCTGTGGCATACTACGGGCAGCCCCGTTTCTCCTAGCCGTCGAGGTATGCCAGCATGAGCGACGACCGCCAACGCCTGATAGCCGCCCTGATCGAGGAGCTGCGCCGTATCTTCGCTAGCCCGCTGCGCTCGGAGCAAGAGCAGGCGCAGGACGCTCAGACGCTGTGGCTGCGCCACGCCGCCAGCCTTGCGCCCGTCGAGCGCCAGCACGTTATCGACAGTGTGGGCGCGCCGCGGCACATCGCCAGCGTGGTGTTTGGCGACGACGTTAACAATTCAAACGTCGCGGTTGCCAACCAGGGCGAGACGACCCAGCTGACCAACGCCCAGCAGCTGCGCGATGATGCTCAGTTGTATGGTGTTATGGCCCAGACAATCAACGGCAACGTGTATCTGAATCAGAGTAGCAGCGAGGTCGCCGGGCTGCCGCTTGAGCAGCAGTATCTGTGGTACTACGCCAAGCTGTGCAGCCAGCTGCGCCAGCTGCATCTGCCCGATGATCCCGACGCCAGCGACGCCTCTCAGCGTATGCTGCGCATCAGCGACCTGTACACGCGGCTGGAGGTGGGCCGCCGCGCCCCGCGCCCGCCGGATGAGCGCGACGATGCCGCGCTGCTGCATTCGCTGTTGGGCGTTGAGGCTGCGTCCCAGCCTGGCCGTGCTGATCACGAGCGCGCTGCGGCGGATACCACCCTCTCGGTGCTGGGCGCGGTGGCGTGCACGCGGCGGCTGATCGTGCTGGGCGATCCTGGCTCGGGCAAGACGACCTTTATCAATTTTTTGGTCTACTGCCTGGCGGGGGCCTTGTTCCACGCCGCCAGCCCGCCGCAGGGCGACGCTGGCGCGGCGGACAGGCTGCACGCCGAGGGCTGGAGCGACCCGCTGCCCATCCCCATCCTCGTGCGGCTCAACCTGTGGGCCGACTGGCTCGGCTCGCACCAGGCCGCTGCATCGTCCAGCACTGACGAGCTGGCGAGCGATCCGCTGTGGGGCTACCTGGCTCACACCTATACCGCGCAGCTGGTGACCGACCTGCGGCAGCAGACCTTCGCTGGCCGCACCGTGCTCATCTTCGATGGCCTCGACGAGGTGCCGCTGGGCGCGGAGCTGGCGCGCATTAAGGCGCACATCGCCGCGCTGGCCGAGACAAGCGTGGCGCGCATCGTGGTCGCCTGTCGCGTGCTCGACTACCAGCAGCCACAGCGCCAGCTTCACGACGAGCGCTGGACGCTCGATCAGCTACAGCCGCTCTCTCCGGAGCTGCGGCGCGAGTTTGTGCAGCTCTGGTATGCCGCGCTCGTGCGCCTGGAGCGCCAGACCTACGCCGATGCCGACACGCTGCGCAAAACCTTGCAGCGCGCCATCCGCGAGCGGCCCGACCTGCGCCGCCTGGCCGGCAACCCGCTGCTGCTGACGATGATGGCCCTGCTGCACACCAACAAGGGCCGCCTGCCCGATGATCGCGTGCAGCTGTACAACGACTGCATCGAGCTGCTGCTGCTGCGCTGGCGGCGCAAGCCCGGCGAGCCAGGGCTGGCCGAGGCGATCAACCTGCCGCTCTGGAAGTCGAGCGATACGCTGATCTTGCTGCAGCACTTGGCCTTCGCGGCCCACGAGAAGATCGATGCCGACCAGCCTGGCCGCGAGCAGACCTTCGGCGGCACCGACTTGACCAGCGCCGAGGTGCGCACCATCGCCTGTGCGGTGTTCGAGCAGTATGTCTACCGTGATCCGGCCGAGGATCCCGGCCTGCCCGCCGCACGCTTCTTGGCCTATGTCGAGCGTAAGGACAACGGTGTGCTGCAGGTCTACGAGAAGGGCCTGCTGCGTTTTCCGCACCGCACCTTTCAGGAATACTTGGCCGCCATGCATTTGCGCAACGACGCTAGCTGGAACCACAAAACTGCTGGCTCGGTGATCGACCGCCTGCTGGCGCGCGCTGGCCTGCCCGCCTGGCACGAGGTGCTGCTGCTGACAACCAGCGACCTGATCCGCACCGGCGATATTGATCGCGTTGAGCACCTGCTGACGAAGCTGCTCGCCGACGACGGACGGGCCAAGGACGAGCTGTGGGCGCGTAAGGCGCTGCTGGCAGGCGAGATCCTGCTCGAGCTGCGGCGCAAGCCTGTGCCGCTCGACGCCAGCCGCGGCTCGCTCTACGCCGAGACGCTGGCGCGGCTGGAGCTGATCCTCAACCCGACGCGCCAGAGCTGGCTGCACCGCCGCTTTGCGCCTGCCGAAGGCTCGCGCATGCGCAGGCTGGCCGATGCGCTTGGCCCCAAACCGCTGCTCGATGCGCGCGGGCGCGTCGCGGCGGGCACTGTGCTGGGGCTGCTGCAGCACAGCGAGCGCCGCAGCGCCCAGCCGCTGCCCGCCTTCCTGCCCATCCCTGCTGGCACCTTTTTGATGGGCAGCGACCCGCGCCGCGACCTCGCCGCTACGGCCGCAGAGCAGCCGCAGCATCAGGTGACGCTGCCGACATTTTATATGGCCGAGACGCCGGTCACCAACGCGCAGTATGCCGTGTTTATCAGCGCTGGCGGCTACGCCAACTCGGCCTACTGGGGCGGCGTGGACAGCGACGGCTGGCGCTGGCGCTGTCAGGTAGGCCTCCGCGAGCCGTACTTGTGGGACAATGAAGCATACAACAATCCGCTGCAGCCGGTCATTGGCGTCAGCTGGTATGAGGCGTGCGCCTACACCGCCTGGCTTGATACGCAGGAGTGGCCCGAGCGCCCAGCTGGGCTGCAGGTGCGCCTGCCGACCGAGGCCGAGTGGGAGTACGCCGCCCGTGGCTCCGATGGCCGTATTTACCCCTGGGGCGAGCGCTGGCAGCCGGACTGCGCCAACACCGACGGCTTTTTGAGCGTGCCGACGCCGGTCGGCTGCTTCCCGGCAGGCGCGAGTCCCTTCGGCCTGCTCGATATGGCAGGGAATGTTTGGGAGTGGACGCTGAGCACCTGGCGCTCGTATTCGAATGCGCCGAAGGAATTCGAGGAGGAAAGATGGTACGTTATGCGCGGTGGCTCATATCGTAATAATAGAACAAATGTTCGCTGCGCGGCGCGTTTCAGGAACTTCCCCGACATCAACTTCATCAACTTCAACTACCCTGGCTTTCGGTGTGTGCTGGCCCCTCGTTCGCACATATATTCTAATTCCTGATATTCTGCTATGCTGATTTCTACATATAACTGGTGGAGAACGTCGGCGTGGGCTAGCTCGCGGTGTCCCTGCACATGGCCGCGCAGCGGCCCGCGATTTTTTGAAAACGGTACGTTGCCTGGGGCATAGCGCTCGGCGTGGTCGCGCTGGGCTGCGGTGTGCGTCACCCGCAGCCACATCGCCACACCTGTGAACGATGGGCATGGCACCAGCGCTGGCCCTATTGGCTGAGCTGTGGCGGGGCAGGCACGGGCGAGTCTTTGCTCAACACGCTGGCCGCTGAATACCGCATTGTTTGCTGATGAACACACGCGCCGTGTTTGGTGTGCGTTGGCGTGGCGCAGTCCGCAGCCGCGCACAGCCGCCCGTCGTTGTAGCGGCGTGAAGCCGAGTGGGGCATCCGCTGGCGGTGTGCACGTGGGGCAGGCTGGTTTATGGTGATGGATAAGCGCTGCGTTTGATGTGCGTCGGCGTGGCGCAGTCCGCAGCCGCGCACAGCCGCCCGTCGTGGCGGCGGCGTGGGGCCGCGTGGGGCACCTCTGGCGGCGTGCGCTTTGGGGCACGCTGGTTTGTGCTGCTGGACAAGCGTGGTGTGGGCGCTTGCGGGGGTGGGCGGCAATCTGCGGCCATGGGGCGCTGCTTGGCGTGGCCTGCGGCGGTGGTACAATGGGCGCGATGCTTTGAGCTTTGTTAAGGAATGCTGGCATGACGCGCCTGATTGGTCATGGAACCTGGCTGCTCGATCAGCAGCGCTTTTTTGCGTGGGCCGAGTCGCCCACGCTCACGCCGCTGCGCGGACGCAAGCCTAAGCTGCCGCCGCACCCCTTCGCCGCCAGCGCCGAGCAGCTGCTGGCCGCGCTGGAGCTGTCCCCCGACCACACGCCAACCACCACGCTCACCATTTGGCTGCCGACGGCGGACGGGCGGCCGCTGCCCTCGCCCGAGCTGCTCGCGACCGGCGCGCTGGAGCCGCCCACCGCGCAGCCTGAGCTGAAGCCCTGGCGCGTCACCGGCATGCTGATCGAGCTGGAGGACTTGCGCGAGCTGCTGTGGTCGCTGCTCAACTGCCCTGGCCTGCATCCGGCGGCGTACAGGTGCGCGCCATCGCGGATGAGCGCCGGGATAAACTGCTGATCGGCGCACAGC
>JABXJS010000087.1 GCA_013538855.1 Herpetosiphonaceae bacterium
TCCCACCCGCGTGCGCCGACGCCGCGCCAGCCTCCCACAATCCACACCGCTGGAGTTCTGCCCCACCACGCTTCAGCCTCGGGATGCCTAGCCCTGCTGTCACGCTAGCCTGCGCTGGAGCAATCCGCCGCCGCGCCTCGACCTCCCACCCGCGTGCGCCGACGCCGCGCCAGACCACAACCAAAGCACACCGCTGATCACATAAAAAAGCGGACACCGCAGCCAGTGCACGGCGTCCGCTGAAGGGTTACGGCAGCCAGACCGGGAACGCGCCCGCGCCCACGGTGGTGAGCTGAGCGGGAGTGCTGGTGTTCCAGATATAGATCGTCGGCGTCAGCAGCGTGCTCGCGCTATCGCTACAGGTGTAGGGCTGATAGCTGAAGAGCAGCGACTCGCCATCGGGGAGGAAGCTCAGGCCCTTGGTCAGGCGGCCATGATCCTCCGGCAGCGGCGCAGTCGGCGGGCTGAGCGGGGTGACATTGCCGGGCAGAGCGCTGAGATGACGCAAGGGGATGAGGTAGACATCCTCGTGTGAAACACACAGATGTGAGTGCACATTTTCGGCGTAGGCCAGCGCGGCGGCAGCTGGATCGAAGGCCACCTCGTCCACCAGATTACCGTTGGGCGGGGTGAGCGACACCGGACCGCTACCGCAGCCATAGAAGGTTTGCGCACAGCCAGGCTGACTGCCGTCCAGCGGCGCAGCCCACCACTGCCAGCCGTTGCCAGAGGGCGACAGCTCATCGGGCGTGCTGGCATAGTACAGGGCCGCCGAGCTGTCGGGCGCGGGATAGACGACGAGCTGATCGCTGGTTGCGGGGGCCACAATCAGCCGCTCGCCGCCATCGCTGAGCGTGGCAAGCGTTACTTGCTGAAAGCCGTCGATGAGCAGCGCGTCGCCGGAAGGCAGCCAGCTTGCCCACCAGCCCAGCAGCATCTGTAGCGGCTCGGCACCGTCGCCGCTGTCGGCAGCGTAGATAAAGACCTGGCCCGCCGCAGGCTCGGACAGCGTGCTGGCCACCAAGAAGCGCTCGCCAGTTGGCGACCACTGCGCCTGAAAGACATCGTTGATGGTCGCTTGGAGGCTGCCGCTGTAGCTGCTGAGCGCGTAGATCTGCACGCGATTCTGGCTGGTGTGCACAGCCAGGCGGCGGCCGGTCGGATCGGCGACGATGCTATCGACCTGCTCGTCAGGCGCGAGCGCGAGCACAAACGCCTCGCGGTCATCGCTGCCGCCGAGCGAGCGCACGCGCATGGTCATGCCGTCGGTGCCCAGGTACATAAGCGAGCCAGCCACAAAGCCCGCCGGATCGCCGACGACCGTGCCTGAAGGGAGCGGGTTTTCACCAACTCCGTCAGGCGGCGGGTTCTCGCCCATATGCTCGCCGCTGACAGCCTCAGCGCTGAACAGTGCTGCCCACGTTTGCTGATCAACAATGCCATCGGGCTGCTTATTGTTCAGCAGATCATAGTTGAGGCGCTGAAAGAGGATCACGGCTGTCTCGGTGGCCGAGCCAAAGATGCCATCAACGGCGAGCACATCACCATCAACGGTGCGCAGATCAAAGTCCAAGTCGAGCAGCCGCTGCTGCACTGCCGCCACGTCGTCGCCCTGCATGGGCGGATCGGCGAGCTGAAGCGTGCGCTCGAAGGCGGGCAGGCCAGCGCCATCGTCCAGCGGCGGATCACCAGCGCCATAGTCCGGCGGCAGATCGCCAGCGCCAGCATCGAGCGGCGGATCACCAAGCAGCGCATCGCCATTGACAGCGGTCTCGCTGAACAGCGCAGCCCAGGTGCGCTCGCCGACAATGCCATCGACGGTGAGGCCGTTCAATGTCTGGAAGTTGCGCACGGCGGTAGCGGTGTTGGGGCCGAAGAAGCCATCGACAGCGTCCATGTAAAAGTGAAGATCGAGCAGGCGCTGCTGTACAGCGACAATATCATCGCCCTGCATCGGTGGGTCGGCGAGCTGAAGCGGGCGCTCGAAGGCACCAGGGCGAGCTGCTGATCCGGGCGTGGGCGCAGCGCCAAGCGGCGGCGCGTCTGAATCAGCGTCTGATGGCGCTGCGAGTGGGTTTTCAGCAGCGGGCGCTACCTCTGTGGGAGCGGCATCGCTGGCGCTGGATGGGGTCGATGCGGTGGTTGGCGGGCTGGCGCTGCCACAGGCAGCAAGGGCGAGCAGCAGTGTGAACACGAGACCAAGCGAGAGTTTACGAGCCATGAAGCTCCTCCTTTTGTGCAGCTACAGCGCAGCAAAGCGTTTCGAACACAGCAAACCGGCGGACACAGCGCGCACAGCCAGCAGCGCAGCCTGCGCTGCGTAGCTGCACAGATGACGTGGACAATCCATACTCGTTGAGGCTGGGATGTGCTGGATGGTAGATACGCCGCATGGACAGGCGGGTGTGGGGCGCAGACCAAGCTCCCGGCAGGGTTGCACCCGCCACCCGCTACGCGGGGTATTCAAAGGAAACTGGTGTTATAAACAGCGTAGCGCAGCAGAAAAAAACTTCAATGATAAAATAATTATATTTTGCTTCGCAGACACATATCGGTAAAAAATGCACACGTTGGCAAATATTAATAGCATATTGATTTTTATAATTATGTAGCGGCACAGATACAGCGAACAGCCCTGTCGGGGAGGTGCGGCAAGCGCTGCCGCGTTGAATTTTCATGCGACAGCAGGTACAATGCGCGCTGGCTTGAGGCTAGCAATGGAGAACACACGCGCATGGCCGCACCGATCTGTATCTTGGGGAACTCCGTCTCGCTGGTGCTGCGGCCGCCACGCCAGCGCCCAGACGAGCGCACCTACGCCGAGCTGCTGCGCGACGACGATGGCTACGCGCTGATCAACTGGAGCCAGCGGGCGGCCATGGTCAGCGACGGGCTGCGCGCTGTGGAGGATGAGGTGATCACACGCTACCCGCAGGCGGTGATCATCCAGTATGGCATCGTCGAGTGCACCTACCGCGACATGCCGCGCTGGCTGTACCAGTTCGTCAAGCTGCGCCTGCAGGGCGACGAGAATCGTCTGCAGCGGCTGCCGGTGCAGCTGGCAGCGCGCACGCTGATGCCGCTCTCACGGCGGGTCTGGACCCGGCTGCGCGGTCGCTGGCGCTGGATGGAGCCGGAGGTCTTCGCCGCCGACATCCGCAAGCTCGTGCTGCTGCTGCGCAAAGAGACCGCCGCGCTGCCGCTGGTGATGAACATCCCCACGCCGTCGCAGCGCGTGGAGCGGCTCGCGCCGGGCACCGTGGCGAGCGCCGCCGAGTACAACCGCGTGCTGGCGCACCTGACCGCCGAGCTAGATGTGCCGCTGATCGACGCTGCTGCGCTGATCGCGCCTGACCCGGACGCGCTGCTGCCTGACGGCATCCACTTCAGCGCCGCCGGCCACCAGCGTGTCGCCGCGACGATCCGCGCGATTTTGGCCGCAGCGCGCTAAATTGTCCATTGCCTGCACTCGTGATATACTGCGCAATCGGATGCAAACACTACGCCACAACCGCATACTCGTTGTGCTCATCGGCGCTGGGCTAGCCCTGCGCCTTCTTTGGGCCTGCCTGCCGCTGCACACGCTGCTGCTGACGCTCGAAGACGATGCCTGGATGGTCACGGCGATCGCGCGCCACTTCGCGCTTGGCCACGGCATCACCGCCGACGGGCTAACACCGACCAACGGCTTCCATCCACTGTACCCGCTGAGCCTGGGGGCCATTCCATTCATCTTTGTGCCAGACAACCTAGCGCTGGGCTTT
Source organism: Herpetosiphonaceae bacterium (assembly GCA_013538855.1). Lineage (GTDB taxonomy): Bacteria > Chloroflexota > Chloroflexia > Chloroflexales > Herpetosiphonaceae > OHK22. The sequence continues at coordinate 3,765 of JABXJS010000087.1, forward strand.
CGCGCCAATCTGCTGATCTGCGCCGTGCTGAATACGCTGCTGCTACTGCCGCTCTACGGGCTGCTGCGCCACGTCGCCCGCCGCTCGATTGCGCTGTGGGGCGTGGCCATCATCGCGCTCAACCCCTTCTTCATTCGCACCAGCGTCAACGCCATGGAGACCTCGCTGGCGCTGCTGACGCTGGCGACGCTGTGGTGGTATGCGCTGCAGGACACGCCGCTGACGCTGCGCCGCGCGCTCATCCTGGGCATGCTGGCGGCAGTCGCCACACTGGCGCGCCTCGATAGCCTGCTGGCTGCCGCGCTGCTTGGCGCGGTGCTGCTCTGGCGTGAGTGGCGCACGCGGCGCACATGGCTGCCTGCCGTCGTCTACGGCGCGACATGTCTTGGGCTGCTGCTGCCCTACTTTGTGCGCAACGTCGTGCAGTTTGGGGCGATCTCGCCAAGCAGCGGGCGCGCGCTGGCCTACCTACACAGCTACAAAGAGTCCTACACCTTCAGCAGCGGCGTGCAGCTGCTGGCCTACAACTCAGCGCTCGATCTGAGCTACCTGCCGGCGGCAGGGCTAGCGCTGCTGATCCTGCTCTGGCTAGGCAGCCTTATCTGGCTGCGCGGACCACGGCTGCGCACGCTAGCGCCGCTGGCGCTGTACGCGCTGGTGCTCACCTTCTACTACAGCTACATTCAGCAGCAGGGCAGCCCACGCTACTATGGCGGCGTGGCGCTGGTGCTGGTTGCAAGCGCCGCCGCCCTGCTCGACAAGCTGGCCGAGCGCCGCCCGCACGTGGTCACCGCGCCGCTGCTGGTTGGGCTGGCCTGCGCCTGCATCGCCATCAACAGCCTGGAGACATTCAGCTACGTGCGCCAGCAGGAGCGCGCGCCCGCCAGCAGCCAGACAGCATCCTACGCCACCGCGCTGTGGATACGCGCCAACCTGCCGCCGGACGCCATCATCGGCGCGCAGAACTCCGGCATCATGCAGTACTACAGCGGCCACGTCGTGATCAACTTCGACGGCAAGCTCAACCACGAGATCATTCCTGTGCTTGAGCAGCGGCGGCTCAACCAGTACCTCGCCGCCAAAGGCATCAGCTACATCGTTGATCTGCCAGAGGTCGAAAATTATATCGAGTACTACAGCGCCCGCTTCAGCGTCGCGCCGACCCATCTAGAGCCGGGAACGCTGGGCAAGCTCAGCATCTACGCGCGCCTGATCGCCCACAAGCTCGGCCTTGGGCCAGCTGTGTCGCTCGACGTGCGCCAGCCGGAGCGCATTCTGCGCCCCTTCCGCGCTGACGCAACGATTGTCCACACCACCCCGCTGCCCAACGACCCGGCGCGCGCCGTGACGGTGTACCGCCTGGAGCCGGGCTTCGGCGACGAGTAGTCCCACGGAGCAGCGCCATGAATCCACGAGATACCGCTATGCGACGTTTCCTGCTGGCCCTGCCGCTTCTCTTCGGCCTAGGGCTGTGGCTGCTACCCAGCCTGGTGCCACACCCGCCGCTGCGCTTCGACATCGGAGCCGAGGCTGGGCTGAACGAGTACGGCGAGGGCCGCAACCTGTACAACTTCTTTGGCTGGTCGGAGCCGCAGCCCGTTGACGACGGTCAGATTCGCCGCTCTGTTGATGACGGCAGCATGGTTGTGCCGTGGGCCTTCCGCATGGGCCAGCCGCTGGAGGTGCGCGTGCGCTGGTGCGAGTGCGAGCCGATCACCGCCCCGCTGACGCTGACGATCAACGGCACTGAGTACCCGCTGGCGGACTCGCTTGGCTTTCGCACCGACACCTACCGCATCGCGTACACACCAACAATCTACGAGCGCGATCTGTTTCTGCGCTGGTCAGCGCCCAACGGCTTTGGCCCGGCGGTCGACTCGGTTGAGGTGATCCCGCTGGCCAGCGCTGGGCGCGTCGATGGCACGCTATGGGCGCTTGGCGGGCTGCTGCTGCTGCTCGGCCTGGGCTGGCGGAGGCTGAGCACAGTCGATTTAGGTGTATGGCTCAGCAGCGTTGGCCTGAGCCTGTGGATCGGCCGCGTGGCCTACCGCCTGCAAGTGCTGCCGTGGACCGCGCTAGTGGTGCTGGGCGTGCTGTATGCGCTGGCGCTCACCTGGTGGGTGCCGCAGCGCTGGGCGCGCCTAGGGCTGTGGATGGCCGGTCTGTGGTTTTTATTCGCCACACAGACGCTCGGCTCGTGGGTGCTCGACGACGCGTTTATCTCGTTTCGCTATGCCCGCAACCTGATCCAAGGCCACGGCCTAACATTTAACCCTGGCGGCGAGATCGTCGAGGGCTATACGAATTTTCTCTGGACGATGCAGATGGCGCTGATGCTGGCCCTCGGCTACGAGCCGCTGGTCGCCGCGCACTTCTGGACGCTGGCGTTCGCCCTCGCCACGCTCGTAGTGCTATACCGCTGCGCATGGAGCTGGATCAGCGCCACTAGTGCCGAGACCGGCTGGCGGGCGCTGGCCTGGAGCCTGCTGCCCATCCTGCTGCTAACCGCGAATGCGCACTTTGTGCTCTACACGGCGCGCGGCAGCGGCATGGAGACCGCGCAGGTGGCCTTGCTGACCACGCTGGGCCTGTGGCTACTCTGGCGTAGCAATGACTGGCGCACGGGACTGCTGGCTGGAGTGGTGTGTGCGCTGGCGACCATGGCTCGCCCAGATGCCGCGCTGATCCCGCTGGCCGGTGGGCTGTGGCTGCTCGGGCTGAGTCTGCTGCAGCGCAAGCGCGCGCTGTGGCTGGCGCTGGCCGGGCTGTGCGGCGGCTTTGCGCTGCTGTACGCGCCGTACTTCATCTGGCGGCTGAGCTACTATGGCTACCTGCTGCCCAACACCTTCTACGCCAAAACTGGCTTCACGGCGGCGCAGGTGCAGCGCGGCTGGCGCTACACCTACGACTTTGCGCTGCTGCTGGGGCTGCGCACGCTGCTGGGGCTGCTTGGCTTCAGCGTGCTTGGCTGGCTGGTGCCTGCGCTGCGTCGCCGGGTGGCGCTGGGGCCGATCGGGCTGCTGTGGATCTTCACGCTGCTGACGCTGGCCTATGTCGCGGCAGTCGGCGGCGACCACTTCCCGAACGGGCGCTTTTTCATCAGCCTGCTGCCAGCGCTCATGCTGCTGCTAACGCACGGACTGCGCATCATCATCGCCCTGGCCGAGCATGTGCGCACACCGCTGCGCTGGGCGGGCTACGCCGTGGGCGCGGCACTGCTGGCCTTGGCGCTGCAGCGCAACCTTCAGCAGTATCCGGCCACCAGCAGCCGCATTCCAGCCCGCCCGATCTGGGGCGAGAACAGCGTCGCGCTCAAGAATCGCGAGGTTGGCTACTGGCTGGAGCAAAACACCCCGCCGGACACGGTGATCGCCACCGGCATCGCCGGAACACTGCCCTACTACAGCCAGCGCACCGTCATCGACGCGCTGGGCCTGAATGACCTGCACATCGCCCATCTGGAGGTAGAAGACATGGGCCAGGGCGACGCCGGCTCCGAGAAGACCGATCCGCACTATGTGCTCAGCCTGAAGCCGCAGGTCATCCCCTTCTCCACGTCAGGCGACTTCCAGCCGCTGCCGGAGTTTCAAGCAAACTACGAGCTGATCACCGTCGGCGGCCCCGAGGGGCGCGGCATCAAGCTCTACGTGCGAAAGGATTGGCAACGCTGATGCGAGTGCTCTACGCCATACCGCGCTACGGCGCACAGTTCATGGGCAACGAGACCCACGGCCAGGTCGTGCGCGAGATCCGCCAGCGCGGCGTTACGATGGACGTGCTCAGCTTCACCACCCGCGATGGCGGCGGCGGCCCAGCGGGCTGGGGGCCAGGCTTCGGCGACGAGGATGTGTACCGCCACTTGCACAGCGCCAACCTGCCGCTGCGCATGGCCAGCCGCCTGACCAGCCCGTGGCTGCACTACGACCACGTGGTCTCGATGCTCGTAGGGCTGCTGCACGTCACCAGCGAGCGGCGCTACGACCTGCTGCACATTGAGGGAGCCTACCCGCTCGGAGCCGTGGCCGCGCTGACCCAGCCGCGCCATCGCACGCCCTACATCGTGACCACCACCGGCGGCGACCTGTTCACGCTGCCCGCGCAGAACTACGGCTATGGGCAGTATCGCGTGCCGCGCTGGCTGATCGGGCTGGCGCTGCGCCGCGCGGCGTGGGTGCGCGCCAACTCCAGCCTCAGCCTGCGCCTCGCTGCCCAGTACGGAGCCGACCAGCAGCGCGCAACGGTGCTGCCCGTCAGCATCGGCGACGACTGCTACCCGCCAAGCACCATCGACCTTGAAACCTTCCGCCAGGCAAGTCGCGCCGCGCTGGCCGCCGAGCATGGCTGGGGCGAGCGGCCGGTGGTCATGGTCGTCGGGCGGCTGTTCAACCTCAAGGCGCAGGAGCTGCTGATCGAGGCGCTGCCGACGCTGCACGCAGCAGGCATTCTAGCCCAAGCGGTCATCGTTGGCCCCTCGCGCGTCGATCCGGAGCGCGGCGACTACCGGGCGTTCCTCGAGCGCATTGCTGCCGAGCAGGGCGTGACGGACTTCTGCACCTTCACCGGGAGCGTGCCCAACCACAGCATCAACCGCTACCTGGCCGCCGCCGATCTGCTGGCTGTGCCGTCGCGCATCGAGGGCCTCAACCGTGTGGTGATCGAGGCCGCCGCAGTCGGCACACCGAGCATCGTCAGCGACGGGGCTGGCGCGGCCGAGCTCGTGGCGCACTATGGCTGCGGCCTGATCGTGCCACGTGGGCGCGTCGATGCGCTAGCCCATGCGCTCAGCGCCGTGCTTGGCTCACCACGGGCCATGCAGCAGCTGCGCGCCGCCACGCAAACCCTCGCCGAGCAGCAGCGTGCCGCCAGCGTGGCCGCACAGCTGATCGCCATCTACGACCGCGTGTTGTATCCCACCACGCTGTAAAGCGCGCCTCACCTATCAAGGACAAAATCTTCATCTGTTTATAAGCTAAAACAGCCTCTATTGACTCGACAAATAACGGTGTATCGGTACAATGAGGACTCGACTCAATCGCTTTTTAAGTCGTTGAGTCACCCCGACATCCGTGCGCACGGTGTCATCACTCGTACTTGCCCGCCGTGCCAGCGCAAGCGCTGCTGCTCTGCTGCTGGTCGTCAGCGTATGGTGAGTTATTGAAAGGAAAAGGCACACAGATGCATAAATCCCGATCCTCTGTGTTCAGTATTGTAGCGGCGCTTATTCTGCTCGTCGGTGTGAGCACCGTGGCCCTCACCACGGCGCAGCGCACTGGCACCTCGACACCGCCGCCGGCGGCGCAGGCTGTCGCGCAGATCAGCGCCGCGCCCGAGGTCACAGTGAACAAGGGCACCGTTGTGGCGCAAGAGCGCTTCGACGCGCAGCCAGCCACCTGGACCTACCGCAATCGCAACATCATCCCCGAGTATCGTATCAACTGGGATGTGCAGGCCAGCAAGCTGGTTGCCAACACTGGTGCCGCCGGAACCTCACTCGATCAAGAGCTGTATCTCGCGCCCACGACGGTTAAGGGCAGCTACACAGTCGCCACGCAGGTCTACCCACAGAACAGCCTCGTGACAGGTCTCGCCTTCGAGGCCTCCGACGCAGGCTACTATCTATTCCGTGTGTTTGCCGGCAACAGCGATAACCCGCATCGCTACACCCTCCAGCGCTACGATCCCAAGACCGATCAGTTCGAGCTGCTGGTTGACCGCCAGGACGGCGACGGCTTCGTCTACGATCAGTGGCAAGAGCTGCGCGTCGAGCGCGAAGGGTCCAAGATCACCTGCTTTGTTGATGGCAAGGTTGTGCTTGAGGCCAAAGACGATGTGCTCACTGGCGGCGGCCAGGCTGGCCTCTATGCGCTCAACACCGGCACCGTGCTCTTCGATAACTTCACCGTGGCGCAGCAGTAAGCCGCGCTGGTTGGGAGGATACACCATGAAACAGACGCAGCGCGTCTTAGCATACCTGCTGGTGATCACCAGTTTGGTCGTAACGAGCCTGCCACTTGGCAGCATTCCGACCCAGACAACCCAGGCAGCTGCCGGGTCATGGTCAGCGGCGGTGCCGATTAGCGCAGCCGGCCGCGCCGGGATTTTCCCCGAGGAGGCCATCGACAGCGACGGCGTGATCCACATGATCTATGAGGACACCGACACGCTGCTGAACGGCAATGTGTTGTTGAAGTACAGCAACAACCGCGGCGGCTCGTTCTCGCCAGCAATTAAAATCTCGGGCACCTCGACCAAGATTGGGCGCTCGTCCATCACGACCTCGAACGTCAATGGCCAGAAGCGCATCGACGTGGTCTACAGCGGCTACGCTGGCTCGAATCTCGACTCACGCATCTATCACACGTTCTCGCTTGATGGCGGCACGACATGGTCGACGCCGACCAACGTCTCTGGCTCGATTCCCGGCTTCCTGCCCTCCATCCACGCCGATGTGTATGGCACGCTGCACCTTGTGTACGGCGGCTACGTCGGCTTTACCCAAGACGCGGTCATTGTTGTCTTCTACACGAGCAACACCGGCAGCGGCTGGAGCGCGCCAGTGAAAATCGGCGACCGCCGTGAGAACGGCTCGTACAACAGCTTCGCCACCATCAACTCCACCTTCACCAACGATGTGGTGACGCTGCATGTGATGTTTATGGGCCAGGAGCACGGCAGCGGCGAGTACGGCAAGTGGGTCTACTACACCCGCAAGATCGGCAACGGCGGCTGGAGTGGCCCGGTTGTGCGCGGCACCACCGGCGCGAACTATCCGAGCATCGCCACCATCAATAACAACGTCTACACTGTCTGGCAGGGCACCACCGGCACCGGCAGCACCAACACTGAGATCTACTACAGTCTCTCGACCGACAATGGGGCCACGTGGACAACGCCGATCAAGCGCAGCAACGGCACGCAGCCACAGAGCAACCGGCCCAAGATCGCCAATGCCAAAGACAATAGCCTGATGGTGGTCTGGGAGGAGAACTTCCAGTCAGTCGATAGCAACGGCGATATCTGGTACTCGTATGCGCCTGACACGGAGAACTGGAGCGTGGTTGCGCCAGTCTATCAGGCCCCCAGCTTCTCGTATGAGGCGGCGCTGGCTGGCTCGTGCGAGAACTACCACTCGATGTGGCACGATGCCTCCTCCGGCGGCTACTTCCGCATCTTCTTCAGCCAGACTGGCCCAACCACCAAGCCTGGCTGCGATGTGCGCCCGGTGATCTTCATCGCCAACATCACCAGCCCGTCGCCAACGACCAATGCCACCATCGATGTGCAGATCAGCAACGTCGACGGTCAGCCCAACCAGATGCGCTACAGCCTGACGCCATTCGACGAGAACAATACGTCGATTCCGTGGGTGCCGTTCGCCTCGACGTTCAGCGTTGTAGCGCCAAACACGCCCACATCCTGCACATACGTTGTCTATGTTCAGGCCCAGAACACCGAGACGGCGCAGCGCTCTTCGGTGCGCCAGGTCAGCACGGTGATCGACCGCACGGTGCAGGCACCGGTTACGATCAACTCGATCGAGCAGCTTGGCCGCCCAGCGCCGAACAGCACGCAGTCCGTGAGCGCTATTCAGCCAAATGCGCCGGCCATCCAAGACCCGGCCTTCACGCGCTATCCCACGCTGTTCTACAGCATCGGCCAGGAGCCGGCCCCGTGCGCAGGCACGAAGTCACATCGCGCCGAAAACTTTGCGCCGTCCAATGCGTCATACCCCTACGAGGGCTATGTGCCGTTCGACCCGTTTGACTTCACCAGCGACAGCGACGGCGTCGGCTACAACGAGCAGCAGCTCACGCCGACGGTGGTTGTCACCGATCAGCTTGACAATGTGCAGGTGTACACCACCGCGCTGCGCTACGATGATGATCCGCCACAGCTAAGCGCGGGCGGTGTGATCTCGTTCACCAGCGCCACCAGCACCACCTTCGGGCTGGCCTCGCTGGTCTTCACCGCCACCGTCACCGACGATGGCTACAGCAGCTACATCAACCAGCCCAACGCCGGCTATTGGGGCGCATGGGTGCTGGCCTCGAACAGCGCAACGCCGCCCACACCGGCCCAGTTTGCGCAGTACGGCAAGCTGCGCCACCTGACACCTGGCAGCCAGGCGATCAACTCGGTGCCGCTGGTCAACAACTTGAACGGCCAGATGCACGATCCAGGCGCGCGCTACATCCACGTGCGCTTCGTGGACGGCGCTGGCAATTACAGCGAAGATGTGCTAACCTCACCCGAGCTAACACTGCTGCCTGGATTTACCTATCCTACGGTGCTGTTGCCTGTGCTGTTGAAGTAGCGCCGATTCGGTTTGGTGTGCCAAGAGGGGCAGCCATTGCGCTGTCCCTCTTTGTGTGTTAAGCACAAGCCACTGCCGCTCGGCTGATTAAACGTGTGCTATGCGTCTTGCTTATATTGCTTATCCAACCAGCTTAACCCTCGCATCGGCCAATGCCATCCAGACATGGACAACCTTGCGCGAGCTGCGCCAGCTTGAGCCAACCACGCTGGCGATCATCCCACGCTGGCTGCGCGAGCCAAGCCGCTTTTTTGAAGTGGGCGCGCTGCATCTGCCGCGCCCGGCTGTCGGCAAGCTCTCGCGCCTCAAGCGCTCAACGCTCTGGTACTACGCCGAGCGCAGTGTCTTTGCGCTGATGAGCGCCGCTGTCGTCGCCAGCCAGCGCAGCCAGCCCATCGACGCCGTCTATGTGCGCGAGGTGATCTGCGCCGGATGGTGGGCCAACGTGTGGGGGCCGCTGCTCAACATCCCGGTGATCTACGAGGCCCATGACCTAGAGAGCTGGAATCCATCGCGCGCCAAGGAGGGCTGGGTGCAGCCGGTGCTCAATCTGCTCGATAAGCGCACGCTCCAGCGTGCGGCGGCCATCGCATCGCTAACTGCGGACTTCCGCCGCCTGCTCGCAACAATCGACTGGCGCGATCCCGCTGATGTCGCTGTCATCCCCGACGCCTTCGACGCCCAGCTCTATCAGCCTGGCGATCGTGCGGCGGCCCGCCAGCAGCTCGGCCTGCCCGGCAGCGCGCCGCTGATTGTCTACGCGGGCATGACCTTCTCGTATCGCGGCCTCGAGCGGCTGATCGCCGCCTTTGCCGGGCTGCGCCAGCGCCATCCCGCGGCCCAGCTGATCTTCGTTGGCGGCCGGCCAGCCGAGATCGAGCGCTTCCGCGCCGAGGCCGATCAGCACGCGCTGGGCACCAGCGTGCAGTTTGTCGGCCCCCAGCCGCAGAGCGCCACGCCCGCCTACCTGCACGCCGCCGATGTGCTGGTCATCCCTGACACGGTCACCGATGTAACCGCCTCGCCGCTCAAGCTGTTCGAGTACCTGGCCGTGGCCCGCGCCGTGGTGCTGCCGGATATTCCAGCGCTCATGGAGGTGCTGCCGCCCGCAATCGGCTACTACTTCCAGCGCGGCAACACGGCGGCGCTCGCAACAGCGCTCGAGACGGCCCTCACCGATCCGCAGCGCCAGCAGCGCGAGCAGGCCGGGCACGCCTGCGTGCAGTCGCACACCTACGCGGCCCGCGCAGCCCGCATCCTTGACCTGGCCCGCGCTGTGGCCCGCAGTTCCGCTGATCCACGGTCCAATCAGGAGCATACATCAACCCTATGAACATCAACACGCTACTCGATGAATATCGGCGCACCATGCCTGCCGCGGCCAAGCCCGAGTACTTTCGCCTGCACCGCTACCGCTTTCGCGATCTGCTGCGCGCCCTGCCGCCTGCACCGGCGCATATTTTGGAGATCGGCACCACGCCGGGCACCTTCACCGGCATTCTGCGCCAGGCAGGCTACACCGTCGCTGGCGTCGACCTCTTTCCTGATACACGCGCCGACCTGTGGCGCGCGCTCGATGTCGATGTGCGCTTCTGCAACCTCGACGAGCAGCCGATCCCGTTTGATGCCAACACCTTCGATGCCGTCGTCTTCTCCGAGGTGATCGAGCACCTGGCTGGCTCGCCGCTCAAGCCGCTGGCCGAGATGCAGCGTGTGCTCAAGCCCGGCGGCCGCGTCGTGATCTCGACTCCCAACCAGCTCTACTTCAAAAGCCGCATGAAAACCCTTGGCGATGTCGTGCTTGGCCGCCCGTTTGAGTCCTTCAACGAGTTCGAGCGCGCGATGCAGCTCGATGGCCCGCAGCGCTACTACAACCACAGCCGCCTCTACACTATGCGCGAGCTGCGCTGGATGCTGGAGCAGGCGGGCTTTCGCGTCGCGCTGGAGCACTTCGGCGACGCCTGGGAGCGCGTGGGCGTCGAGCCGCGCCGCCTGCTGCGCCACCCGCTGCGCGTGCTGACCAAGAGCGCGCTCTGGATGCTGACCTCGGCCTTTCCACGCACCCGCTCGATGCTCCTGATCGTCGGGCGCAAGCCGGAGTAGCCCATGTCCAGCCTTACAACCTCAACCAGCAGCGAGCAGACGCGCACACGGCGGCGTTTGTTCGATGGCGGCCTAGCGCTGATCGTGGTGCTCTGGGCGGTGCTGCTGCCGTTCGGCCTGTTTCGGCTCTATGCCACCGACGAGGTGCAGTACTTCGCCTACCTGCGCTCGCTCTACTTCGATCACGACCTCGACTTCGCCAATGAGTACGCCCACTTTGCCGCGATCGGCCAGCAGAACGGCGACCCGGCGGTCTACAACGCGCTGTTGCGCCCCAACCCCGCCGATCCGCCGCTCAACCCGGAGACTGGCCGCTACCGCAACGTTGCGCCGATTGGCTCGGCCATCCTGTGGTCGCCGTTTTATGTCGCTGCGGATGGGCTGGTGCGCCTGGGTATGCTCAGCGGGCCTGCCGACGGCTACAGCCCGGCCTACATCACGGCGGTATGCATCGCCTCGGCGTTTTATACCCTGCTCGGGCTGGTGCTGTCGTATCGGCTGGCGCGGCGCTGGGTCGGCGCGTGGGCGGCCACCATCGCCACGCTCACGGTGTGGCTGGCCTCGCCGCTGGTGTTCTACACCTACGTGCAGATGCCTTGGTCGCACGGCGCGTCGTTTGCTATGGTCGCAGCATTTATTACGGTGTGGCTGGGGCCGCCTCGGCAGCAGCCGCTGCGCAGCCGCCACGCACAGCTGGCGTGGGGGCGCTGGCTGGCGCTTGGCGTGATCGGCGGGCTGATGGTGCTCACTCGCGAGCAGCTCGGCCTGTTTCTGCTGCTGCCCGCTGGCGAGAGTCTGCTGGCCTACTGGGATCTTGGCCGCGCCCGCGACTGGGCCGCGCTGCGCCGTCTGCTGGCGCAGCACGTGGCCTTCGTGGCGGTGTTCGCGCTCAGCCTCACGCCGCAGCTGCTGGTGTATCAGGCGCTCTACGGGCGGCCGCGCCCGTCGGGCACGGTCTCCGGCAAGCTCAACCTGATCAGCTATCACTTTTTTGACACGCTGTTCGATCTGCGCCGCGGCGCATTTTTGTGGAGTCCCATTCTGCTGCTGGGGCTGGTGGGGCTGGCCTGGCTCTGGCGACGCGACCGCTGGCTGGCGGCGCTGCTGCTGGTCGGCTTTCTCGCCCAAACCTACATCAACGGGGCCTTTGGCTCGACCTGGCATCTGCGCGGCTCGTTTGGCTTCCGCCGCCTCATCGAGTGCACGCCGATCTTTATCATTGGGCTGGCCGTGCTGATCGAGCGCCTGCGCTGGCCGCGGGTCGCTGTGGCGGCACTCGCATTGCTGTTTGTGCTGTGGAACGGCGGCCTCGTCGTGCAAGCGACCGTCTCGAACACCCAGATTCGCCACGATGGCCTTGTTTGGAGTACCATGCTGCATGACCAGATGGCCGCGCCAAAGCGGGCGTGGAACAAGCTCGATCAGCTCCTGTTCAACCGCTGCGAGCTGGTCAAAAACTGCGGAGGCTCGCAATGATCGTGTACCTTATTCGCCACGGCAGCGCCGAAGATCGCGCCGCCAGCGGCCTCGACCGTGATCGCTGCCTCACCGACCATGGCCGCACCCGCATCCTCAAGACCGGCCGCGCCCTGCATAGGCTAGGTGTGAATCCCAATCGCATTCTCACTAGCCCGTACCCGCGCGCCGCCGAGACCGCCAAGCTCATCGCGCGGATGCTCGGAGCTACGGAGCGCGTCGAGGAGGTTGCCGCCCTGGCCTGCGGCGGTGGCGCGCCGCAGCAGGTGCGCGCCTGGCTCAAGCCTGAGCACAGCGAGGTGATCATCGTTGGCCATAACCCCGAGATGGCCGAGATCGCCGCAGCTCTGGCTGGCGCTGGCACCCAGCTCCACTTCAAAAAAGGCAGCGTCTGTCGCATCGAGCTGCCCGATCCACGCGCGTTGGGCACCCTCACCTGGCTGCTGCCGCCCAAGGTGCTGATCGCCATCGGCGACGAGGAGATCAACTGAGCTAGCGCCAATAACCGACACGCTGTGTTCCACCCTCATCTTCATACTGTAAGATGAGGGCTTGCTTTAATCCGGCAGCGGCGAATCTGATAGCGGCATCGGCGCAATGTAAGCTGATTTTGAGCACGCCTGAATCGTAAGCGCGCCTGCCGACAGCTACACTACGCAGTATCGGATCACGCTTAAAAAAGGAGCCACGTATGCGTCTCAGGCTACTAGGCATACTCAGCCTGCTGCTCTGCCTCTGGCCGCACATCAGCGCCGCCGCAGAACCTCAGCAGTGCTTTACGGAGACCAAACACTGTATCGAGGGCCGCTTCTTGGAGTACTGGCAACAAAACGGCGGCCTGCCCGTCTTTGGCTACCCGATCTCCGACCTGCGCGAGGAGCAAAACCGCGACACCGGCGAGCGCTACTGGACCCAGTGGTTCGAGCGCGCCCGCTTCGAGTACCATCCAGAGAACAGCGCGCCCTATGATGTGCTGCTCGGCCGCCTCGGCGACGATGTGCTGCTGCTCAACGGCATCAACTGGCAGGATGAGGTGTCCACCGAGGACCCGATCGAGGGCTGCCTCTGGTTCCCAGTCACGCGCCGCAACGTCTGCAACCAGCAAAACAATCGCGGCTTCAAGCGCTACTGGGAGACCCACGGCCTCAACGATTCACAGCTCGACGCCTATGGCCGCTCACTCGCCTTGTTTGGTAACCCGCTGACTGCGCCGCGCATGGAGACCAACAGCTCCGGCGACACGGTGCTCACGCAGTGGTTCGAGCGCGCGCGCTTCGAGTGGCACCCTGACCAGCCCGATGAGTTTAAGGTGCTGCTGGGCCTGCTCGGCAGCGACATCGCTGCTGTAGGGCCTCACGGGGCCAGCTCCTATCCCAGTGATCTGACGGCGCTCAACAGCGGCGTGATCTTCAGCGCCGACGACGGCGTCCACGGGCGCGAGCTGTGGTTTTCCAACGGCTATGCGCAGGGCACAACCATGATCAAGGACATCAACCCTGGCCCAGAGTTCAGCTCGCCGTTCGGCTTTACGCCGATTGGGCCGAGTCAAGTGCTCTTCGTCGCCCGCGATGCCGAGCACGATATGGAGCTATGGGCCAGCGACGGCACTGCGGCGGGCACGTATCTCGTCAAAGATATCTTCCCTGGCGCGCAGGGCAGCTGGCCGGTGAACATCACGCCGTTCAACAATGGCGCGCTGTTCTTCGCCGATGACGGCGCGCACGGCAGCGAGCTGTGGTTCAGCGATGGCAGTGCGGCAGGCACGCGTCTCGTCAAAGATATATTCCCCGGTGCAGAAGGCGCGCTGCCGAGCAGCCAGCCGCTGGGCGTGACGCCGTTTCAGCTCACCGTGTGGGGCACGCAGGCGCTCTTCTTCGCCAGAGACAGCGTGCATGGCGTCGCGCTGTGGCGCACCGATGGCACGGCAGAGGGAACCCAGCTGCTGGCCCAGCTCACCGCCGACAGCAGCAGCTCGACCGCGTTTCTCAACCTCACGCCGGTCGCAGGCAAAGGTGTGTTCTTTAGCGCGTGGGATAGCGAGCATGGCTTTGGCTTGTGGCTGACCGATGGAACAACGACGACGCTGATCCACACCTTTGCGCCATACCCGCGCACGGGCATTCACACGCCGCCGCCCATCGGTGAGATGATTGGTCTCAACGGCAAGCTCTACTTCAGCGCCTACCGCGCCGAGGATAACAACACCTCGCTGTGGGTGAGCGACGGTACACCTGGTAACACCTATCTGCTCGCCTCAGCGCTCTATGCGGCAAACCACTCACTATTTCCCACCAGCTTCATCGCCGCTGATGATATGGTCTACTTTCAATCGCGCGACAGCGGCCCGGATGGCGGCATCTATCGCATCAGCGCTAGCGGTACGGTTGAGCAGTTAAGCTTTTATGGAATGTTGGCCCAGATGCAGCCATTCAATGGGCGACTGCTGCTGCTCGACAAAACGACGCTACCGCCAGATAACGACAGCAGCTACCTGCTGCGCAGCCTCGATCCAAGCACTGGCGCGCTAACGACCCTGCACAGCTTTGCCAGCGGCCTTGACTTTGCCCAGCCCTACGTCACCACCAGCAACGGCGTAGCCTATATCTCGGTGGGCACCAACCAGCATGGCATCGAGCTATGGCGCGCCAGCGGCGAAACTGGCGGCACAACGCTGGTCAAGGACATCAATCCCGGCCGCGAGTAGGTGCAGGCACGGCGGAGCAGCGTGCATAAAAAACAACCCCCGCTGAATCAGATGATTCAATGGGGGTTGCTGTTTCTCTGGTTTCGCGTGTTGACTCTCGGTCGCCCCAGTTCCTTACGTGGTGCAGCTATTGACCAACCTGTAGCTTGCCTAGCTCGTCGGCGGTGATCATACGAAACTCGCCGCTGGCGGCGTCGTTGATGTAGACCATCTCTTCTTGCTTGACGCTCACGAGCATGTCGGGCAGATTGTCGGCGTTGACGTCTTCAAAGCGCAGTTGCACAGGAGTGAGATCTTCACCAGCCCCAAACAAGTATGGCCCGACAATAGTGCGCGCCTGAGCCGCGTCGCCGCCGGGCATCTCCATGATCACAACGCGGCGATCAAGGTTCATCGCCACAAAGTGCGACGGCTGCCCGTTGGTTTCGGCGTGCCCTACGAAAGCCGACACCTGCATGGTGCGCGGCCGACCATAGCGCATGTCGTCGAGCTTGATGCGCCCCCAATTGAGAATTGGGGTGAACAGGACGTTCGCCAGCAGCAGCGCCAGCGCCAATGTCAGCACGTAGGCAAACAGGTTGGCCGAGGGCAGGGCTGGTGCGCGAACCTGACGATGGGGGATGGTGATGATCGTTGGTCGCTGCACGCGGCGGGCGGCCTCGGTAGAGCGAAGATCGCGACTGGTGATAGCCATGAGGAGCCTCCTTGTGTCAACGTTCCAGAGAGTAGCGGGTGATTGGCTCCTAGTATAGTAGAACATGTGTTCTGTGTCAAGAATTTTGGCACGTTTGTGCGGCTCATATGTTCGTGAGCCTCTGTCGTAGACTTGGCAACCGATCTAAAATAGCAACAGCTCAGGCATATCCTGAGCTGTTGAGTGCACGTATGTAGCAGTGGCTAGGGCTGTTTCTCCCAGAGCGGGCGCATGCCGTTGGTGGTCACCAGCAGCGTCATGCCTACATCGGCCAGGATCGCCACCCACAGCGAGGTCATGCCCAGCACAGCCAAAACCGCCACCACCGCCTTGGTGCTCAGGCTGAGGCCAATATTGGCCTTGATCAGCCGCTGCACCCGCCGCGCCAGCCGCACCACCAGCGGCAGCTGCTGCAGATGCGCGGCCATCAGCACAACATCGGCGGTCTCAGCGGCCTGGGCGCTGCCAGCACCGCCGATCGCGATGCCGACGCTGGCCGCTGCCAGGGCGGGGGTGTCGTTGATGCCGTCGCCAACCATCGCCACCGCGCCATAGTGCTGACGCAGCACATCGATAGCGCTGAGCTTATCGGCGGGCAGCAGGTTGGCGCGCACATCATCCACGCCAACCTCGCGGCCAATCGCCTGCGCGACTGTCGCGTTATCACCGGTCAGCATCACTGTGCGCAGACCAAGCGCGTGCAGCGCCGCCACGGCCTGCTGGCTCTCGGGGCGCACGGTGTCGGCCACCGAGATCATGCCGCGCACGCTGTCGCCATCGCACAGCAGCATGGTCGTGTTGCCAGCCGCCTCGGCGTGCGCGACCAGCTGGCACACCTGCGGATCGTGCGGGTGCTCGGCATCAAACAGGCTATGGCTGCCGATCGTCACCAGCTTGCCAGCAACCACACCCTGCACACCGCGCCCAGCGAGGCTGGTGACGCTTGCGGCCGTTGCCAAGGTCGGCAGCTGGCGCTCCTCGGCGGCCACCGTGATCGCCCGCGCCAGCGGATGCGCGCTGCCGCGCTCGACCGCCGCCGCCAAGGCCAGCACGGTATCGCACTCTGGACATGGCTCGCCGGAGCAGCGCAGCGAGCGGCTGCCCACCACCGTTGGCGTGCCGTGGGTCAGCGTGCCGGTTTTATCGAAGGCGATGGCACGCAGCCCAGCCAGCGCCTCCAGGGCGCGCCCGCCTTTGATTAGCACACCGCGCCGCGCCGCCGCCGTCAGGCCGCTGATCAGCGTCACTGGCGCGCTGATCACCAGCGCACAGGGGCAGGCGATCACCAGCAGCGCCAGCGCCCGATACAGCCAGCCGCGGGTTGTCGCGGTGTTGCTGAACGAACCCCAGCCGAGCAGCGGCGGCAGGACTGCCACCAGCAGCGCCAGCACCATCACCAGCGGCGTGTACCAGCGCGCAAAGCGCTCGATCGTGCTCTCTGTGCGCCCGCGACGCTCCTGCGCCTCCTCGACGAGCTTGATAATGCGGCTCAGCGTCGAGTCGCTGCTTAGCCGCGTTACTTCAACGGTCAGCGCAGCATCGCCGACCACGCTGCCAGCCCATATGTCATCGCCAGGCAGCTTGGCCACCGGCACGCTCTCGCCAGTGATCGGGGCCTGATCGACGCCGGAGGCACCGCGGCGCACAATACCGTCGAGCGGCACGCGCTCGCCTGGCTGCACCAGCACCAGATCGCCGACATGCAGCGCGGTGACGGGCACGCGCTCGGTGCGCTCGTCGTTGGTCAGGCGCAGCGCCTCGGGCGGGGCCAGGTCGAGCAGCGCCCGCAGGCTGGCGCGCGCACGCAGGCTGGAGTAGCCCTCCAGCGCCTCGCCAAGGGCAAACAGCACAATCACCGTCGCCGCCTCAAGGTAGTCGCCAAGCGCCAGCGCGCCGACCGCCGCAACCGTCATCAGCAGATTAATCGTCCAGCGCCGCTCGCGCAGCAGCGCACGCAGCCCATCCTTGGCGATCGGGAAGGCGGCCCACGCCAGCGCCAGCACCAAGATGCCATTAACCAGCACGGTGGTTAATCCAGCCGCGCGCAGCGCCAGTGCCAGCAGGATCAGCCCAGCGCCGCCGCTAAACCAGCGCGCGTCGGGGCGCTCCAGCAGATAGCGCCAGAACGGCGGCACGCTGACCGGAGCCGTCGCATCAACAATCGGGTGGCCGAGCTGCTCCAGGCGCTGCCGCAGCACCTGCTCATCGAAGGTTCCGCTCACAACCAGCGTGTTGGAGGCGTAGCGCACATCGGCTGTCGCCACGCCAGGCACCTGCGTCACCGACGCAGCCAGCCCCGTCGCGCACGAGGGGCAGTCCAGGTTGCTGATCGTATAGGTTGCATTGGTCATGGATATGCTCACAATCAAGCTGCAAAAAGAACAAGCTGCTTCGTTCTATCTACGTAGCAGGCGGCGGGCGGATGGCTAGTGCTGCTGATGCTCCAGCGCCTGCCGCAGCAGTCCGCAGATGTGCTCATCATCCAGCGCGTAGATCACGCTGCGGCCCTGGCGCTCGGCCTGCACAATGCGCAGATGGCGCAGCAGGCGCAGCTGGTGCGATACCGCCGACACGCTGAGATCGACCTTCTCGGCCAGCACGTTGACTGGCTGCTCGCCCTCGGCTAACAGCGTCAGCAGCATGCGCAGCCGCGTGGGATCGCCGAGAGCCTTGAAGATCGCCGCCATGGCCTCAATAGTGTCATCGCTGTGCATATAGTTCCTTGAACATTTGAACAACTGCTCATATATTAGCACAGTGTGGATAAAATGCAAACGGGGTGAAGGTTTCGCAACATTGCGCCATTCGTCACAGTTTCATTTGCGGGAGTATCGCACCGTCGATTATAATGGAGGGTATGAAATGGCAACTAAGCAGCACAACCGAACCCACCCCCGAAGAAGCTGCCGCAATCAGCGCCGTACTGGCGGTTGTCACCAGCGCCAGCGCGGTTCCTGACGCGGAGATCGCGCTTTCACAGTGGGAAAATTCGGGCAAGTTGGTCCAGCAGGGCTTGAGTCCGGCACGTACCGGAGTGGAGCCACGCTGGCACACGATCGAGCGTCTGCGCCAACGCGCAGCGGGCGGGTTCTACGGCATTATAGGGCTGTAATCACGGCGCAAGCTACGATTGCAGCGTACAGCACTATGCGATTTGACACTGTAGTCATTGCCAACCGGGGCGAGATCGCCCTGCGGGTCATGCGGGCCTGCAAAGAGCTCGGGCTACGCACTATCGCCGTCTACTCCGAGGCCGACCGTGACGCACTCCACGTGCGCTACGCCGACGATGCCTACCTCATCGGCCCTCCGCCAGCCATCCAAAGCTATCTCCAAATCGAAACGATCATCGACGTTGCCAAGCGCGCTGGCGCTGGTGCGATCCATCCTGGCTATGGCTTTCTGGCCGAGAATGCCGATCTTGCGCGCGCCTGCGAAGAGGCCGACATTGTCTTTGTGGGGCCGCCGGTAGGCGCGATGGAGCAGATGGGCGGCAAGATTCCGGCACGCCAGGTGGCCACGAACGCCCACGTGCCGCTCACGCCAGGCACCACCACCGCCGTCACCTCCGCCGAAGAGGCGCAGCGTCTTGGCGCTGAGTACGGCTATCCAATCGCCATCAAGGCCAGCGCTGGCGGCGGCGGGCGCGGCCTCAAGGTCGCCTACAGCGCCGAAGAGGTGCCAGCCGCCTTCGACAGCGCCGGGCGCGAGGCCATCGCCGCCTTCAAAAACGGCGAGCTGTTTGTCGAGAAGTACATCCTCGAGCCACGCCACATCGAGATCCAGGTGCTGGCCGACGAGTACGGCAACGTTGTATACCTGGGCGAGCGCGACTGCTCCACCCAGCGGCGCCACCAAAAGCTGATCGAGGAGACACCCTCGCCAGCCATCACGCCAGCCATGCGCGCCGAGATGGGCGCGGCCGCCGTGCGCCTCTGCCGCGAGGTCGGCTACGTCGGCGCAGGCACGCTGGAGTTTCTGCTCACGCCCGACAAACACTTCTACTTCTTGGAGATGAACACGCGCATCCAGGTCGAGCACACGGTCACCGAGATGGTCACCGGCATCGACTTGGTGCAGGCGCAGCTGCGCATCGCGCAGGGCGAGAAGCTCTGGTTCAGCCAGGACGACATCCACCTGCGCGGCCATGCCATCGAGTGCCGCATCAACGCCGAAGATGCCAGCCAGGGGTTCCGCCCAGCGCTGGGCACCCTCACGGCCTACCGCGAGCCGAAGGGCTACGGTGTGCGCGTCGACAGCGGCGTCGAGGTCGGCAGCACGATCTCGCCCTACTACGACTCGATGCTGGCCAAGCTGGTCACCTGGGGGGCCACACGCGCCGAGGCGCTTAGCCGCATGGAGCGTGCGCTGGCCGACTATGAGGTCGCCGGCGTGGTCACCACGATTCCATTCCATCGGCTCGCCGTCAGCCACCCAGTGTTTGTCAACGGCGATGCCACCGTCAGCTTCATCCCACGCTACCTGGAGGAGCAGCTCAAGCAGCTGCCCAGCCAGCCACCGAGCAGCGCCGACACCGCCGATCCTGTGCCAAGCCGCTCCTTCGAGGTGGAGGTCAACGGCCGCCGCTTTGCAGTGCGCGTCGCTGGCGAGGATCTGCAGGCCACCGTCGCGGCCCCCAAGGCGGCCAGCGCTGGCCCACGCCGCACAAACACGGCCAAAAAGAACACCACCCAGGCCAGCGATCCCAACGCGGTGATCAGCCCAATTCAAGGAACCGTCGTGGCGATCAAAACCGAGGTTGGAGCACAGGTACAGGCGGGGCAGGTTGTGTGCGTGGTGGAAGCAATGAAGATGGAGAACGAAATTACTGCGCCACGGGCCGGCACCATCGCCAGCATCGCCGCGACAATCGGTCAGAGCGTCGAGGCGGGGGCAACGCTGGCCACCCTGGCAGAAGAAGCATAACGCAGGCATGCCTGCATCAGCATACAGTTATTAAGGAGGCTTACCGTGCCAAAACGGGCAAAGGTCACTATTATCGGCGCTGGCTTTGTTGGTTCAACCTGTGCACACTGGATCGCCAGCAAAGAGCTTGCCGATGTTGTGCTGGTCGATATCGTCGAGGGCATTCCGCAGGGCAAGGGCCTCGACCTGCTTGAGGCTGGCCCGATCGAAGGCTTCGATGTGAGCATCGTCGGCACCAATGGCTACGACGAGACCAAGGACTCGGACGTGGTCATCCTGACCTCGGGCGCGCCGCGCAAGCCCGGCATGACCCGCGAGGACCTGCTCAAGGTCAACGCTGAGATCACCAAATCCAATATCGAGCGCGTTGCCAAGACCTCGCCCAACGCCTTCATTATTGTCGTCAACAACCCAATGGACACCATGACCTACCTCGCCAAGGCGGTCTCGGGCTTTGCCAAGGAGCGCGTGATGGGCCAGGGCGGCGTCCTCGACGCTGGCCGCTACCGCACGTTCATCGCCCAGGAGCTCGGCGTCTCGGTTGAGGACATCCAGGCCATGCTCATGGGTGGCCACGGCGATGAGATGGTGCCGCTGCCGCGCTACACCACCGTTGCTGGCATCCCGGTGACCGAGTTCATCAGCGAGGCGCGCCTGCACGAGATCGTCGAGCGCGCTAAGAAGGGCGGCGGCGAGATTGTGTCGCTGCTCAAGACTGGCTCGGCCTACTATGCGCCGTCAGCCGCCACCGTCCAGATGGTCGAGGCGATCATCAAAGATAAGAAGCGCGTGCTGCCCGCCGCCGCCTACCTCGATGGCGAGTACGGCATCAGCGACCTCTACTTCGGCGTGCCGGTTGTGCTCGGCGCAGGCGGCGTCGAGAAGATCATCGAGCTGCCGCTCAGCGACGATGAGCAGGCCATGATGCAGCGCTCCGTCGATCTCGTCCGCAGCTCGGTCGATACGCTCAAGGGCCTGATCGATTTCTAGGCTCCGAGCGCGCGTTTTGTTCGATAGCGGCACGCTGGTTAGCCATGCGTGCCGCTGCTGCATTCCAAGGCAGTTCTATGCTCGATCGTGTCCACGATGCCATCACCTGGGGCCGCTACCCCGAGGCCATGCGCCTGCTCAATCAGCTTATCGATGCTGAGCCGCATCCTGCCGCCCTGCTGGAGCGCGGTCGCCTGTATCTGCTGCTCAGCAACGAGTCGGCGGCCCTGGCTGACTTTCGCGCCGCCTCTGCGGCCGATCCGACCGGGGCTATCGGCGATACAGCACGCAGCGAGCTGCTCAAGGCACTTACGCCAGCGCAGCCCCCCGCGCCAGCGCTACCGCCGCGCCCAACCGTCCAGCCCACGCCGCCGCACGGCTGGGTGGTGGGCATGGTCATCGCACTGCTCATCCTCAGCTTCATCTGCGCCGCCTTTGCTGTGATCGCTGTCGGTCGGCGCATCACGCTGCCAGCCTTCACCCCAACGCCGCTTGAGCTGCTGGTCTATCTCCGCGACTGTTCATGGCTACGCTAGCCTAGCGCTGCGCAGCACCATGGGCATAGTCGGCGGCACAACCGGCTGCGCTGGCCATCACCGGGCGCAGCGGGCACGGCGCGCACCGGCCTGCTGGCATACACGGCGCACACGCTCAACGGGCACGCGCTGCGCTAGCCGCTGCTGCATCCATCCACAGTACAACTGCACCTGCTGTCGGTCGGCGGCACACGACGCTGCGCTGGCCATCACCGGGCGCAGCGGGCACGACGCGCACTGGCCTGCTGGTACACACGGCGCACACGCTCAACAGGTACGCGCTGGAATGGCTGTAGGTGTATCCATCTCCACAAACACTGCGCCTGGACAGCGATCCGCACGCCCGTCCTAGGCGAAAGGCGCTACGTGGGCTAGTACTACCAGGACGTACAGGCAACTATCATCTGTTTATCAGCTTAGGCCAAGGCGTGCCGACAAGGCCGAGGGAAGCCATATGCTATAATGAGGTCGCCGTAGCTATGCCGCTACGGCTTCTTGAGCATGTCACTCGGAAACACACCATGCCATTATTTAATTTCGGAAACAACCGTGACCTTGGTATCGACCTAGGGACGGCGAATACACTTGTGTACGTTCGCGGCAAAGGCATCGTCATTGCCGAGCCGTCGGTGGTTGCGGTCGATAAGCGCAATCGCTCTGATGTTCGGGCCGTCGGTGCGGAGGCCAAAGCGATGGTCGGCAAAACGCCTGCCAACATCATCGCCATTCGCCCGCTCAAAGATGGTGTCATCGCCGACTTTCAAGTTGTCGAGGCGATGATGCGCCACTTCTTCCGCGAGGCGCAGCGCCACACAGGCGGGGCGTTCGTGCGCGGCTTCCGCGTCGTCGTCGGCGTGCCCTCTGGTGTCACAGAGGTTGAGAAGCGCGCCGCCCGCGACGCTGCCGTCAACGCTGGCGCACGCGAGGCCTACACCATCGAAGAGCCAATGGCCGCCGCCGTCGGCGCAGGGCTGCCAGTCACCGAGCCAACCGGATCGATGATCGTCGATATCGGCGGCGGCACCACCGAGGTCGCGGTCATCTCGCTTGGCGGCATCGTGATCAACCACTCGCTGCGCACCGCCGGCGACGAGATTGACGAAGCGGTGATCGCCTTCGCCCGCCGCGAGTACAACCTGCTGATCGGCGAGCGCATGGCCGAAAAAACCAAGATTGCCGCTGGCTCAGCCTACCCGCTGGAAGAAGAGATCAAAGTGACGCTGCGCGGCCGCGACCTGCTGACTGGTCTGCCCAAGGCCATCGAGATCAGCAGCGTCGAGCTGCGCGAAGGCATCGCTGGCCCCGTCTCCAACATCGTGGCCGAAGTGCGCGCCGCGCTAGAGGAGACGCCGCCGGAGCTGGTCGCCGACATCATGGAGTACGGCATCACGCTGGCCGGCGGTGGCTCGCTGCTGCGCGGCCTGGATCGGCGCATCGCCGCCGAGACCAAAATGCCCGTGCACATCGCCGAGGACCCGCTCTCCTGCGTGGCGCGCGGCACCGGCAAAATGATCGAGGACTTCGACAAGTACCGCGAGACCATTCGGCGCTCGCAGGAAACTCGGCGCATTAAGCGTGCTTGAGGCCATCGATGGCACGTTACAGTGAGAGGCATAGCCTCGACACGCGCCGCCCGCGGCTGATTCTGCTGTGGCTTGCGCTGATCGCGATTGTGCTCTACGGCCTCGATACGCAGGGCGCGCTCGATCCGGTCACAGACCGCACCGCGCCGCTGCTGGCACCGGTCACACGTGCGCTCACCGCGACACGCCAGGGCATCGGCAGCTGGCTCGGCGGCATCTTTGGCACCAGCGATCTCGCCCAGGAGAACGAGCGGCTCAAAGCGCAGATCACCGAGCTAAAAAACGAAAACTTGGCGCTGCGCAGCGCCGAGGTTGAAAACATGCAGCTGCGGCGCACCGCTGGCATGCGCGAGCGCTATGGCTGGCAGACGATCACCGCCAACGTGGTTGGCCGCACGCCCGACAGCGCCACGCGCCAGATTGTCATCGACCGCGGCAGCGACGATGGCCTCCAGCCAGGCATGCCGGTTGTCTCGCACGTCGATGGCAGCCCCGACGCGCTGATTGGCCTTGTGGACACCGTGACCAACAAGACGGCCACGGTGCTCCTGATCACCGATGTGCGCTCGGTGATCAGCGGCTACATCCTCCACCGCGATCCACAGAGCGGCACGCTGCTCCAGCCCAACGGCGAGATCGAAGGCCAGTGGCAGCTCGGCTCACGCCTGCGCATGCGCCAGATTGATCGCCAAGCCAAGTTCGCCGTCGACGATGATGTGCTCACGGCCGGCATCAGCCGCCAGCTGGGCTTCGAGGCACCCGCCGCCCGCATTCCGCCAAACATCCCCATCGGCAAGGTGACCAGCCTTCAGCCTGACGGCAATAGCTTGATGGCCGAGATCAACCCGTATTTCGACCCAGAGCAGGTTCAACTGGTATGGATAATCGTCGGCGTCGATTAAGCGAGCGCATCATGCTGCACCTGCGCTGGGCGCTGCTCGCCACGCTAACAGCGCTCGGGCAGACTTATCTGCTGCCATCGTTTTTGCGCACCACGACCGATCTGGTGCTGATCAGCGGCGTCGTCTGGACGCTCTTAGCCGCTGATCAGCGCGGAGCGATGGTGGTGTTCTATGGCGGCATCGTGCTCGATCTGCTGGCCTTCACAACGCTTGGCACGCATGTCATCGGCGGACTCATCACTGTTGCGATCACCATCAGCATCGCCGAGCGGCTGCCAACCGACAACTGGCTGCTAGTGCTGCTGCTCGTTGGCACAGGCACGCTGATCAATCAGCTGGCAATAATTGTGCTGACCGGCGGCACCAGCAACTGGGTTGGCTGGGGCAGCATCATCCTTGCGCCAGCCGCGATTGTTAATCTCATATCAGCACTGCCGATTTTCTTGCTGCTATACTGGTGGTACGAGCGCAGACCTGAACTGGAGTAAGCTTATGCGACTACGCCTCAATACCTTGCGCATCATCACGCTGCTAATCTTTGTGTCGATGCTCGTGCGCCTGCAAGACCTCCAGTTTGGCCCCGACGCCGCAACATCGCGCACCCAGATCGAGCAGGTCACAACGCGCATCGACTACACAGCGCCGCGCCGCGGCGAGATCTTCGCCAGCGATGGCACGACGCTGCTCGCTGCCTCTGAGCCGGTGTCGATCGTGGCCGTGCAGGCAGAGCTGCTGCCGACGAAGCGGCTTGAGCGCGCCGCTGTGTTTATGCGCCTCAGCTCGCTGCTGCCCTTCACCGACACCCTGACGATCACCCCCACCAGCGCGCTCAAGACCAACCCTGCGCTGGCCGGCGCTGTCGCCCAGCTCGTGCCGATCCTGCCCGCCGACATCGACTTCAGCCCCGGCCACGCCGTGACGCTGACGGTACCGCTGAGCCAGTCGCTGGCCGCGCTGGAGCTAGGCCAAGTCTACTCCGATGTGATCACGCTCAACCCTGGCGCTGACAAAGTGCTGCGCGACGCCGATCTGCCGCCGTATCTGCTGGTGCCGGTGGCCACCAATGTGCCGCGCCCGATCGCTCTGGCGCTGCGCGAGAACAGCGCGGTGCTGCCAGGCATCAAGGTGGTCGAGGGCTTCAACCGCACCTATCCGCAAAGCCCGCAGATTCCATCGCTCTCGCATATGCTCGGCTACATTGGCCGCGTCACCGAGGACGATCTAGAGCAAGAGCAGGCGGGACCGCCCACCTACCTGCCCAACGATATTATCGGCAAGGACGGCGTCGAGCTTGAGTACGAGGCGGTGCTGCGCGGCGTGCTGGGCATCAACCAGATCGAGGTCGATGCATTTCAGCGCACCGTCGGCGAGCCACAAGTGATGCGCCCGCTGAAGAACGGCAGCAACCTCATTCTGAACATCGACCTTGATCTGCAGCGCCAGTCCGAGGAGATTCTACACAAGTGGCTGACGATCGCCGATCAGCGCCGCATCAGCCTTGCCAGCCAGAACACGCCCATCGGGCAGAAGATCGCCACCTACCCGCCGATCACCAAGGGCGTGATCATCGTGATGGATGTGAACACCGGCGCGATTCTCGCCTCGGTGAGCTTACCTGCCTACGATAACTCGCTGTTCACGCGCCCGCTCTCGCAGGCCGATGCCGACAGCATCTTTCAAAACCCCGATGCACCGCTGTTCAACCGCGCCATCAGCGGCCACTATCCGCCTGGCTCCACCTTCAAGCAGTTCACCGCCGCCGCCGCGCTGCGCAACGGCATCATCACCCCCGAGACGCGCTTTATGGACTTGGGCAAGCTGGTGGTGCGCAACAAGTACAATCCTGATGCCACCAACACCTATCCCAACTCCAACAGCCACGCCTACGGCATGATCAACGTCTCCGACGCGCTGATGGTTTCATCGAACGTTTTTTTCCAGACGGTCGCCGGTGGCACCGACTATGTGATTAACCTCGGCCCGAACGATCCAACGCTTGAGGATGGCCTGGGCATCGAGCGCCTGCACGCCATGCTGGTCAACGACTACGGCTTCGGCCAGCCCACCGGCGTCGATCTGCCCGATGAGGTGGCCGGCCTCATCCCCGACCCCGAGTGGAAGCGCGACGTGCAGCGCAAGACGGTGTGGAGCGTTGGTGACACCTACATCACCGCCATCGGCCAGGGCGACGTGCAGGTCACGCCGCTCCAGCTGCTGCGCGGCACCGTCGCCACCGCCACCAGTGGCAAAGTCTACGAGCCACACATCGTCAAGGCCATCACCAACTACTCGCGCACCCAGACGACCACCATCGAGCCGAAGATCGAGCACCAGATCGAGCTTGATCCAGCCTACTGGGCCGTCATCCGCGATGGCATGCGCCGCTCGGTCCAAGACCCGCGCGCCTACAACCGCGCCGCCAACGCCAGCAACAAGCCCGCCGGCGATATCCTCGCCGCCATCGACCGCTTCAACCTGGCAGGCAAGACCGGAACCGCCGAGTATGCCGAGAACGGCGTGCTGCGCTCGCACTCGTGGTTCGTCGGCTTCGCGCCCTTCGATAACCCGCAGGTCGCCGTGCTCGCCCTGCTGGAGGGCACCGGCGACGTCGGCGACGGCTCCGGCACCCTTGCGCTGCCTGCTGTCGTCGATGTCATGCGCGCCTACTTCAAAGAGCCGGTGCCGGACATCAACGGCAGCATCCCGGCCGCTAGCGCCCCACCTCAGCCGCCCGAGGAGCAGGCCCAGCGCTAGCGCAATCCACAGTGGCGGCGCTGCTGAACCACACGGTGCGGCGCTGCGCCGTTAAACCATCAGCATGCTTACGCCTCGGCCCGCGCGCGCTCTTCCATCAGACCCAAGAGGTTGCCGGACGGATCGGACAAAAACACCATCCACAGATCGTGGTCGGGCATGGCCGCGATCATGTGCGGTGTGTCGAGAAAGGTGACGCCGCGCTCCTGCAGCGTGGTGTAGGCCAGCGCAATATCGGCGACTTTGAAGTAGAGCGTGGTGCTGCTTGGCACGCGCTGAGCGTCCTCCGGCGTGCTCAGCATCAGGCGCACGCCGTCGCAGTCGAAAAACACCAAGTTGGGAACGCTGAAGAGGTGGCGCAGGCCCAGCTGATCGCGGTAGAACTCCTCTGCCGCCGCCAAATCATGCACCGGCAGCGAGAGCTGGCCCAGCGTTGCTAGCCCCACAAATGGGTCGGTCATTAAATCCTCCGTGTGATAACAGGTCGTTCTGTTAGTCTAGCAGATGGCTTCCAGAGCCACAAGCGCCGCTAGACTGAGCACAGCGTGCGCTGAAGTCTTGTTGACAGAAGGGGCGTTCTATGGCACCCTAGAATTTACGACCGTATTAAAGATGGAACACAAGCTTTGGCTAGGTTGTCTAGCAGCCATCGACCAGCCCGCCCACCTTGCTCACCAGCGCGTAAATCAACCGGCTGCATAGATATTGTATATACAGGACTCCTAGAATGGCATCCAAACTGGTTATTGTTGAGTCACCCGCAAAAGCGAAGACAATCCAGCGCTACCTGGGCACAGGATACCGCGTTACAGCGAGCATGGGGCACGTGCGAGATCTGCCCAAGAAGGGCATCGGTGTTGATATCAGCCACGATTTCGCACCAGAGTATGAGGTCAGCGAGGGCAAATCCAAGGTCATCGCCGAGCTAAAGCGCGAGGCCAAGGCCGCCGAGGCTGTCTATCTCGCCACCGACCCTGATCGCGAGGGCGAGGCCATCGCCTGGCATATCGTCGAGGCGCTCAACCTCGGCAAGCGCAAGCCGATCTATCGCGTCACCTTCAATCAGATCACCAAGGACGCTGTGCGCGCTGCCATCGCCAACCCACGCGAGATCGACGCCAACCTCGTCGATGCGCAGCAGGCCCGCCGTGTGCTCGACCGCCTCGTCGGCTACAAGCTGTCGCCGCTGCTGTGGGATAAGGTGCGCCGCGGCCTGTCCGCCGGGCGGGTGCAGTCCGTAGCCGTGCGCCTCGTCGTCGAGCGCGAGCAGGAGATCGAGGTCTTCGTTCCGCAGGAGTATTGGACGATCGAGGCCGACTTGTATCCGGCCGCCGTCAAGAAGCCGCGCAAGGCCGATCTGTTCCGCGCCGTCTTGCAGGCCCGCAATGGCAAGAAGCTCGATAAGTTCGCCATCCCCTCCAAAGACGCCGCCGACGCAATCTTGGCCGATTTGGAGCAGGCGCTCTACATCGTTGGCAAGATCACGCGCAAAGATAAGCGCCGCTCGCCATCGCCGCCCTTCACCACCAGCACGCTGCAGCAGGAGGCCAGCCGCAAGCTCGGCTTCACTGCCAAGCGCACGATGCAGGTGGCCCAGCGCCTCTACGAGGGCATCGACATCGGCGGCAGCGAGGGCAGCGTCGGTCTCATCACCTATATGCGTACCGACTCGCTCAACGTGGCCCGCGAGGCCCAGGACGAGGCCCGCCGCGTGATTACCGCGCAATACGGCCCTGACTATGTGCCTGCCAAGCCCAACGTCTACAAGACACGCGCCAAAGGTGCCCAGGAGGCCCACGAGGCCATCCGGCCCACCGCCGCCGCGCGCCTCCCAGACACGATCAAGGCCAAGCTTAACCGCGACGAGCTGCGCCTCTACGACCTGATCTGGAAGCGCTTCATGGCCTCGCAGATGGCCCCGGCCGTCTTCGATAGCACAACGGTCGATATCGGCGCTGGCAAGGGCATCACAAGCGCCGACAACGCACCCTACACCTTCCGCGCCACCGGCTCGGTGCTCAAGTTCAACGGCTTCCTGGCCGTCTACAACGTCACGCTCGACGAGGGCGAGGAGGACGAGGACAAGGAGGCCCTGCTGCCGCCGCTCACCCAAGGCCAGGACTTGTCGCTGCAAGACCTGCTCGGCGTGCAGCACTTCACCACGCCGCCGCCGCGCTACACCGAGGCGTCGCTGGTCAAGGAGCTGGAGAAGCTTGGCATCAGCCGCCCATCCACCTACGCGCCGACGATCTCGACCATCCTCGCCCGCGAGTATGTCGAGTCGGTCGAAAAGAAGCTCATCCCCACCACGCTCGGCCGCATTGTCACCGAGCTGCTGGTGGCGCACTTCGGCGATATCGTCGACTACAGCTTCACCTCCGATCTGGAGCAGCGCCTCGATGACATCGCCGAGGGCGAGCGCAAGTGGGTGCCGGTGATGCAGGAGTTCTATGGGCCGTTCGAGCAGCGCCTGCTCACCGCCAGCAAAGAGATGCGCGATGTCAAGCGCGAGGAGATCAAGACCGATCTGCTCTGCCCCGAGAGCGGCGATCCGCTCGTCATCAAGTGGGGCCGCAACGGTGAGTTCCTGGCCTGCTCACGCTATCCCGACTGTGGCTGGACCGGCGACCTCGAGCGCGATGGCGAGGGTCGCCTGCACATCGCGGTTGGCCCGCAGGTCGAAGGCCCGCAGGACTGCCCCGAGTGCGGCAAGCCGATGGCGCTGAAGAAGGGCCGCTTCGGCCCGTTCCTCGCCTGCACCGGCTACCCCGAGTGCAAGGGCGTGCGCAAGGTGCGCGCCGAGGGCAACCGCCTGATCGTCATTCCGCCGCCGCAGCCCACCAACGAGAAGTGCCCCAAGTGCTCGCGCCCAATGGTGCGCAAAGAGGGCAAGTACGGGCCGTTCCTCTCGTGCACCGGCTATCCCGAGTGCCGCTCGATTGTGCGCATCGTCCCCGAGGACGCGCCAACCTGCCCCGACTGCGGCATCGGCAAGGTCGCTCCAAAGCGCGGGCGCGGTGGCAAGATGTTCTACTCGTGCTCGCGCTACCCGGAGTGCAAGTATGCATCGAGCACCCCGCCGGTTCAGCAGCCGCACGAGGAGCTGGCCTAGACCGCCCACGCAATCACCCACCACCCGGCGTCAACAGCGTCGGGTGGTTCTGTTTTAGCCAGCAGGTGTCTGCTGTGCGTGTTTGGGAGCAATCTGTATGAACTGGCTACACAATCTTGCCGAGGCGCTGCGCTTTCTCACGCTGCTGCCGGTGCCTGGCCGCCCGGCCATGGATGAGCGGGCGCTGGTGCGCTCGATGCCGCTCTTTCCGCTGGCGGGGGCGATCATCGGCGCGCTGGTGGCGCTGTGCTGGTGGGGCGCGCTCACGCTCTGGGGGCCGCTGGTCGGTGCCGTATGCGCCGTGCTCAGCTGGGGCGCGATCACCAGCGGCCTGCACCTCGACGGCGTCGCCGACAGCGCCGATGCGCTCTTCAGCTGGCGCAGCCGCGAGCGCAAGCTAGAAATCATGAAGGACAGCCGCATCGGCACCATGGGCGCGCTGGCCTTGTTCGGCGTGCTGGCGCTCAAGATCGCCTTTGTGGCCAGCAGCGCCACGCCCTGGCGCGCGCTGATCGCTGCGGCGACGCTCGGCCGCTGGGCCGACATCAGCGGCATCTACTGGTTTCCAGCGGCGGCAGAGGGCGGGCTGGGCCGCACCTTCCACACGCACACGCGGCCACGCGATCTATGGATCGCCAGCGGCTGGGCGCTGCTGCTCGGGCTGGGGCTGCTGGGCTGGTGGATGCTGCTGGTCGGCCTGGTGGTGCTCGGCGGCACATGGCTGCTGGCCAGCTGGATGACGCGCGCGCTAGGCGGGCTGACAGGCGACACGTATGGGACGCTGTGTGAGCTAGGCGAGGTGCTGGCGCTGGCGGCATGTGCGGCGATCACGCACCTGGGCGGCCAGCTGGGGTGGTGATGGCGACCGCTCGCACGCCATTGTACGAGCGGCCTATGTGCTAGGCGATTATTCCAACCGCACCTTGGCACCAAAGTTCTTCTGCTCTTTGCTGACGAAGTACGTCGCGCAGGCAGCGTCGATCAGGTCGGGGTTGAACGTGACCTTTTCCATATTATACTTGGCGATGCTGATCATCTGGTCCAGCAGGTCGCGCGGCTGACACATGCGGAACGGGCGCTCCTCGGGCTTGTACCACTTGTCGATCAGGTAGTCCAGCCCGCGCTGGTCCAGATCCACGCCGCGGCCTTTGCACACGAGGCCCCAGATCTGTCGCCACTGCGACTCGTCGGGGTCGCGCACCTCGATTTTAAACTTGATGCGGCGCAGGAAGGCCTCATCGGCGATCTGGTTGGGGTCAAGGTTGGTCGAGAAGATCAGCAGCTGATCGAAGGGAATCTCGATCTTCTGGCCGGTGATCGTGGTCAAGTAGTCGTAGCGCTTCTCCAGCGGCACGATCCAGCGGTTCAGCAGGTCCATCGGGCGGCACTGCTGGCGGCCAAAGTCGTCGATCAGGAAGATGCCGCCGTTGGCCTTCATCTGGAAGGGGGCCTCGTAGAACTTGCCGTTCTCGTTGTAGGTCAGGTCGAGCATCGGCAGCATCAGCTCGCCGCCGACCACCACCACCGGGCGCTTGATCTTGACCCAGCGCATATCGTACTCGGCGTCGCCAAGCGATACATTGTCGGCGATCGGCTCGTGCACGATTGTGTCAAACAGCTTGACGATCTGGCCGTCTACGTCGATCGCATACGGCACGTAGATCGAGTCGCCCATCAGGCGCGTGATGCGCTCGGCGATACTCGTTTTCCCATTGCCTGGGTAGCCAAACAAGAAGATCGACGAGGCCGCGTTGACCGCCGGGCCAACCTCGTTGAGCACCGCGTCGGTGATAATCAGGTCGCTGAAGGCGCGCCGAATATTGCGCCGCGTGATAACCATGTTTTTGATCGTTTGGGCGCGCACCGACATCAGGTACTTGTCGAAGGGCACCGGAGCCGGACCGCTGTAGCTGGTCTTTTTGAGCGCATCCTCGGCCCCCTGCGAGCCACGGATCGTCAGCGCATACTCGTAGTTGATGTCGCCGTAGCCGCGCTGGCCGGCAATGTCGATCCACTCCGCCTCGCGCAGCATCGTTAAAATTGGCTCGACCACGCTGTAGAACAGGCGCAGCTCTTGGGCGATCTCCAGGCCGGTGGCCCGCGAGCGGTTGTAGATCATGCGCACGACCAACTCCTGCAGCTGCGAGCGGTTCAGGCCGGTCTCCTCCGGCGTCATCGGCATCGGCGGAGTATAGGAGTTGCCAGCCGGCGCGGCTCCATCATCCTGCGGCACCTCGCCGCCAAGCATCACCTTGCCGCCCAGGCCGCCGTTGCGCTGCGCCTCGGCAACCAAGCCGTCGATCTGCTGCTTGTGCATTGTCAGGTGGCGGATCGCATCGACATCCTGCCGCTGCTGCGCCTCCTTTAAACAATCATAGACCGCGCGCGCGATCCCGTACTTGATGCCATCAACATACATATGGTGGAGATATTCACCCGGACGAACATAGCAGTCGGGCGTGTGGTCTGTCCTCGCCCGCATTTCTTCGTAAGAGCGCGTATCAAGCAAAAAACGCATAAGCTACCCTTGCTGTAGAGCTAGATCTGCAAACCTTTTTTCGCACGTGGGCTGCACGTTCGATTATACGGAACGAAGCGCGCCTTGCGCAAGCAAACGCAGGGGGAAAATGGTCCCGTCTTGGCTGGCCCATGGCAGGTGGCGGCCGCAGGCTCAGGCGGCGTAGGTGGATGGCTAGCCACGCTGGCTGAACAGTGATTCTGTCGCCAGTGCTTGCGCCAACAATCCAAAAAGTATACAGCGTATCTATTTTCAAGCAGCACGCTGATAACCACCGCCACGCTTTTCAAACTGGCATGGCGATGGCTAGCCACGCTGGCTGAACAGCCATTCTGTCGTAGTGCTTGCGCCGACTATCCGAAAAGTATATACTAAGCGTATCTATTTTCAAGGAGCACGCTGATGAAAACCGCCAAGCTTTTTCAAAACGGCCAGAGCCAAGCTGTGCGGCTGCCCAAGGAGTACCGCTTCAGCGGCGAGCAGGTGTTTATCAAGCAGGTCGGCAACGCCGTGGTGCTCCTGCCCTACCACGCGCCATGGCAAAGCCTGATCGACAGCCTCGACGCCTTCTCCGACGATTTCCTCGCCGAGCGCCAGCAGCCCGCCGCGCAGGAGCGCGAGCCACTCTTCGAGTAGCCGATCCGTCCGCACCACCCGCCCTAGCTCACCACCAGCGCGAGGATCGCAGCGTTTGGACTACCTGCTCGACACCAACATCTGCATCTACCTGATCAAACAAAAGCCGCCCGCGGTCATCGAGCGCTTCCGCGCCGTCAGCCCTGGCGCCATCGGCATCTCCGCGCTGAGCATGGCCGAGCTGGCCTACGGCGCGGCCAAAAGCCAGCAGCCAGTGCGCAACGCCCAGGCGCTAGAGCTGTTCCTGCTGCCGCTGATCATCGTCGAGTTCGACGCCCAGGCCGCCGCCATCGCCGGCGAGATCCGCGCCGAGCTAGAGCTGCGCGGCACGCCCATCGGAGCCTACGACGTGCTAATCGCCGCCCACGCGCTGGCGCTCAACCTGACCCTCGTCACCAACAACCAGCGCGAGTTCGCCCGCGTCCCCGGCCTGACCATAGAAAACTGGGCGCTGTAGCAAGCGCAGCGGCGTTAACCACACGAAGGTTCATCACACCATACAGGCCAGCGGCACCGCCTCACTGCTGGGCGCGCCACTCAGCGGCCAGCAGTGCATAGAGTGTGAGATCGACGAGCTGATCGCCTTTGAGCCAGACCTGGCGGCGGATGCCCTCCAAGGTGAAGCCCAGCCGCTCGGCCACGGCGCGCGAGGCTGTGTTCTCGACCTGGGTTTGAATCACCACGCGGTTGAGCTGGAGGTCGTCGAAGACGAAGCGCAGCATCGCGCGCACGGCGCGGGTCATCAGGCCCTGGCCGCTGGCCTGCTCGCCGAGCCAGTAGCCAACCTCGGTGGCGCGGATGGGCTGCTCGACTGGAAAAAACAGGATGCCGCCGACCAGCTCCTGGTTGCGCCAAATGCCGACCCGCGGCAGGCCATCAATGTAAAAGCGCTCGAGGCCCTTGGCGATAAACTCCTCGGCCTGCTCAACGCTGACCATCGTGTAGCCCCAGGGCACCCAGCGCCCGATGTAGTCACGGTTGCCCGCGACCAGTTTGAGCATGTCCGGCGCGTGGCGGCGCTCCAGAATGCGCAGCTCTGCGCCGCCGCCTAAATCATAGTGAAACAAGCGCTACCTCCCTAGCACAAAAAATCCTGCACAGCATAGCAGAAGCGGCCGTCAAAAAAAAGCCGTCCAAGGGGCAGCCAATCAAAAAGCCCTGCTCGCTTGAGCAGGGCTAGAAGCAGCGAGTGCACGCAGCTAGGCGCTGAGCTGCGCGCGCCAGAAATCGAGCACCTCGGCCACGATCTGCGGCATTTTGATCTCGGGCTGCCAGCCGGTGACCGCGCGCAGCTTGCTGTTGTCGCCCTGCAAAATTGGCTCATCGACCGGACGCAGGCGCGCAGGATCGACCTTGACCTCGATGGGCACGCGGCCCTGCTCACGCACCAGCTCGACAATATCGGCGATGCGCGTAGCCGTGCCCGAGCACAGATTGTAGACCTCGCCAGGCGGCGACTGCTCCAGCAGTGCAAAGAGCGCACGCGCCACATCGGTGACGTGGGTGAAGTCGCGGCGCGGCTCCAGGTTGCCGACGTGCATGACAGGCTCCTGCAGGCCCGCCTCGATGCGCGCC
Organism: Herpetosiphonaceae bacterium; assembly: GCA_013538855.1. Classification (GTDB taxonomy): domain Bacteria; phylum Chloroflexota; class Chloroflexia; order Chloroflexales; family Herpetosiphonaceae; genus OHK22. The sequence continues at coordinate 38,588 of JABXJS010000087.1, forward strand.
ATCTGCTGGCAGAACGTCTGGATGGAGCAGCGGTCGCCCTGGCGCGGGCCAACGTGGTTGAACGAGCGCGTCACCACGACGTGCAGTCCATACGTCATATGATACTGAAGGCCTAGCAGCTCGGCGGCGGCCTTGCTCACGCCGTAGGGGCTGGCCGGGCGCAGCGGGTGGCTCTCGGCGATGGGCACCTCGGCAGGCGTAACCGGGCCGTACTGGGCGCTGGTGCCAGCGATATGCACGCGCGCCGCCGGGCAGTGGGCGCGCACCGCCTCCAGCACGTTCAGCGTGCCCTCGACGTTGGTGCGCAGCGTCACCGTTGGCGCGTTCCACGAAGCGCTCGGGTAGCTTTGGGCGGCGAGGTGGAAGATCCGGTCGGGCTGCGCGGCGCGAATCGCCGTCGCCACCGAGAAGGGGTCCTCGATATCGCCCTCGTGGATGGTCACGCGGTCGAGCAGGTGGGCGATCGGCCGCGGATCGGAGCGCCAGCGCTTGAAGGCGTGCAGCTCAAGATTGGGCTGGGTGAGCAGATAGTCGGCTAAAAAACTCCCAACCGGGCCAGTCATCCCGGTGATCAAGACACGCATTGCAAAACTCCTCTAGGGCACATAGCAGCGCAGCAGGCTGGCGTGTGGCGCGGGCACGAGGCGGTACTGGCCGAGGCTTGCGGGCACGACCAGCGCCGATCCGCAGCTGAGCGTGTGACTCGCGCTGGCGCACTCGAAGCGCACGTGGCCATCGACCACGGTAAAAATATCGAAGCTGCGCGGATCACTCGTGCAGGCAGTGGGCGCAGAGAGCGTCCAGCGCTCCATGGCGAAGAACTGGCTCTGCACCAGCAGCGTGCGCGTGGATGACAAGCGCTGGGGCGGGGTGATTGCCGCTGGCGAGGGCGCATAGTCGAGCACGCGCAGCGCCTGCTCGATCTGTAGCTCGCGCGGGCGACCGTAGTCGTAGAGCCGATAGGTCAGGTCGGAGCGCTGCTGGATCTCGAACAGCATCACGCCGGCGTTGATCGCGTGGATGGTGCCTGCGGGCACATAGACGGTATCGCCAGGGCGCACCGCCACGCGGCGCACCAGCGACAGCATGCACTGCTCGCGGAGCGCCTGCTCGCAGAGCGCACGATCGACGTGCTGGTTCCAGCCGTGCAGCACCTCTGCGTTCGGCTGGGTGCTCAAAATATGCCAGGCCTCGGTTTTGCCGCGAAAGCCGGAGGCGGCCTCGTAGCGCAGGGCGAAGGCGTCATCGGGGTGCACTTGCAGCGACAGATGATCGGCGGCGTCGATGAGCTTGGCGAGCAGCGGAAACTCCTCGCCGGTCTGGGCGTGCGGCGTGGTGCCAAGCAGATCGGGGCCGTGCAGCGCGGCCAACTCGCCGAGGGTGCGGGCTGGCAGGCCAGGCGCGATGACCGGCAGGTCAGCATAGACCAGCCAGATCTCAGCCAGCGGCGAGGGGGCCTGAGACAGGCCCATCCAGGGAGCAAGGCGATTGCCGCCCCAGATACGACTATCAAGCCGACGCTCCAGCGTCAGCGGCGGAAGTTGCTTCATGACGATCCTGCAAACAACGACGGAAGCGCTACCGGCGCACAAAGCTCGTCCAGGCGCGGTACTCACGCCCGGCGAAGGTCACCACGGCCTCGACAGGCACGTAGGTATTAGCTGGTAGATCGCCCACATAGAAAATAAAGCCAGTTGTACCATCTAAGCCTGTTGAGTGCATGATCGACGGAACGACGCCGCCTGGCGCATAGCGGAATATCTGACCAAAGGCTGGATGGGCCGGCTCGCCATCGACGATGAGGCGGATACAGACCACCTCGTCCTCTGGCGGGCTAACCTCAGGCAGCGTCACCCAGGTTTGCAGGCCCTCGACAGGCGCGGGCACATTCACATTGCAGGGCTTATCGGGGAAAGGAGCCTTGATCGGCGGCGGCAACGTTGGTGTCGGCGGCAGCGGCGGCGGCTCCGGGGTCGGCGTCGGCTCCGGGGTTGTTGGCACGTCTGGCTGGGCCAGCTTCTCGCGGCCGAGCAAGCCAAACAGCACCAAGCTCTGGCCATGCAGCTCGAAGCGTGCGCGCTCGAACCACTGCACCGAGATCGGGTTGCCCTGGTCGTCGGTGGCGGCGAGGCGCGGCGTAAGTGGCAGACCGTACAGCTCCATGCTGCCCTGTCCAGGCGTCGAGCCAGGCTTCTCCCAGGCGCTGATAAACGGCTCACAGACATTGAAGCCGGTCTCGCTGAAGAAGCGGCAGCCCTGCTGCGGCACCTCGGGGAAGCGGAACGGCGGCCCATACAGCTCTGCGCCGAGCCGACCGAGCTGCACTTGGAAGGGCAGTGGATTCGCCGGATGATACTCGAAGCGCGCGCGCTCGAAGTACTGCACCGTATATGTGCCGTCGGGGGTTGCTTCGCGGTACTCCGGCGTCAGCGGATAGCCAAACTGACGGAGCCCGCCAGCCTGCTCCCAGAAGGAGCGAAAGCCCGCCGAGATACAGTTTGTGATGCCAGGCGCGCTAAAGCACAGCGGCTCATCAGCGCTGGCTGGCGTCGAGGGACGCAGCAGCAGGCTGACTGTCGCCACCAAGGCACCCAAAAGCAGCATCTGCCAGATTGTACGCTTCATGCAGGTTCCTCTTCCTGAATCCCCCAGATCGCTGGTGGCGCGAACTCAACAACATTGCCGGCTGGATCGTGGACATAAATAGAGCGGCCGCCCTGCGGCCACGTATGCTCAGCAGCAATTGCTATGCCTGCCGACTGCAGGCGCGTCTTCCAGCCATCGATCTGCGCAGCGGGCACGGCAAAGGCCACATGGCCCGGGCCGTGCGCGCCATGCGGCGGCAGCACGTGCTCGTGGGCGGTCGCAGCGGGATCAAACACCAGCAGCACGCCTGCGCCAGCCCGAAAAAACACATGGCGCTCTGGCACATGTGTGATCAGCGGCAATCCAACTATATCTCGATAAAACCGCAGCGCAGCTTCGAGATCGTCAACGTACAAGCACGTTTCTAGTACCTGCATTGGCAACTCCACGTGCAACAGGCTTATAGGTTAGGAATATTCTAGCCGTTCTTGCGGGGATGGGCAAATAGACTAAAAAAGTAATCGGCCACAGCTCTCTAGGCTGTGACCGTATCTCCACACTTCGTGCTCACCTAAGCAGTCCTGCGCAACCTCGGAAGGTCTCTGCGCTCACAATCCAGTGTAGTACAAACCACGCCGTATGGTATTGAAAAATTCCCCACTTTTTCCCATTGTCGAACCAGTCCATGCAGCGTAGAGTAATACCAATTCACCTTTGAGCAGACGCAGGGTGCAACCCTGCCGGGGGCTTGGGGCTGCGCCCCAAACCGCCTGTCCATGCCGCGTATTCAACGTGAATTGGTATAACAATAAACGTGCTACTACCGTTTAGATTTGAATAGATTTGAACATCCCGCAGCCTGGGTGCAGGGTTTCACCCTGCCGGGGGCTTGGGGCTGTGCCGCAAGCCCGCTCACGCAGTGTTGGGTATGTAGGATAAATTGGTATAAGATACAGTAGTAGAATCCATCACCAACCCTGAAGTACAGCACTATGGCACTTGTCCATCCTTGGGCGATCCTCACCGAAAATCTACACAAAGTTGCTCGCTCTACGCGGCTGGCGCTACAGCCACAGCCGCGGGGTATTCACGTGGACGCCCAAGCGACCTATCAGCAAATTAATGTTTGGATTCAGCGCCACCTACTGATGCTGCAGGTCTTTCTGAGCACGCTGTTCTCGTCGCTGTTTGGCATTCAGGTGTGCGTTGACACCTGGATCAACCGCATCTACTCGCCAACGTTGTTCGGCCTCTATTGGCTGCGCATCGTGCTGGTAGCGTTTGGCACGGTCCTGCTGATCAGGCAGCAGCGCATCTGGCTGGGCTGGGCGCTGCTGATCGGGCTGGATTTTCTGACGACGCTGGTCATTATTGTCATTTTGCACGACCCGCTGATGCTCATCTTCGAGCTGTTCAGCACAGCCAGCGCCGCCGTCATCCTGCCATGGTGGAGCAGCCTGCTGCTGGTGACGGTGATGGTCAGCAGCACCCACGCGCTGCTGCTCGTGTACTTCGACACCCTGCCGGAGAACTGGGGGCTAAGTGCGCTGATCTTCTGTAGCCTGATGTTTGGCTTCACCGGCATTGGCGTGGTGATGCAGCGCGTGCTGCACCAGTTTGCCACCCGCACCGTCGAAAAGCGCCAGGAGGCCATCCGCCGCGCCGCCGCCGAGCAGCAGCTCACCGATATGCAGCAGCGCGCGCGCCAGATGACTCTGCTCAAGCACGATCTGCGGCAGCCGCTGCGCGCGGTGCAAGGCCAGCTTATGGGACTCGAGGTCTCGCCTTTCGATCAGCAGGACGTGATTCAGCCTGCGCTGGCGGCGATCAAGCGCGCCGAGCGCCTGATCAGCAATCTGCTCGATCAGGCGCGCTGGGAGGCGCAGCAGCCGCGTATTCATGCCCAGCCGACCGATGTAATGGCGCTGTTCGCCCGCCTGCAGGCCGAGGTACCAGGCTTAGCACGCTACTACACCGATCCACAGGTTGAGGTGCGCTTCCACATCGAGCCGCTGCCGCTGCTGCTGATCGACGCCGAGCAGCTTGAGCGTGCGGTGCTCAATCTGCTTGATAATGCGCTCACCCACGCCAATCGCTGGGTGAGCGTGCACGCCTATGCAACTGCCGAGCACGTGATTGTTGACGTGGCCGATGATGGACCAGGCATCCCCAGCAGCATCAAGAGCGAGCTAGGTGCCACAGCGGGTATCAGCCCGAAAATCGGGCAGGGCCTTGGCCTGCTGCAGGTCAAGGCGATGCTCACAGCCAACGGCGGCAGCCTTACGTTTCCCTTTGCCCGCGCGACGCTGGTGCGGATGCGCCTCCCGCTGGCAACGCCTGGGGCAGGCAGCCCGCTAGCAGCGCCACTGAGTGAAAGGCCGTAGCGATGCCAAAAACCGCCATTGTTGTCGATGATCTGGCCTCGGATCGCCGGAACGCCAGCCGGGTGCTGCTGCGGCGCGGCTGGCAGGTGCATCTTGCCCGCAACAGCGCCGAGGGCTTGGAGTGCATCCAGCAGGTTCTAGCGACACATGCTGCCGATGAGGTGATTGTGATCACCGACTTGAATATGCCGCGCGATCCAGCCACGCACGCTGTGCGCCAGTCCACCGCCGGCGCAAACTTTGCGCTGCAGCTGCGCACGCACATGGAGCAGCAGCGCCTGCCACGGCTGCCGATCATCGCTCTAACAGCGCTCACCGAGCACGAGGTCCATCTGACGGCAATCGCGTTTGGATGCGACGCCGTGCTGGAAAAGCCGGCCACGCCTGATCTGCCCGAGCGGATTGCGCAGGCGCTCGAGCGCTCCAACACCAGCGATAGCGATCCAGTTGGCGCAGCTGCGCTGCTACGGCTGCTGCGCCAACGCCTCGCCAACGAGACGCACATCGGGACAGAGCCAGCGTTTACAGAAAGCGATGTGACCCGCGCGCTGCTGTGCTATCGACGGCAGGGACTGATTGGGCTAGGGCAGAGCAATCTCGCGCAACGGTTGCTGCCGCTGGTCGAGAGCGCGCTCCAGCGCGGTGAGCTGCTCTACAAGCGGCTGCTAGAGCATCTGCAGGCCATCATCGAGATGGATGTGCTTGAGGCGCTTGAGGTGCTGCAGGGCGAGATCATCGAGGCGCTCTCGCCAAGCGAGCAGTGCGAGCGGCTGGCGATCTCATCAAGCGAGTACTATCGCCGCCGTCGCGAGGCCATTCGGGTGCTGTTCGAGGTGATGAGCGAGGCCAGCCCGCTCGATTAACGCACTGCTTGGACCCATCGGACGCTGGAGCCTGTGGCTGCGCCAGCCTGCCGCGCCGTCACTCACGCTGGGGATGGCCGGGGCCGGGCACTGCTGCCAGCACAACCATAGCCCAACCACGGCGTTAGCTTTCCCTAGCTCACTGCTTGGCCCCATCGGACGCTGGAGCCTGTTGCTGCGCCGTCGCTCACGCTGGGGATGGCCGGGGCCGGGCACTGCTGCCAGCACAACCATAGCCTAACCACGGCGTTGCCTTGCCCTAAACCGAACTTGCCCGCATCCAAATACTTGACTCGGGCGCGAGCGCTGATTACTATGATAATGAATGAATATTCATTCATTTTTATCTAAAATAGATTGAGGCTGACATGGGAATGAAACGCGCACATGCTGGAGCGCTAGCAGTTGGCGCACCGCTTGGCTGCGCGCTGCTTGGCGCGGCGGTCGGCAGCGCAGGGCTGCGCACGTGGTACCCGAATCTGCGTACATCGCGGCTGATTTTGCCGCTATGGGCGTTCACGCCAGCGGCGCTCGCCTATACGCTCATCTGTGGTCGAATCCTCTATCGCCTGCTCACGCTAGAGCTAGAGCCAACAGAGCGGCGGCGTGCACTGCTGCTGCTGAGCGGGATGATGGCGGCCAACGAGGGCTGGAACTACCTGTTCCTAGGCCGCAAAAGCGTGCGGGCGGGCTGGTGGGGCATGCTAGGCTACGTGCTGCTGACCGTGCGGCTCTATCGGCGGCTTCAGCAGACAGATGTGCAGTCGGCGCGCTGGCTGCGGCCGTACGTTGCCTGGCTCGGCTACGACCTTGTGTATGCGTTCGAGCTATGGCGCTTAAACCGCGACGAGCGCAGAGCGCAAAAAAGCGGCGCTGATCTGCGGGGAGATCAGCGCCGCCTGGCTATGTAGGCTAGCGGCGGCTAGGCCGTGAGCGTGACGCCGGTGGCGCTATCGGCGGCGTCGGAGGTATCGCCGGACTGATCATCGATAGGCACCTCGCACGAGACAGCGGCGATGGAGTCCTTGGAGCCAAGGTTCATCACCGTGACGCCTTGGGTAGCGCGGCCGTAGCACGAGATACCGGAGGCGAGGGTGCGCATCACGATGCCATTGCGCGTGATAATGGTGACGATATGATCGTCGTGCACCACATGGGCGGCGGCGATATAGTCCTTCTTGTTCTTGAGGCGAATAGTGATCACGCCCTGAGTAGCGCGGCCCTTGGTTGGATACTCCTCAAGCTGCGTGCGCTTGCCCATGCCCTGAGCGGTAACGATCAAGAGCTGGGCATTGGTCTCGGCGAGGCCCATGCCGACCACCTCATCGTCGTCGGCCATGCGAATACCGATCACGCCGCTGGCTGGGCGGCCCATTGGCCGGACCTCCTCTTGCGCGAAGCGGATCGTCTGGCCGCGGCGGGTAGTCATCAAGACATCTTCATCGCCGCGGCTCATCTGCACCCAGCGCAGCTGATCGCCCTCTTCAAGGCCGATGGCGATCAGGCCATTGGAGCGCACCGAGCTATACTCGCTGAGAATCGTGCGCTTGATCTTGCCGCGGGTGGTGGCCATGACCAAGTACTCGCCCTCGTCGAAGTCGGGCACTGCGATGAGCGACGTAACCGACTCGCCTGGTTCGAGTGAGATCAGGTTGACCAGCGGCAGGCCCTTGGCGGTGCGGCTGGCATCGGGGATCTCGTGCACCTTGAGCTGGTAGACCTTGCCGCGATCGGTGAAGAAGAGCAAGTCGTTCATCGTATTGCAGCGCATGATATGCGTGACCACATCGTCTTCTTTGGTGGTCATGCCGCGGATGCCACGGCCGCCGCGGTGCTGCACGCGGTAGGTATCGGCGGGCACCTTCTTGACATAGCCGCGATCAGTGAGCGTAACCAGCACCTCCATATCGGGGATGAGGTCCTCGGCGCTGATATCGCCAGAGGCGTCGGCCACGATGCGGGTGCGGCGCACATCGCCATACTTCTCTTTGATGGTGGCGAGATCGTCTTTGATCATGGTCAGGACGCGCTCGGGCTTATCGAGGATGTCCTCGAGGTCGGCGATGGTGCGCAGCACCTCTTTGTACTCGTCCTCGATCTTCTTGCGCTCGAGGCCCGCGAGGCGGCGCAGCTGCATCTCGAGGATGGCCTGGGCCTGGAGCTCGCTGAGCTTGAAGTTACGGATCAAGTTGTTGCGGGCGCTCTCGGTGGTGCGGCTGTTGCGGATGGTCTGGATGATCGCGTCGAGGTTATCGAGGGCGATTTTGAGACCTTCGAGGATGTGGGCGCGGGCCTTGGCCTTGGCCAACTCGAAGGCCGTGCGGCGGCGGATGACGACCTGGCGGTGCTCGACGTACTCCTGCAGGGCACGCTTGAGCGAGAGCACGCGCGGCTGCTTGCCGTTATCGACGAGCGCCAGCATATTCGCGCCAAAGGTCGTCTGCATCTGCGTAAACTTGAAGAGCTGATTGAGCACGCGCTTGGGCTGCGCGTCCTGCTTGAGCATAACCACCACGCGGATTCCGGAGCGGTCGGACTCGTCGCGAATATCGCGGATGCCCTCGATCTTTTTATCCTTGACCAGCTCGGCGACGCGCTCGATGAGGCGGGCCTTATTTACCTGGTAGGGCAGCTCGGTGACCACAATGTGGTATGCGCCGCGGGCGGCCTCCTCGATGTGGGCGCGCGCACGAATCAGAATGCGGCCGCGGCCGGAGGCGTAGGCGTTGACGATGCCCTCGCCGCCGAGAATCACGCCGCCGGTGGGGAAGTCGGGGCCAGGAATAAACTGCATCAGATCCTCGACCGTCGCCTCGGGGTTTTCGATCAGATGGATGATGCCATCGCACAGCTCGCCGAGGTTATGCGGCGGGATATTAGTGGCCATGCCGACGGCGATGCCGGCAGCGCCGTTGAGCAGCAGGTTGGGCAGCTTGGCTGGCAGCACCAGCGGCTCCTGGTACTCGCCGTCGAAGTTGGGGCCGAAGTCGACGGTATCTTTATCGATATCGACAAGCAGCTCCTCGGCGATGGCGTGGAGGCGTGCCTCGGTGTAGCGGTAGGCGGCGGCGGAGTCGCCGTCGATGCTGCCGAAGTTGCCCTGGCCATCGACGAGCGGATAGCGCATGTTCCACTCTTGGGCCAGGCGCACCAGCGCATCGTAGACCGAGCTATCGCCGTGGGGGTGGTACTTCTTGAGCACCTCGCCGACGACGCCGGCGCACTTGGAGTACTTGCTGTTGTGCGTGATGCCCTCGCGAAACATCGCATACAGAATGCGCCGCTGCACTGGCTTCAGCCCATCGCGGGCATCAGGCAGCGCCCGCGACACGATTACGCTCATGGCATAATCAAGGTAGGCCGTGCGCATCTCGTCGGTGATCGCAACAGGCTTAACAATACCTATTTCCATGCAATTCATCCCTTACGTATGGGCTAAAATCAGTGGTATTTCCGCGCTTAATTATACTTGAAAACCAGCATTCTGTCGAGTTATTTTAGAACATTAGAGCTATATTTTGATGTATGCTCGCGTACAGGATGGCTGTGCAGCGTGATCTAAAAGCGTGCTAGACTCAGCAGCGGAGGCTAGATTTTGGACACACACAGTTCAACGCATGCACCAGAGTCGCTGGAGCTGCTGATTCTGCCCGCTGGTCAAGACGTGGTGGTGGAGCTAAAGACGCCCGAGATCGCGGCGGCGGTGCGCGAGCTGCGCGAGTGGATCTGGCGATGCGGGTACCTGCCGCTGGGGCCGGCCTGGCTCAGCTGGAACGAGTGGGCCACGCGTGAGCTACATCAGCCGATTGCCCCGGTGTTTGCACCGCAGGCGGATGCCAGCTACCACGTCGTCGAGCGCAGCGAAGCGCTGGTCGTCGCGCTACCGATCACGACGGTGCAGCATACATTTAATCTTGCCGGAGTATACGATCTTGTGCAAGAATACGGACTAGACGCAATTGGCGCGCCGCTTATTCCATGGAGTCCGAGCGTCACGGATGCGAGCACGCCCACGCTGGGCTATGTGCCGGTGGTGCCGCTTGGCACCAGCAGTCTCATCCCGATCTCCAGCTGGATTGCGCGCAAGGTGGGGTTTCAGGTGACGGCACCGACGCTAGGCGAACAGCTACCAAAGCGGGTTGCCTGGCAGCAAACCGGGCTGATCGTGCTACGCACGAGTATCGCCATGCTGCTGGCGGCGATCGTTGCACTGCCCTACCTGGGGCTATGTGCGTGGAGCAGCGGAGTGCTGCGCGCCGGCCTGTTTCAAGAGATTGTGCTGGCATCGCTGATCCCCACAGGTGTGGTAATCTTGCTGATGCAGCTGCTGATCGGCGGGATCATGCTGCGCATACGCCAGCGCGCCATCGAGCGCTGGAACAGCTTCTGGAGCCAGCTGCCCGATCCGGCCATTCTATTCCTGACTGAAGACGCGGAGGACGACGGTGTATAACGATACTGCAATCGAAGCCCAGATCGCCCAAGCCATGCCCATGGCCACGCGCCTCCAGCTCCACGTGCTGCCAGCACACCAGGAGCTAATCGCGCCGCTGCCCACCGGCTACGTCGGCCCGGTGATGGCCGATGCCAACCAGTGGCTCAAGCAGCATGGCTACCGCACGCTTGGCCCATGGATGATCTCGTGGGCACCCAATGGCCAGCCACAGCTGCGGCGGCCGGTCAGTGGCGCGCTCAGAGCGGTGCGCGATAAAACGTTTCAGACGGTGGAGGTGCCCGAGCAGCTGCTGATTGCTGTCCCATTTGTCGGCTGGCCGATTCTGCCGCACAACTTCACTGGTCCGGTCACCTCGGTGGGGCTGGACATCACCGGCCCGCCGCTGCTGCTTGCGCTGACGAACGATCCGCCGACTATCGCCTGGGTGCCCGTGGTGCCACGCGGCACGCGCGGCCTCTACCCCAAGAGCAAGACCAAGCTGGGTCTTCAGCCGCGCATGCCCAAGCCAGGCCGCCGCATCAACCTCCAGCAGGCTTGGCTGGCGGCGCTGCTACAGGTCGGGCGCGTTGTCACCATCACAAGCTTTGGCTTTATTGGGCTGATGTCGTTCATCATGCTGATCGGCGTGCTTGAGAACGGCATTCAGCTGCTCTCGATCGACAGCGTGATCATTCTCTTCCTGCAAGGCTTCTTAACCTTCATATACAGCCCGGTTATTCTGGGGTCGTTGCTGGTGCTGTTGGTGATTCTTGGCCTGGTAAAGATGAGCGCCATGGGCAACTGGAACCGCTTCTGGAACAACCAGCCTGCGCCGCCGGAGCTGCTGCTCGACAGTCGCGGCGAAGGCAACGTGGGCGCTTGGCTCAGCTAGCGCAGATCTGCGGGCGTCGGTGGCGTCCAGGCAGGCCCAGGAGCAAGCGGGCGGTGCGCTGGCGCATCTCGGACACCCAGCGCCTGCTCGCACGCGCAGCGAGCGCGACTACGGCTCGCGGCCAGCCTCGACCCAGCCGCCCCACAGCAAGCGCTCGCGCACAGCCTGATAGGCGGGCATGCCAAACTGATCAAGCTCGATCACCTCACCGTTGGCGAGCACCAGCACCGGCTGCTCGGGAGCGTAGCGGCTGGTGCTGGTTTGTTGCCAGTCGATGTGGCTGCCGTCGTCCCAGCGCCACTCCACAGCCGCACGGCCAGCGCGCTGGAGCGCGCCGTACTCCTCGGCCACAACCAGCCGTCGTGGCCAGAGCAGCCCGAGCGCCAAGCGCCCAGCCAGCCCGCCCGCAGCACAGCCAAAGACCAATCCAAGCACCGCCAGCAGCGGGTTTTTCGACCACATCTGCACCGCAATCAGCACGCCAACACCAAGCAGCAGCAGCGTTATGCCCAGCATCAGCAGACCATTGCGACGCTCGGCCCAGGTTGGAGCAAAAGCTTGTTCCATCACCAAATACCCCATTCATCGTCATCACGGCGACGGCGCTTGCGCCATGACTTGCGCAGCGAGCGGTGATTTGGCTCGCTGCTTGAGCTAAGCCAGTCGGCGATCGAGTGCACTGCGCCGCCAGTGATAAATCCAATCAGAAAAATAACCACCGTAGCGCGATGGTCGGTCCACAGATCGCCCACCGAGCGCCAGAAGGCCCCGCTCCAGCGCGCCCCGCTGATCGGGATCAACTGACTGAGGCCAGTCAGGAAGAGCCAGATCAGCAGTGCGCTCATCAGCAGAAAGTAGCCCAGGCGAATAAGCGGGCCAAACACGAGGCTGTGCGAGACCCAATCGCGGTGGCCGATCAATTGCCGGTAAGGGTACCAGATAATGCGCAGCGGCCCCCAGCGCTTATAGGGCGTCGAGGCGAGGTCAAGGTCTGGCGAGAAGGCGATGCCCGACACAATGTGCGCGCCACACCAGGTGAGTGTTGCCGCCAGATTATGATCAGGCAAAAGGCCCCACACCACCGGAATGCCGATCACGCCAGTGACCACAGTCAGCATATCGTGGGTTTTGCCATTCGGCATAGTCACCTCCTGGTATCATCGAAAAGTGGCACGTGCAAACCATGTGATTGTACCATTCATTCAGCTGGCACGACGAAAGGAAGGCAGTTCGTGGAAGCGTTCCAGGCGTTCTTCGCCCGCCCAACCACTATCCGCAATATCATTACCTCGGCTTTGATCATCGGCACGCTCGCTGCTGTGCGCCACTTAAGCCTGCGCGTCGTGCGGGCGCGCGGCACCGATCTGGCGGTGATCTACCAGTGGCGTAAAACATCGCGCTACCTCGCGTTCCTGATCGGCGGCATCCTGCTCGTGGCGCTGTGGGTCGGCGGCGGATTCGCCTCGTACACCGCCACCTACTTTGGACTGCTCTCGGCTGGGCTAGCGATCGCGCTGCAGTCGCTGATTGTGAACTTCGTGGGCTGGGTGTTCATCCTCTGGCGACGGCCGCTGCGCATCGGCGACCGTATTCAGATCGGCGAGCACGTTGGCGATGTCATCGATGTGCGCATCTTTCAATTTTTGCTGATGGAGGTGGGCAACTGGGTCAGCGCCGATCAGAGCACAGGCCGCATCATCTACATCCCCAACGGCAAGGTGTTCTCGGAGGCGCTGGCGAACTACACGCGCGGCTTTCAGCTGCTGTGGAACGAGATCCCGGTGCTGCTGACGTTCGAGAGCGACTGGGAGCGCGGCAAGCGCGTGCTGCAGGCGATCGCCGAGCGCCACAGCGCCGACAGCAGCAGCGCCGCCGAATATGTCAAGCAGGCTGGACGCCAGTTCTTGCTGACCTACTCGACGCTCACGCCAACCGTCTACACCAGCGTCGAGGCCAGCGGCGTGCTGCTGACGATTCGCTACTTGTGCCCCCCGCGCCAGCGCCGTGGCAGCGCCCAAGGTATTTGGGAGGATATCCTGCGCGCCTTTGCCGATGACCCGGCGCTTGAGTTGGCCTACCCAACGCAGCGCCTGTACACCCTGCCGCAGGACGCGCCGCCGCGCCTGCCCAACGCTTGACGCTGCTCATCCAAGCGGACTATAATGCATCAGGAGTTAGCAGCATGCGCGCACCTCGATCACCGCAACAACCACCAGCCCCAGGAGTCATGGTGCATCTGTATCGTGGTCTGATGGACCGCGCCTGCACCTGGCGCTCACGCATTGATGCACCAACCAACTGGGCGGTGGCGATTAGTGGCACAGCGGCATCGTTTGTGCTCAGTGACCCGCTGCATCACCATGCGGCACTGCTGTTGACGATTGTGTTCTGCTGTGGCTTCTGGGTCATCGAGTCGCGGCGCTATCGCTACTACGATCTATGGGCCACGTGGCTGCGGCTGCTCGAGACGGACTTCTACGCGCCGCTGCTGGGCCAGAACACACTGGCCGTTGATCAGTACTGGCACAAGCTGCTGATCAGCGATATGACCGCGCCTCACTTCAAAGTCTCACCGCTTGAAGCGCTTGGCCGCCGACTACGGCACAACTACCTGGCGATCTTTCTTTTTTTGCTGTGTGTTTGGTTTCTGAAGCTGCTGATTCATCCACAAGTTCCAGATAGACCTCGCCTCGAAACATTCGTCGTCGATGCCACGCTTGGCCCGTTCAGCGGCAAAGTCGTGATCCTGACTGTGCTCGCATTGTATGCTGGCCTGATCATCTTAGCCCTGAGTACCTTTCCACGTTGGTCGGGACGGCCAGAGCTGGTCGATCACGAGCGAACGCTGCGCAAGTTAGCATTGCCAACTGCGCAACCTGTTGGCCGACGCTGGCGACGACGACGGGTGCGGAGACACTATGGTAAAGCTCAAGACTGAAACTGGTATGCGCCCGGCCCAGGTCATGCTGGTCTTGCAGGCGCATGCCCCATTTGTGCGCCAGCCAGGCCCCTCGGCCGTTGGCGAAGAGCCGCTGCACTCTTTAGTTGTCGAAACCTACGTGCCGATGTTGATCGGCCTCTACGATCTGCTCGAACAAGGGCATACCGTGCATCTCGGGCTGGCGCTCAGCCCAATTTTGCTTGAGCAGCTCGCCGACCGCGTGGTGCAAAAACATCTGGCGCAGATGTTCGATCAGCTGGTCGAGCAGGCCGAGGCGGCTGTCGCGGCCAACCGCCACGATGAGTACGCCCGCTACATCGCGCAGTTCTATCTGCAGCTCCACGGGCGCTCACAGCGCGTCTTCGAGCGCGACTGGAATCGTGATATCGTTGCTGCTACCCGCACGCTGGTTGAGGCGGGCGTGATCGAGCCACTGCTGATGACTGCAACCAACATTGTGCCGCATCTGCACGATCAACTGACGCAGCGTATTCAGCTTCAGGCTGGCCTGATTAGCGTGTCGCGCCACCTCGGCCGCCGTCCAGAGGTGCTGTGGGCCGCCGACGACCCGCTGCCGCCAAGCCTCATCCCCATGCTGCCGCCGCTGGGCATTCATGGCGTCATCGGCAAGCCCGATACCACGCCCTCGTGGGCGGCGGTTGGCTGGCTCGATAAGCAGGCGGGCATCTGGGTGCTGCCACCAAACGAGCAGCTGGGCCTGCATGTGCGCTCGCTCACGCTGGGCTACCCTGGCGATGCTGTGTACCGCTCGGCACAGCCAGAGCTGTCCAACAACGGCATGCGCTACGATCCGTTCTATGCCTATGCGCGCGCGCGCCTGCATGCGCGTCACTTCGTGGCGGTGCTTGAGGACCTCCACTCGCGCACGCCCGCCGCACAGCAGGCGCAGCTGATGCTGGCCACGCAGATGGAGGTGTTTGGATCGGGCTGGTTCGAGGGCGGTATGTGGCTGCGCTCGCTGATTGAGGCGATCAATCGCTCGACGCTGCTGCAGCTGACCACACCCAGCAGCGCCTTGGCCGAGGCCAGCATCGAGCACGAGCTGCGACCTGCGCCAGTAGAGAATGGACTGATCGATGGCGCTATCCATACCGCCGCCCTGCGCCTGCGCCAGGCGATCGCCAAACACCACCGCTTCGACGCCGGGCACGAGCGCGTGCTCAACCAGGCGGCGCGTGAATTACTGTTGGCTCAGTCAGGCGACTGGGATCGCTGGCAGGGCACGGCGGCGGCCGACTACGGGCTGGCGCGCCGCACAACGCATCTGGCCCATGTCCACGACCTCCTGCGGCTAGCCAACAGCGAGACGCTCGCGGCCGCGCAGCTGGCGCAAGTGTCTGCGCTGGAGGAAGCCTGCAACCCTTTCCCATTTTTACACTACCGCTTGTTTTCAAACATCGAGGAAGCGACTCTATGACCAATCGTGCGCTGCGCTGGTTTGGGCACACTCACCCACATTTTGATCAACCGCATATTGAACGCGCTGGGCCACTTGTGCTCGGCTGCTATGGCGGCACCACCGCCGCCGGAGCCGATAAAAATGAAGACGGGGCGCTGCTGTGGTCAGGCGCAAACAACGCCTGGGAGTTGGCGCTGATCTGCGACGCCCACCACTCTGCCGAGAGCACCGCAATGCTGCTCGACATTTTCAGCGGTGCCTTCGAGGAGATTCAGCAGCTGCTAGAGCACCCGGCGGCCCACGCCCTACCAGAGCTAGAGCGGCTGGTTGAGCAGCTGCTGCGCGCGCCCGCCACCCGCGAGCGCTGCCGTCAAGTGCGCGGCGAGGCCTCGTGCCTGCTGGTGGTCAGGCGCGAGGCCTATGTGTGGTGGTGGTCGATTGGCGATTGTGTCGCCTACCTGCTGCACCCGATCTTAACGCAGTTTGGCCAGTACGGCCTCAATCAGCGCGTGTTTTATCAGTGGATTGGGCATGTCAACACCTTTGATCGCGGCGTGGCCTGCCGCAGCTCAGGCGTGCAGCTGCTGCAGCCTGGCCCCAACATCATTCTGCTGGCCACCGACGGGCTGCTCGAGTGCGGCACCGAGCCGTTCACCAACCCGCAGTTTCTGTACGCGCTGTTCTCAGCCCCCGAGAGCCTGGAGCAGCGCATCGAGCTGGCCCTCAATGTGGTCAAGAACGAGCAGGGCCGCGATAGCGCCACCATTGTCGCCTGGGAGTTCAACCCAACGGCGCTCTACGAGCGCAGCGCTACTCCACAGCCGTAGCGATAAACTGCAAGCCGAGCAGCGCTGTGTCCTCGGCCTTGAGGATGCCAGCGATATCTGGCGGTGAAACATTGTAGTCGCTCATCGCGAGCGTGGTGCTGGCGCTGCCGCGCAGCGTGTCGCCATCGAGCACCAGCGTCACATCCCAGACCACCGGGTTGGTCGTATCGTGGATGGTCATATCGCCCTCGAGCTTGAAGCTGAACGGCTGGCCCGCCTGCAGATCGCTGGGCAGATCAACGATGCGCGCGTTGGCGAAGGTCGCCAGCGGGTAGGTCGCCGACTCCAGCCACTCGCGGCGGATGGCGTTGTCGCGGCGATTGCTGTCCGACTTCAGCTGGCTAATATCGACAACGAT
Organism: Herpetosiphonaceae bacterium; assembly: GCA_013538855.1. Classification (GTDB taxonomy): domain Bacteria; phylum Chloroflexota; class Chloroflexia; order Chloroflexales; family Herpetosiphonaceae; genus OHK22. Next base: position 55,294 of record JABXJS010000087.1, read on the forward strand.
ATCGCCAACCTGCGATCCGGCCGGGTTGGCTGTGTCGATCAAAATATCACCGGCGATGGCGTTGGTGGTGCCAACGGCGTTGGCCACCCGGTTGTTCTCGCGGAAAAACGTCTCGCTGACCGTGTAGGTCGCCGTTGACTGGGCGGCATCAATGCGGTAGACGCGCGCTCCAGCGACAGGCGCGGTGGCGGCTGGCGCGGTGGTGGCTGCGGCTGGATCAGCGCTGGCGGCGGTTGGCTCCACCGCCGCCGTGGTTGGGCTGGCTGCCGCCGTTGGCACAGCGAGCGTCGGCGCAACTGGCGACGCATCCGACACCTCAACATCCGCCGTCAGGCGAAAATAGTAGACTGCGCCAGCGATCACCGCCAGCAGCACCACAGCGGCCAAAACCAAAGCAACTCGTTTGATCAAGCGAATCTCCTTACGCTACACACATACACAATGGCGGCCTGCACACTGCAAGCCGCCATTGGCATCTCAGTTGATCAATTGTACCGTGGGTAGATGTTTCTGTTGATTAATTGTTGGTGAAGCACCAGCGGCTACATGCGCTCTGGCGCTTGGATCGACAGCAGCGCCAAGCCATTGCGCAGCGCCTGCGCCGTTGCGTCCACCAGGTGCAGCCGCGCAGCGCGCAGCTCGGCCGTCTCGGCCTTCAGCACCGAGCACGCATCGTAGAAGGCGGAGAAGGCGCGCGCCGTGGCATACAGCCAGTCGGCGATCACGAACGGCGCAAAGCGCTCGGCGGCCTCGCGCACAACCTCGGGCAGGCGCGCGATCTCTTTGAGCAGGCTCTGCTCGGTCGGATGCACCAGCAGGGCGGCGGAATAGTCCGCAGCCAGCGGCGCACCCTCGCGCAGAATCGAGCAGCAACGGGCGTGCATGTACTGCAGATAGGGCGCGCTGTTGCCCTCGAAGGCCAGCATGCGATCCCAGTCAACGGTGATATTGCGCTTCGGGTCCTGATACAGATCGTTGTAGATCACTGCACCAACGCCAACTTGCTTGGCCACGGCGTCGATCTGCTCGGCGCTAAGGGTTGTCTTGCCCTCGGCGACTTTTTGCTCGATCAGCGCCTTGGCGCGCGTGTAGCTCTCGTCGAGCAGCGCCTCAAGGTAGATCATGTTGCCTTTGCGCGTTGATAACGCCTGGCCCTGCGCGTCGAACACCGTGCCAAACGAGACATGGGTTAGCTCGGCATCGGTGTAGCCAAGTGCGCGCGCCAGCGCAAAGGTTTGGCGAAAGTGCAGCTCCTGCGGCTGGCCGACGATGTAGATGATCGCCGCCGGATCGTAGGTCGCCTCGCGGTGCTTGATCGTCGCAATATCGCGGGTGATGTAGAGCGTGCCGCCATCGGAGCGCTGAATAAGAAACGTCGGCAGCGTCTTTCCGCGCGCATCGGGCAAATCTTTAATGATGACCGCGCCGTTATCGCGCTCGGCCAGCTCGCTCTCGCCCGCCGCGTTGATCACCTCCCCGAGCAAGTGTTTGTAGAAGCTCTCGCCGTGCTGCGTGTCAAAGTGCACGCCAAGCCGATCGTAGTTGCGCTGGTTGGCGGCCTTGGTCAGATCGACCATCCACTGCCATAGCTCGACAGCCTGCGGATCGTCCTGCTCCAGCTTGAGCGACCACGCGCGCGCCTCATCGTCCAGATCGCCCTCGGCATCAGGATTGAACTCTTCGTCGGCGGCGGCGGCATCGCGCAGCAAGTTATTGTAGCGCTGATAGATGCCCTCCATCTGCTCCAGAGCTGCCTCGCCCTCGGCATCAGGGCGGCCGTAGCGCTGCACGGCGGCGATCATCACGCCGAACTGCTTGCCATAGTCACCAAGGTGGTTGTCGCGCACAACCTGGTATCCGCTACACGCATACAGGTTGGCGATGGCTTGGCCGATGATCGTCGAGCGAATATGGCCGACGTGCATGCGCTTGGCGATGTTCGGCGACGAGTACTCGACGATGACGGTGCGGCCAGTGGCGTTATCAGCACAGCCATAGTGCTCGCCGCGCTCGGCGACATCGTGCAGCACCTCGGCGGCGAAGGCCGCTTGGCGCAGCGAAAAATTCACATACGGCCCGGCCACCTCGACTGTGCCGATCAGCCCGTCCGCAGGCAGCGTCAGCTGCTGGGCCAGCTGTTGGGCCAGCTGCGCCGGATTGCCGCCCTGCGCCTTGGCCGCCTTGAAGCAGGGCAGCGCCAGATCGCCGGTGGCTCCCTTGGCCTTTGGCACAGATAGATCGATCTGATCCTCAGTCAGCAGGCCCGTCGCTACCAGCGCCTGCTTGATCTCCTGCGCAAAACGTTCGAATGTATACATAGTCGCTCCCGCAATCAAAAGGTTTTCTGCCACACATAGAACAAAAACCGGGCTAGCACAAAGCCGCCCGGACACGCTACATCAGCTATCATTATACCAATTCGCCACGGCCATGCCGCAGCACGCCTGGCCTGTCCAGCACAGCCAGCCGTGATCACAGGCGAGGCCATGATCACGGCGGAACATTTGGCTAGCGGCTGGTGTAGCGCTTCTCGTACTCGCCTGTGGTGCACAGGCTGTGCAGGTCAGGATTACGATCAAGCCAGATCAGGCTATCAAGGTGGTCGATCTCATGCTGGAGGATGCGCGCCAACGAGCCATCGGCCTCAATCCGCCGCTCCGAGCCATCGGGCAGCCAGGCCGCCACGACCACCGCGACCGGGCGCTGCACCAGCCCCCACAGCCCCGGAAAGCTAAAGCACGACTCGTAGCGCAGGTCTTCCTCGCGGCCCCAGCGCTCAAAGCGCGGATTGACCAACTCCAGCGTCACATCGCTGGTCTTGACCAGCACCAGGCGCTGCAGAAAGCCCAGCTGTGGCGCAGCCAGCGCCCGACCGTAGCCGGTGCGGCTGCGGTAGTCGTCGAGCGTGTCATGCATATGCTCGAAGATGCGGCGCACCTCGGCGCTGGTGGGATCGGCAACCGCTGCCGAGGGCTGACGCAACAGGGGATTTCCCAGCTCTACAATTGGCAGCACCGCCATCGCCGACCTCCTTCTATGATTGGGCTAGTAGATGCGATTGAAGATCCAGCCTTGGAACATCAGCGCCAGGCCGATCAGCGCCAGCGTTAGCCCAAACCCTGGCGGCACCAGCTTCAGCGCAATCCCAAGCGCAAACCAGGCCATCAGCAGCACGCCGCTGCCCCGGCTGAACAGCACGATCATCGACTTGCCAGCCGCGCCGCGCTGCTCGCTGGGCACCCGGCGCACCCACAGCGCCATCGCCAGCGCGCCGCCAAGCATCAGCAGCACCGGTGTGCACGCAAACAGCGCCCCCATCAGAGGTTATCCAGCGCAGCTTGCAGCCGCTGCTTATCTTCAGGCCGCACAATCTCTAGGCCGTCGCTTAAGACGCCGCGTGCATCCGCACTGCGACCTTGAGACTGGAGGGCCTCTGCCTTGCCTAGGTAGGCATCGGTAAGCGAGGCGTTGTAGCCCAGCCCTAGATCAAACTGCTCCAGTGCTGCATCGGTCTCACCGAGCTTGAGCAACGACTGGCCTTTGCCCACATAAGCTGCGCCAATCGAGTTATCGATGCCGATCGCCTGATCATAGGCCTCAATGGCCTCGTTAAAGTAGCCCTGATACTGGAGCGTATCACCAAGGCCAACCGCCGCCTGTGCATACTGCGGATTCTGCTCCAGCCCACGCCGGAACGTATCCTCAGCGTTGGCCGGATCATTCAGGCTGTAGAGGTACACATAGCCCAGGTCGCTGTAGACCGACAAGTACTGCGGGGCCTGCTCAAGCGCCGCAGCGTAGTCCTTGGCCGCTGCTGTGTAGTACTCTTTGGCCTGATCAGCATCCAAGTTGTTGAGACCCAGCCACCAGTTGGCTAGGCCGCGGCCAGCTAGCCCCGTTGGCAGCTCCGCGTCGCGATCAAGGGCGGCGTTGAAGGACTCGAGCGCGTGATCGTACTCGGACTTGTAGACAAACATCCAGCCCTCACCAGCCCATGCCGGCGCATAGGTGTCATCAAGTTGAATCGCCTGCCGGAACGAATCCTCGGCCTTCGCGTACTTCTCGTCAGAGTCGTCTTGATTGCGCGCCGCCGACTGATAGCCCTGCTCGGCAAAAAAGTAGCCTAGCCCGGTGTGAATCATTGGCAGCTGGTTCTGCAGCCCCAGCGCACGGTTGAACTGGTCGATGCCATCCTGAATAAGGTTGACCTGAAGATCGCCGCCGAGCGTGCTGCGCAGCTGATATGTCTGCCAGAGCACATAGCCCTTGCTGTAGTAGGCCAGCGCCTGGGTCAGCTTATCGCTGGACTGCGAGAGATTGATCGCCTGCTCGCTGTCGTCAAGCGCCTGCTGCAGCAGCCCCTCGTCAGTGTAGAGCATCGCTGTGTCGGCGCGCACAATCGCCCGCGCCACATAGCCCTCGGGCGCGCCCGACTCCTGGCGCACGGCCTCCTCGGCTTGGGCCAGCGCCTCGGTGTACTGGAAATCCTCGTCGAGGATGAGGCTCAGCCAGGCGTGGGGCCGCGCCTTGTTCGGCGCAAGGTTGATCGCCGCCTGCGCGGCCTGCTTGGCTGGCTCAAGCTGATTGCGCATAAACTGTGTCATGGCCAGCCACTCCTGCGCCTCCACGCTGTCGGGCTTGGCCTTAGCAGCGGCGGCATAGGCTGTCGCGGCATCGGCTAGGCCGCCGGGGCGCTCAAACGCCTGCGCGCCCGCCGTCAGCTGCTCGCCGACATCGCCACCGCCAGCAAAGATAAAGTACGCGCCCACTGCCAGCACAGCGAGCAGCGCCACAAGGCCCAGCATAAGGCCCGTGCGCCGCTTCCCTCTCCCTGGAGCAATCGCCGCAGTCGGCGGGTAGCTCGCGACCTGCGGCGGGTAGCTCGCGGCCTGTGTCGGCGGATAGCTCGGCGGCTGCTGTGGCTGCGGCGGATAGCTCGCAGCCTGTGGCGGCGGGTAGCTCGCTGGCTGCTGTGGCTGCGGCGGGTAGCTCGGCGGGCGCTGAACATAGCCAGGTGCGGGCGGACCATACGCGGGACTCATACTGGCAGGCGTTGGCCCAGCGACAATTGTCGCCTGTCCAGCGGTGTTGTGCGGCGGGATTTGATCACCTGGACGCAGCGGCCGATACGCGCTTGCATCACGCAGCGCCTTGAAAAACGCCTGCGCAGTGGGGAAGCGCGCCTCTGGCTGACGGGCCAGCGCGCGCATCAGCACATCCTCCACCGCTGGGCTGATAGCTTGGTTGAGCGCTGATGGCGGCTTCGGCGCATGCATCACGCGCGCAAACAAGATCGACTGCGCATTCGCACCTTCAAACGGCGTGCCCTTGCTCAGCATCTCGTAGGCCATAATCGCCAGCGAGTACAGATCGCTCGGCGGGCCAACCGTGAGGCCCTGCGCCTGCTCTGGCGACATATACTCCGGCGTGCCCATGATCGTGCCCGCCTGCGTCAGGCCCGGCTGGCCCTCGTTGTTGCCGCGCGCGAGGCCAAAGTCGGTCAGGTAGACCCACGCATCGCTGGTCAGCATCACATTCGAGGGCTTGATATCACGATGGACAACGCCGTGGCGGTGGGCGTAGTCAAGCGCCTGCCCAACCGGCTCCAGCAGCTCCAGAACGCGCGCCACGGGCATTGGAGCCTCTTGGTCGATGACGCTCTTGAGCGTGGTGCCCTCGATATACTTCATTGCAATGAAATAGAACCCTTCGGCCTCGCCGATCTCGTAGATTGGCACAATATGCGTGTGCTCTAATCCCGCTGCGGCGCGCGCCTCCTGCTGGAAGCGGGCGATGTAGCTTGTATCATAGGTCATCTCTGGCGGCAGCACCTTCAGCGCCACCAGCCGATTGAGATTGGTTTGATGTGCCCGATAGACAACGGCCATGCCGCCTCGCCCCAGCTCTTTATCAATGTGGAAATGGCTGAGGGTGCGCCCAATAAGAGAAGGATTGGTCATCGCGGCCTCGCGGTAAGTAGTTAAAGATGTGAGGATCAGTTTACCGGATTTTCGGCGTTTTGTGAACGATTGCATTTGCGTTTCAACGCTGGCTATGCTATACTGACCCGCGCCAAACGAGACCACCTAGGGGTGTAGGCTAATGGTAAACCGCTGGTCTCCAAAACCGGATTTTGGGGTTCGAATCCCCGCACCCCTGCCAAATCAAACCACTGCTGTGCAGCTATCACAGCGGTGGTTTTGCTGTTAAGCCTGCACTTCGCCCCTGCCGCTAGCACGGCTTAAAACCAGCCCCCCCTCTTGGCACGGAAGTTGTTAGGATCAAGAGCGCATTGACAAGTCGCCACGCCAGCTACGATAATCACTAGCACAACCACATCCCGCACGTGCAGATGTTAGGACTATGAGGGAGGTTCATTGTGTCTCACACCGCATCCCGCGTCAGCCGGTCCATTCACAAGCAGCTAGCACGCTTGGTAGTGCTGCTCACAATAGTGCCGCTTAGCAGCCTCGCGGCAACGGCTGCCACGCAGCCTGTACGGCAACCGCAAGCCGTGATCACAGTTACACCAACCCATCTCAACAATTGGGCCATCATCGACGAGTCCGGCGGCGGCGGTGTCGCCAGCGGCCAGTTCGTGATGGGACCAGACACGCCACCGCTCGGCATCGGCAGCGTCGAGCTGCGCGTCGATAACTCCAGCGGCGGCATCATCTTGGCGACTGACCAGTACACCAATACACTGCTCAGCGCCATCACCGAGCTGAGCTACAGCACCTACCGCTCGGTGCCAACCTCGACCTCGGCGCTCGCTGTTGCCCTGGGCCTCAATGTGGACTACGATCTCACCGACGCCGTCACCAGCTGGCAGGGCCGCTTGAACTACGAGCCATATCACGGCGCGCCCGCCAACACCGTGCAGCCCAACATCTGGCAGACGTGGAATCCGCTTGATGCGACTGGCCCCGGTCGCTGGTGGCGCTCCAACACCAGCGTCGCCCCCAGCACCAGCTGCACCCAGGCCAACCCCTGCACGTGGGATCAGGTGCTCCAGCTCTGGCCCAACATCGGCATTCACGGGCCGTTCGGCGGCATCGTCTTCAAGGCCGGCAGCGGCTGGACCAGCTTCGTCGGCAACGTTGATAACTTCACTATTGGCATCAACGGCAGCAGCACCACCTACAACTTCGACGCCGATCTGCCGCCGACGGTTCTCGTCAATCCAACCCAGCTCAGCGTCAGCGAGGGCGGCAGCAGCGCCAGCTACACCGTGGCCCTCCAGGCCGAGCCAACCAGCCCGGTGACGCTCACCGCCAGCGTCGCCGATAGCCAGATCGCCATCAGCGCTGACGACGGCGCAACTTTCACCAACAGCGTCACACTAGCCTTCGATAGCATCACCTGGAGCGAGCCGCAGACCATCACGGTGCAGGCGGTTGATGATAGCAGCGTCGAGGGCAACCACAGCAGCAGTATTCAACATACGCTCGATCCCAACAGCGCCGCCGAGTATCTGGCGCTTGAGCCGCTCGCTAGCGTCGATGTCGCCATCAGCGACAATGATTTCAGCTCCGACGTGGTCGTGGTTAAGCCCTACGATCTGCACGGCTGGGATTTAGCCGTCGATCCACCCTCAACCGACAACGACGCCAGCGGCGACTTCGTGCTTGGACCTGGCACGCCACCGCTTGGCGACGGCAGCGTCGAGCTAAGTGTCTACAACACCAACGGGCGCATGCTGCTGTACAATCTCGATCACCTTGGCACGCGCTTCGACACCATCACCGAGCTGAGCTACAGCACCTACCGCTCGGTGCCAACCTCGACAGCAGCGCTCGCCGCCTCGCTGAGCTTCAACGTTGACTATGATCTCACTGATCCGATCACGAGCTGGCAGGGCCGCCTAACCTACGAGCCATACCTCGGCGCGCCCGCCGACACCGTGCAGCCCAACATCTGGCAGACGTGGAATCCGCTCGATGCGGCTGGCCCCGGCCGCTGGTGGCGCTCCAACACCAGCGTCGCCCCCAGCACCAGCTGCACCCAGGCCAACCCCTGCACGTGGGATCAGGTGCTCCAGCTCTGGCCCAACATGGGCATTCACGCCACGCTTGGCGCAACGCTCTTCAAGGCTGGCGGCGGCTGGCCAAGCTTCGTCGGCAACGTCGATAACGTCAGCCTTGGCATCAACAACGCCACCACCACCTACGACTTCGAGCCAATCGTGCCCGGCACAATCATCACTCCAACCACGCTCGCCATTACCGAGGGCGGCAGCACCGACAGCTACACGGTCACGCTGCACGACCCGCCAACCGGCCCGGTCACCGTCACCGCCAGCGTCGCCGACAACCAAAGCCTGATCAGCAGCAACAGCGCGCCCTTTACCACCAGCCTCGATCTCGTGTTCACCGCGCTCAACTGGAGCGAGCCACAGACGATCACGGTGCAGGCGGTTGACGATGCCGTGGCCGAAGGATCACACACCAGCGTGATCACCCACAGCCTCGATTTCAGCAGCGCGCCGGAGTATGCCGCCGCAGGCACGCCCGTCAGCGTGACCGCCCAGATCGCTGATAACGACAGCGCCGCCGTGCTGATCAGCGGGCCGGAGGTCACCTCGATTGACGAAAATCAGACCCGCGTGGCCACCTACTCGCTAAGCCTGGGCAGCGCGCCAACCGCCGCTGTGGTCATCACGGCGCAGGTCAGCGATAGCCAAACGTTGCTCAGCAGCGACGGCGTGACCTACGCGCCAACGCTCATGCTCAACTTTACGTCAAGTACATGGGCCACACCGCAGCTGATCTACCAGCGTGCGGTCGATGATCTGAGCGCCGAGCCATCGCCGCATCAGGGCCGCTTCACCGTGAGCGTCGATCCAAATAGCGCAGCTGAGTACAGCGCCCTTGACTTCCAGACCACGCTGAGCATCGACATCATCGACAACGACCAGCCCGGCCTCGCCGTCGAGCAGTCCGGTGGCGACACAAGCGTCGATGAGACCGGCCCCACCACCGATACCTACACGCTGGCGCTGACCACGCCGCCGAGCGCGCCGGTCAGCATCACCGCCAGCATCACCGACGGCCAGACGCTCATCAGCAGCGATGGCGTGAGTTTCACCACCAGCCTCACCCTCGTCTTCGACGACCAAACCTGGAGCGTCCCGCAGACCATCTATGTCCAGGCCGTCGATGATGCAGCCGTGGAAGGCTCGCCGCACAGTGGCCAGATCGCGCATACCATCAGCAGCGCCGACAGCGACTACGCGCAGCTCGACGGGCCAACCCTCAGCGTCAGCATCACCGACAACGACACAGCGAGCGCGAATGCCGTGATCTACCTCCCACTGGTGCTCAAAGATAGCCCGGCGGCACGGCCATCAGCAGCGCAGGCGACAGTTTCTGAGATTCGGCGCTATCTTGAGCGCTGGAACACTAGTTTAAACAGCAATTCAGCGCTACAATCGAAGCGATCAACAAACTAAGCAGTGCGTCACAAGCGGGAGGTCGTCGCCGAGCGTCGGCGGCTACAGCAAGCAGCGGCACTGCGGAGCATCAAACGATTAGTGGCGGCGGTCAACAAGCGACCGCCGCCAAGAGGAAACAGGATGGACCGATCTCGCATGCTTTTGTGGTGTCTGGCGCTGATGGGATTACTGCTGGCCTTTGGCTCGACTGCGGCGGCACACCAAGCTCAGCAGCCCCCACGCCCGACGCTCACACCAACCACACCGCCCACGGCAACGCCTGTGCCCACTGACACGCCGGTGATCCCAACGGCGACACCCGCCCCGCCGACGCCGATTCAGGCTACGGCCGTTGTTGAGCCAACCGCCACACCAGCGCCAACCGCCACACCAGCCGACAGCGCAACCGCAACGCCGGTTGAGCCAACTGCAACGCCAGTTGAGCCAACCGCAGCGCCGGTTGAGCCAACCGCAACGCCGATCATCCCGCCAAGCTTGCCAGATACAGGCAGCGGCGGCCCCAGCAGCGCTTGGATTTGGCTGCTGCTCGCTAGCGCATTATTTATGGTTGGTCTTGTGAGCCGTCGCACACAGCTCAAGCACTAGCACAGTGCGCAATGCACCATGGAACAGCACCCGTCACATTTGGCGGGTGTTGTTGATTCTGCACAAGTGCTATTGACGAATTTCACAAGATCGAGTAGTATAATTCGCACAATCAATTTCAATGCTTCCCACTTAATCCAAACACTATCCAATGTAGAATTTCCCCGCTGCAATGACGCACAACCTCCAATGCTGGAACCCTGCGCGGCGCTGACGCCTGCGGTGTTTCCATTACCGGGTGATTCTCCCTCCCCGGCCTGCGTGCAATTCCTCACTGCACAGAAGGAGGTTCCGTCATGGCTCGCCTGCTCTACGATCCACAGTTCGAACACGACGCTTGCGGCATTGGGTTTGTGGCGCGCATCGACGCCAAGCCGACACATGCTGTGGTGCAGATGGCGCTCAAAGCTCTTGGCAGCCTGACGCACCGCGGAGCGGTTGGCGCAGATGGCGCTTCCGGCGATGGCGCGGGCATACTAACCACGCTGCCCTATGCGCTGCTCGCCCGTGAGCTTGCCGCCAACGGCTGCTCAACACCAGTCGAGCGCGTTGGTGTCGGCATGGTCTTTGGCCCACGCAGCCCGCTCGAGTTCGAGACTGCCCGCCAGATCATCGACGACGCGCTGAGCTGGCAAGAGCTGCACGTGCTCGGCTGGCGCAATGTGCCGCTCGACATGACCATCCTTGGCCCCGCCGCCTACGCCGCCTGCCCCACCATCGCCCAGGTGCTCGTCGAGCGCCCAGAGGCCATGGACGCCGACGACTTCGAGCGCTGCCTGTACCGCGCCCGCCGCCGCATCGAGAAAACCAGCGCCCAGCGCGGGCTGAACATCTACCTGCCCTCGCTGTCCGGGCGCACCATCGTCTACAAAGGGCTGATGCTGCCCGAGCTGCTGGCCCAGTTCTACCTCGATCTGGCCGATCCCGACTACCGCGTGGCCGCCGCCGTCTACCATCAGCGCTACTCCACCAACACCTTTCCCACCTGGGAGCGCGCCCAGCCCTTCCGCATCGTTAGCCACAATGGCGAGATCAACACGCTCGCCGGCAATGTGAACTGGATGCGCGCCCGCGAGCCACTGCTCGCCACGCCAGCCCTCGGCTCCATGGACGATCTGCGCCCGATCATCGACACCAACGGCAGCGACTCGGCCCAGCTCGACAATGTGCTGGAGTTGCTGGTGCGCGCTGGCCGCGATAGCCGCCACGCCCTGCTGATGATGGTTCCCGAAGCCTGGGAAAATATCACCGACCTGCCATCCACCTGGCGCGATTTCTACGCCTGGCACGCCAACTTGATGGAGCCATGGGATGGGCCAGCGGCGCTCACCTTCTGCGATGGGAAGATTGTCGGCTCGCTGCTTGACCGCAACGGCCTGCGCCCCGCCCGCTACCTCATCACCGACGATGGGCTGGTGGTGATGGGCAGCGAGACCGGCGCGGCCTGCATCCCTGAAGAGCGCATTATTCGCAAAGGCCGCCTTGGCCCAGGCCAAATGCTCGCCATCGACCTGGAGCGCCACACCCTTTGGGACAACACCGCAATCAAAGATTGGGTCGCAGCACGCCAGCCCTATGGCTCCTGGCTGCGCCAGACGCAGGTGCTCATGGCCGATCTGCTCACGCCGGATCTGCCGGTGGCCGTGGTGGAGCACCTGACCGAGCAGCAGACCACATTTGGCTATACCGCCGAGGCGCTGGCGATGGTGCTCAAGCCTATGCTGCGCAGCGGTGCCGAGCCGATCGGCTCGATGGGCGACGACACGCCTGCCGCTGTGTTCTCACAGATCGGCCGGCCAGTGTTCAGCTATCTCAAGCAGCGCTTCGCCGAGGTGACGAATCCGCCAATCGACCCGCTGCGCGAAAAGATGGTGATGTCGCTGGCGATTCGGCTTGGCGCACGCCACAACATTCTAGCCGAGTCGCCGGCGCACAATCATCAGGTCTGGCTCGACTCGCCGGTTCTGCGCGACAACGAGCTGATGGCGCTACGCTGCTGCACTGATCGCAGCTTCACCACCGCCACCATCGACGCCACCTTCCCGCGCACCGACGACCCCGCCTGGCTTATCGACGCGCTAACCGATCTGTGCACAGCGGCGGATCGCGCGCTCGATAAAGGCGCGACGCTGCTGATCATCAGCGATCGCGGCAGCAATCGCCAGCGTATGCCCATCCCCAGCGTGCTAGCGCTCGGCGCAGTGCATCACCACCTGATTCAGACCGGCCGCCGTAGCACCTGCTCGCTGATTATCGAGACTGGCGAGGCGCACGAGGTGCACCATCTCGCGGTGCTGATCGGCTACGGTGCCGAAGCCGTCAACCCCTACCTGGCCCTGGCCAGCATCCGCGAGCTAGCCCAAGAGCGCTCGCGCACGCCGATCACGCCCGCCGAGGCCGAGCGTAACTACTGCCATGCGCTGGAAAAAGGCTTGCTCAAGATCATGAGCAAGATGGGCATCGCCACCATCGATAGCTACTGCGGCGCGCAGGTCTTCGAGGCGCTTGGTCTGCACCCCAGCGTGATCGAGCGCTGTCTGCAGGGCACACCAAACTACCCTGGCAACACCGACTTCAAGCGCCTCGGCCACGAGGTCTACACGCGCCACCAGCTCGCCTGGCGCTCCGAGAGCCTGGCGCTGAGCCACCCTGGCCTCTACAAGTACAAGAAAGACGGCGAGCAGCACGCCTACCAGCCAGCAGTTGTGCACGCGCTCCAGCAGGCGGTGCGCATCGCCAGCGATCCAGAACAAAGCTGGGCGGCAGGCTACGACGCCTACCGCGAATACAGCCGCCTGCTTGGTGCCAGCGGCCCGATTGACCCGCGTGACGAGCTGACTTTCGTGAGCGCCCAGCCCATCCCGCTCGCTGAGGTCGAGCCAGTGGCGGCAATTGTCAAGCGCTTTTCGACAGCGGCCATCTCGCATGGGTCGCTCAGCCGTGAGGCCCACGAGACACTGGCCCAGGCCATGAACCGCCTTGGCGGCATGAGCAACAGCGGCGAGGGCGGCGAAGACCCGCAGCGCTTCAACACCGACCGCGTGAGCGCGATCAAACAGATCGCCTCGGGCCGCTTTGGCGTGACGCCAGCTTACCTAATGCACGCCCGCGAGCTACAGATCAAAATGGCCCAAGGCTCCAAGCCTGGCGAGGGCGGCCAGATTCCCGGCGCGAAAGTGAGCGGCGAGATCGCTGCGATCCGCCACACCGTGCCCGGCGTGACCCTGATCTCGCCCCCGCCGCACCATGACATCTACTCGATTGAAGACCTCGCGCAGCTGATCAATGACCTGCACGTGATCAACCCCAGCGCCGACGTGTCGGTCAAGCTCGTGGCCGAGTCTGGCGTCGGCACCATCGCCGCCGGCGTTGTCAAGGGTGGCGCAGATGTTGTGCTGATCAGCGGTCACTCAGGCGGAACAGGGGCCTCGCCGCTCTCGTCGATCAAGAATGCTGGCCTGCCGTGGGAGATCGGCCTCGCCGAGACGCAGCAAACGCTGATGCTGAATGATCTGCGCGGGCGGGTGCGGCTGCGCGTCGATGGCGGTCTGCGCACAGGCCGCGACGTTGTGATCGCAGCGCTGCTCGGAGCCGACGAGTTCTCGTTTGGCACCGCCGCCCTGATCGCGGAGGGCTGCGTGATGGCCCGCGCATGCCACAACAACACCTGCCCGGTGGGCATCGCCACCCAGCGACCAGAGCTGCGCGCTAAGTTCCCGGGCACCGTTGAGCACGTAATGGCCTTTATGCAGTTCATCGCCCAAGAGGTGCGCGAGTGGCTAGCCCAGCTCGGCGCGCGCTCGCTCGATGAGGTTATTGGTCGTGTCGACCTGCTGCAGCCGCAGAGCAGTAGTAGCGCGCTCGACCTAGAGCTGCTGCTCGCCAATGCCGACCCAACCGGTCAGCATGATCGCCGCTGGAGCGGCGAGCGTCAGCAGCATCCGCTTGATCGGCTCAACCAACAGCTGGTCGATACCGCGCTCGAATCACTGAAGTCAGGCGCAGCGGTCGCCCTCAGCAATCCCATCACCAATCAAGATCGCACAGCGGGCACGACGCTCGCCGGGCAGCTGGCGCTGCTGCCAGAGCACGGCGGTGTGGAGCTAGAGTTCCATGGCAGTGCTGGTCAGAGTTTCGGTGCGTGGGCCAGCAAAGGCATGCAGCTGATCCTCGTCGGTGATGCCAACGACTACGTTGGGAAAGGTCTTGCTGGTGGCGAGATCGTGATTCGCCCCAGCGACGCCGCGCAGTTTGATCCGCACGAAGCGACAATTCTCGGCAACACGGCGCTCTATGGTGCCACCGCTGGCCTACTCTGCGCCGCAGGCCAAGCCGGCGAGCGCTTCGCGGTGCGCAACAGTGGTGCGACCGCAGTGGTTGAGGGCGTGGGCGACCATGCCTGTGAGTACATGACCGGCGGCACGGTGGTTGTGCTTGGCAAAACTGGGCGCAACTTCGGTGCCGGAATGACCGGCGGCAGCGCCTTTGTCTACGATCCGATTGGCAGCTTCCCGCGCAACCTCAACAAAGAGCTTGTGCACGCCGAGCGTGTCACATCGCCGCTGCTGGCCGATCATGTGCGAGCGCTGGTTGAAAAGCACTGGGAGCGCACAGGCAGCCCACGCGCCGCCGAAATTCTGGCGAACTGGAAGTACACCCAGCAGTCCTTCTGGCACATCGCGCCCGAGAGCAGCGTCGCCGAGCAGGTTCAGCCAGTCGAGGCTGCCGCTAAAGCAGCGTAGACCAGCGCATCAATGGAGCAACGAGCGCAGGCTCCGAGACAGGAGCCGCGCTCGTTGGTGTTTCAAGCCCACTGCATCAAGCATACGCTATCCCTTACCGTAGCCGAGCGGACAGAATGGCATCTGTCAATACAGTCAGTGAATATGCACCACGATCAAGGTAATATCATCCTGCGGCGGCGTCTGATCAGCAAAGCTGTTGACCTGATCCAGCAGGTACTGCATTAACTGCTGTGGGGTAAGATGTCCGTAGGCGGCCAGCGTGGACTCCAGACGATCAAAGCCCCACAGCTCGCCCTGGGCATTGCGCACCTCAACGAGGCCATCGCTGAGGATAAGCAGCCGATCATCGAACTCTAGCTGCTCGTTAATCTGTTTGTAGGTATTATTTGCCAGCGCGCCGAGCGGCAGCCCGGTCACCTCAAGGTAGCGCACGCTGCCTTTGCGCCACAAGAGCGGTGCAATCAACCCAGCGTTTGAAACCTGGAGCATCCTGGTCTCGACATCGAGCACTAGGCTGCACAGACCAGCGTTGAGCTTGCTCTTCGAGAGTCGCGGGTACAAGATCTGATTGAGGTCACTGAGCAGGAGGCCCTGATCGAGATGAATGGCCGCAAACGTATCGAACGTATTAACGATCAGCGCCATCAGCAGCGCCGCCGGAATGCCTTTGCCGCTCACATCGCCAACCGCCAAACTAAGATAGCGCTGTGAGCGCAGCGCATGGGCGTAGAAGTCACCGCCGACCTCGCGTGCAGGCAGCGAGATCGCCGCAAGTGTAAAGCGTGGATGGGCCGGGATCTCCTGTGGTAGTAAGTCAACCTGAATCTGGTGGGCTACATTTAGCTCCTGGCGCATACGCTCTTGTGCCACCAGTGACGTGCGCAGCTCATGGGAGCGCCGCTCGATCTCCTGCTCTAAAAATTTTTGGTTGATCAGCAGAGGATTAAAGACCTGCTGTTTAAATACCTCGTAGGTGACAAACAGCACAGCGAACACCATGCCGAACGTCTGAATCGGCAGCTGCCAGTCAACCAAGGTTGCTAAGCTGCTTACGAACACAAGCGTTGTGCCAACGACTAAGTACCAGTTTTGCCGAAGCTGACGTTGGTAGATGAGCAGTGCGAGCGCCAACAGATCATACAAGAAGTGCACTCCGCCCAGCATCTGCCCAACCGGCTCGATCACATACGAGAGCTGCCCACCAGGCCGCAGAAACGGATCATGAACCGCCTGGCCACTAAACAACAGCCAAATGCCTACAATCAAAAAAAGTAGGCCCAGGCCCTGAAAACCAGCAATTATGCGGCGCATATAGCGCCCCCAGCTGCTGTAGAACGCAGAAACAAACCAAAAAAGCGCCACACCAACAATGGCAAAGCCGCTGGCTGCTACCTCCAACATCAACACCGGACTACCGCCTAGCTGAGGAATGGCGACATACATGCGGGCAGCAAAGGTGCCCACCATCCAGACGAATGTACCTAAGGCGAAAGCAGCAAAGCTAAGATTTACGCGCCGACGGGCGTTAAACCACAGCACAATCATCAATGATGATAAGCTTACGACAGCCGTAAGAGCATTTGCTATTTGTGCAACCCGATAGTACAGCGGCATGTGGTTTACCCTAGCGGATAAGTAAAAAATCACTTAAAGTGTAACATAAAACTCCCTACCAAACGCACACAATAGTATGTAGCGCTAGGCCCTATAGTTTTATAATTAAGTGCCTGCCAAAACAACACAGAGTCCTATTCCTATGCATCGCTACTATGGAAACGATGGAATTACGCACGGGTTGCGAGAATTCACTCAACATCTGGACAACCCTCGATGCAGCCTCCACACTGCATCAACAGCACGAACAATCGCAAAGAGCGCGCGCTGCCAACACATGGATTACGGGACCAGCGTAGGTGGCCAAGGCGCAGCGGTAACAGGTATAGCCGTTAATGGCGGCTCCTCTACTGGCAGTGGGGTTGCTGTTGGCTCAACTGTTGGCGCTACAGCGGTTGGCTGAGCCGTAGGTACAGCTGTTGGCGATGGCTGCGGCGTTGGAACAGGTATTGATGTTGTCGGTGCAGTTGATACCGCCGTTGGTGGTACGATCCGCGTTGCCGCAACTGCGCTTGGCTGCGGCGCTCCTTCTGTCGGGCTAGGCGCAAGCGGCAGAGCTGTTGCCGACGGTGCAGGCATGCCAGGTTCAGCTTGCACCGGTGCAGTCGCTGTTGGTAGGGGCGCAACGCTGGTTGCTGTTGGCGGTGCACTAGTTGCTGGCACAGCCCTAGGCGTAGCGCTTACAAGGGGCAAAGCTGTTACAGCGGTCGGCACAGGCGGCAGAACAGGCGTAGGTGTGAGTGCAGGCATGGGCGGTAGATACACACCCGCTGACGTTGGCGGAGGATGTATCACTTTTCGCTCAGGCGTTGATGTTGGTAGCGCAGGCTGTAATGTAGCTGATGGCAACGGGGCCAGGGTGCTTGTCAATGCGAGTGCCACCTGCGCTCCTGTGCCCGCCTGGGACAAACCATCAACTATCGCTACTTGGCGCGGCGTCTTGGCTGCCCACCAGCTAAAAGTTAGTGCAAGTATGGCGGCCATAGCGCTCAACAGCCAGCGTCGATAGCGCACAGCTTGGAGGCCGCCTGGGCGCACAATCAGCACCGAAATATTATCATGGCCACCAGCACGTTTAGCCTGGCACATCAGCGCCTTAACTGCCGTGCGTGGCTGAGCACTTCGAGCTAGCTGGGCGATGTGTGATCGAGCGACAGTATCGGTCAGGCCATCGCTGCAAAGCACCAGCACAGCATCGCGCTGTAGACGAAAAGCACACACAGATGGCTCAACAATCGCATCGCCCATCACCTGCCATAGACGGCCATCGGCAGCAACATGACGCTGTGATAGCTCGCTGGTCTGCTGCGGCTCACACAATAGCCCAACGCTATCGCCAACATTGACCAGCACACCAGCGTACTCACTCCCATCCGGGTAGAGCAGGGCCGCAACCAGTGTAGCCGCACGATCAGAGCGATCATGGGCGGCGCGCTGGGCCATTGATCTATTTGTCTGGGACAGCGCGACCTGCAAGCGCTCGACCGGTGTATCTGCCACAATGCTCGCCGTATAGAAGGTATCGATCAAGCCC
Organism: Herpetosiphonaceae bacterium; assembly: GCA_013538855.1. GTDB lineage: Bacteria > Chloroflexota > Chloroflexia > Chloroflexales > Herpetosiphonaceae > OHK22. The sequence goes on from JABXJS010000087.1 coordinate 73,226, forward strand.
TGCACAGCTTGGTGGCTAGCTAGCGCGCCTTGGCGCTGCCCGCCAACCCCATCGGCCAGCACAAACAAGTAGCCCCAACGCTTAATCTGATCGACAGAGATAGCGCAGATCAAGCCTTGATCAAGTTGAGCATCACGCAGCCGCCAGCCAGAGTGCAGGGCAGGAAAAGCATGCAGCCAACCGATTTGGTCCTCATTATGCCTGCGCACCAAACCGCGATCAGTTGCACCAAATACGTTGAGTGGAGGGTTGCTCATCGCTGCGTCCATTCTGCACAAGTTTGCGCCGGAATCCACCCATGTGCGGCATCGCCTGTGCGCTCTACAGACAGCCATGCCTGCTGCTCAAACCAAACCTGATCAACGACAGTCAGTTGATCGTCAGCTCGCAGCGGAAGCCACCCTGCAGCAGCGTTCCCGCCTGGAGCTTGACGGAGGTCAGCGGCTGTGTCAGTGATCTGCGGTGTACAAGCCCGTTTAGGTACTGCTTCGCCGTAGAGACCGAGCGCAGCCAGCACAAAGCCCAACGTCAGGCTGGCCGTAATCCACCGGGCAGACTGTGAGCGCCAGGAGCGTGGCACAACGGGCAGCAAGCCTAGCCGAACACCATCGCCGGCTAAGGCTAGCCGAAGTTGTTGCGCAAATGTGCCACAGCGCTCAAAGCGTTGCTGCGGATCGAAAGCCAGCGCACGCAACAACACAGCCTGCGTGCGCGTATGGCGCGGCAGCCGCTTTTGCACCTCCTGCACCATGAAGCGCCATGCCGCCTCGACCTGCTCTTTGCTCCCTGAATCATTGCCAAGGCCTTGATGTGCAAGTAGCGGCTGCCCGGTCAAGAATGTCCATGCGACAAGTGCCAGAGCAAACTGATCAGATGCAGGCACTTCAGCGCTCCATAGCTGCTCAGGAGCCATATACTGCGGCGTCCCCAACACGCGATCTTCCACCAAACCAACATGCGGGCTACGCGCCACACTCAAATCAATCAGCGTGGCATTTCCATACCGACGATCAACTAAAATATTGCCTGGTTTTACATCGCAGTGAATAATCGGATGGTTTGGATGACTCGTATGCAGGTAGTCTAATGCCGCAGCCACATGGTCAACGACCTGAATGATCAGCGTTGGGTTACGCTGGCGTAAAATTGCCCGCAACGGGAGCGCATTGACGAGGCGCGTGGCAATAAACCATGGCTCCTGCTGCATATTACGCTCAATTAACTCGCACACGTGCGGGTGTCCACCCTGAGCTTGCGCGGCGCTGAGTAAGCGCTGTTCATTAAAAAAGTACTGCCGAACTGCTAAATCAGGGTTTGTTAGCACCTTCAGAGCAACCTCCACACCTGTGTGCCGCTGGATCGCGTGGTAGACAGGCCCAGTCAATCCATGCGCTAGTCGTCTGATAATCCGGTATTTGCGCCGCAGCGCTCCATGGATACGCTCCATCGCTCTTCGCTCCTCTACTGTTAAACTACAAACGAGTTTCACTGCCTACTGATGGAATACGCTCGCCAAAGAATCGGCCAATTAGACCTGTGCCGAGCAGCGCAATAACACAGGCACAGCATGCGGCCTGCAAAAGGTAGATGCGTGCAGCGCCATTGAGCGATCGTAGTGGCACAGCCGGAATATGCAATGGGGGGATAATCACGACGCTGCTGTAGCTTGTTTGTCCCGCACGGTTGATTTGTAGCTGCACTGTATGGCGCTGGTTTGCAGTCAGAAGTGGTGGCGTATAGCGCACCCGGTAGCCAATGCGCTGCACAGGCTGGACATATTTGCTATAGACGGCGAGCATGTCTGCTGGTGCTGGTGCTGGTACGTACATGCCACCGCTGCGAACACTAAGCTGCCGTAGTAACTCTGAGCGCTGGTCAAGCAATACTTGTGGAGCCACGCCAAAGCTGAGCAGTTTCGTTGATGGTGGTATGTTCAGTCGAGCCAAATCGTCAGAATGCAGCCCGCCGCCATCGCTCAAAACGACAACAAAGCTGTTTGTCCCATGGGCTGTGGCGTAGCGATCCGTCTCGACGAAGGCAGTCTGAATCGCCCCTGCCAGATCAGTCGCTCCTGATCGGGGCTGAGCTAGCTCCAGAGCATTGATCACGGCATTGCGATCGGCGCTAAATCCGGTCAGATCAGCGGGCTGTAGCGTCTCAGCTGCTCGACTAACTGGAATAAACAGCCCAATTGTCTCGTCAGTCTGATCACGACCTGCTTCAAGCCATACACGAGCAAGCTGGCGCATAGCCAGCACGTAGTCGGTTTGACCATCGCTGCCAATGGCTGTGCTAAGATCCACAACAAGCCCAATTGTTGCCCCCCGTGACTGTAGTACACCATCGCCAAAAGGAATGCTTGGCGACACAGCTGAGGTCGCCACAGGCACTAAATCAACGACCAACTCCGGCTGAGCTTGGCCATCCTGCACGACCACAATCTGATCGGCAGTAACATCGGGTAGATCTAACCCTGTTTGAGGATCACGCACGAGCAGATCAACAATAATGTCGGTGACATTCGGCCGATCTACCCCGCGCACCTCTAGCTCTAGTGGTGCTTGCGCCTGTGCTACGCTCAGCGCCAGGACCAGAGCCAGCATCAGCAGTAGCAGCACAATAAGCCAACGTTGCATCTTACTCTCCCTCTCGCTGATAGAGCAGCTCTATCGACTGCTCTAGGTTTGGATCTCCTAAAAATAGTCTATCGCCGCTAAATAGCTGGCACGGCTGCACACCGATTTCAAGTGTTTGCCCCTGCCGGCACAGATAGGTACCGTTGCTGCTGCCAAGATCGTGTGCGTAGACGAGATTTCGCTGCACATCAAGGTGCACATGAGACCGCGATACACCAGCATCATTCAGCTGAATGCTGCCCTTAGAGCCGATCACCGTATTCGGACGTACAGCCTCGATAACGCCCTGACGTTGTCCACGGATGATGGTTAATGTGCCAAATGGCGCGAGCCGTGGAACAGCGCCCGACCGCCGCCCAAACGTCTGCGTTACCAGGGCCGTCATCGCCCGCGAGACCTTGTTGACAATCGGCTGTCGCCACTCCGGCCTCTGTAGCAGCGTGCCAGCCAGGAGCATTGGCATACTCAGAAACGCTCCGGTCAAGCCCCATGTGCTGATCAAGTTAAGCGCCGCCCCAAGCTCACGCAGCGTCTCAAAGGCCAGCATTTGCGGCTGTTCAGGCAAGATAAGGCCAAGTCGCCGCGCCACCGTCGCCAACGATAGACGAGCAACGAGTGACGGGAGGATCAACAGCGGCGGCACACATATCAGCAGCATCCATAGCAGCCGACCAGCACTGGTGTGGATCTGGCGCGCTACGATAAGCCCCACCAGTGGCAGCAGCAGAACCACACAGCTCACTGGTAGCGCTAAGGTGCTAAACCACCATGCCGCATGCAAAAGCTTTTGCTGCTGCAGCGCCTGCCAAAATGCAGCATCATGCATGCTCAACCTCCTCTCTATCTTCGAGTATCGGTTCACAGCCGATCACGGACTGGGCCGCGCTGGCTTGAATCTGAAGCACCCAATTGCGCGGTAAATGCCAAACCTGTACCAGCTGCTCTGAGCCATGATTAATCCAGAATCCTCGTCCTGGCGTAGCAGCTACACTAGTTGGCCAACGCAAAGACTTCGTTCCCAACCCCAGCTGGCTAGCGTTGACATCTTGCTGGCCAAGCACTACCACATTGCGCTCATGCTTAATCATCTTGATCATAGGGTTACTCCCAACAGCGCTAAAGTCAGTGCTAGAGACCAGCACATGAAACCCCAGCCGCCGCCCCTGCACCACCCAGCGTGATAACCGTCCAAGCTGCGTTAGCTCACTCGTCTCAAGCAAGTCGATGTTGCAGATGGCTAGCACAATTCGGTATGGCGGCGCAACACCGGCTAGCTCAGCCTGCTTTAGCTCTAACAACTCAGCCTCTAGCTGCTCCAGAACAGCTGGACAAAACATCTCCGCCGTTGCGTCATCTGCTGCACCAATGCCAGACATTGTGATGTATGCCTGCGTGTGCGGAAGCTTGGCAAATGGCCGTAGCACAGAAGCACGATAGTCAAACAAGTACAGCCGCAGCTCACTAGGCGCACTTCGTGCAGTAACTCCTGCCAGCATAGCGGTCATAAGGGCGCTCTTCCCTGTGCTTGGTCCACCACAGATCAGCCAGTGCGGTGATTTGGTCAGATCAAACACGACCGGCTGGAGTGATCGATGCTCGGTGGCCAGCGCAAACCTATGTGGCTGCAGATAGCTCGCCAGCCACTGCTGCCAGTCGATGTCAATGACATTCGCTAGGAGCCGCAGCGGGCGAGCTGTCGCTGGTGCACCTGCCCACCGCTGTTGAATCCGCTGAATGGCATTTGGCAGCTCGACCTCTAGCCAACGCAGCGAACTTAGATCGCTGCGCAGCGCCGTATCGCTGTCGCCAGCCGTACCACGAATCTCGCTACGTGAGCGCAGTGTGGGATAGGCGATTTGGATCTCCAGTGGTCGCCCAGGACTAGGCCAAAATCCTCGACCAAGTTGATCGGCACGAATTCGCGCTGCAAAAGGCTTGTTGAGTAGCTCAAGCGAGTCATTCTCGCTCATCACACGCAGAACAATTTTTTGTCCAAGCCGATTGCGCAAATCGGCAGGAAATACACTTGATGCCATTCGATCAGCGGTCAGAATCCAGTAGATCCCATAGGCCCGGCCGTTGCGCAGCAGACGGCTGATGCTGGGCAGCAGACTGGTATTTTGCTCGACGAACTCCACAAATGTATCAATAAACACAACGATAGCCGGCAGCGGGCTTGCGCTAGCTTGTGGATACTCGCGCCAATCTTCGATACCATACTGTGCAAAAATCTCCTGACGCAGCTGGATAGTTTGCTCCAGCTCGGTCAGTAGACGCTCGATTCGCTGCTGATCGCTACACGCTAGCGCCTCGCACAGATGCGGCAGTGCACCTGTCGCTTGCTGTGTGGCAAAGCCTAATCCATCACCTAAAGCATCAATAAGCCAGAGGTGACAGTGTTGGGGGCTGTACCTCCACGCTAGGGCAAGAATACTCGTGCGCATAAACGAGGTTTTGCCAACACCGCCGCCGCCGACCACCAGGACACTCCCACAGGTGGCCAAATCAAGCAGGAGTGGCTGCTGCTGTGCGCGCTCAGGCTGATCGATCAAGCCGATATGGAGCTGAAGGCCCGCTGGCTGATCGATATCGTTGCTGAGCACATCGCTCAACAGCAGATCAGCGCTGAGCGGCTCTTGCCAGATCCGGTAGCGCTCGGCAGCGTAGCCTGGCAGCGTAGACGCCATCTGCTCCTGCAAGAGATCTGCGTCGCTGCGCTGTACCGTATCACGAGCCTGCGGCCGAATCGAACTCAGTCGACGCTGCCGCTGCCGTGGGGAGATCGTTCGACCGAGCGCATCAAAAAGCAAGAATGGATCGTCGATACGCTCGCTGGTTGGACGATACGCCATGGTCGCGAGCGCGGACTGGAATGCTACTACAGTATTGTTCACACGCTTGTAGGCCCGTCCAGGTGTAGCATTCGAGATCAGTGCTGCATCGCGGCTGCCAATCATCAGCTTGCTGTCTTCAGGATCAACGACGCGTAGTGCAATCCAGTAGCTTAGGTTTGTTTTTAGCCCAGCCTTAATCGCCCCGTTAGAGGGCGTCTGCGTTGCGAACAGTAGGTGGACGCCCAGACTGCGCCCTTGTTTAGCAACCCGAATTAGCTCCTCGATAAACTCGGGGTAGTCGCGTGCCATCTCATCAAACTCATCAATGGCGATCAGCAAGTTTGGGAGTGGGGCAGGCGTGGGCTTGAGCCGTCGATAGCGCTTGATATTGGGCACACCACACTGACTCAACTGCTGCTTGCGCCGATCTAGCTCGCTGTTAATCGCAATGAGTGCTCGCTCTGCTAAGCTGCCTGTTAGATCTGTAACTAGCCCAGCCGTATGTGGCAGTGACTGCAGATCACGAAATGTCGCCCCACCTTTAAAGTCGATCAGAAGAAAGTTCAGTCGATCAGGATGGTGTCGAACTGCTAGGGCTAGCAGCAGCGTTGTTAGCAGTTCGCTCTTACCCGATCCTGTCGTGCCCGCAATCATGCCATGAACGCCCTCGCGTTTTTCATTCAGGTCAAGCCATACGATGGCGTCGGGCTGCATCCCATAGCGGCCGATTGGCACTGGAAATAGGCCCGATGGATGCTCATCATCGGTCGGTGGTAGCTCGCGCCAGCGCACCCACGGATCAAACGTTTGCGCATCATCAATCCCAAGCAGCTCTAGCAGGTTAACAACAGCTGGCAGATCGCGGCCATTCCGCCCCAGTGCGAGCGAGCGCCGTCCAAGTATCTCGGCAAGCAGCATGGGATTGGTCGGCAGCGCTGTGTCCACATGGAGCAGGGTACGACCACCGGCAGGGCCGCTTTGGGCACAAACTGCGGGATGCACAGTCAGATCAATGTAGGCGGCGCAGTGCTCTGGTACTGCAGCAACCGCTGGACTAACACAGATGAGACTTGCCTTGAGCGCCGCACCGCGCTGCATAATGGTCTGCATGAGCAGGCTGAACATAGGCGCTGGCGTTGGATCAGCAATGCAGATAACCAAGTGCTCAATGGCGGATTCTGGCTGAGTTTGACGATCACGCAGCAGCCGTTCAAGGTGCCTGATCAGCTGAAGCGTGTGCTTGGCGTACTCGTTTGGGCCATCCAAAGGTATGTCGCTGTACGCGAGCAGCCGCGACGATGCGTCGCCAATTAACGAGCGCGTGTGGGGCAAGAAGCGCAGCCAATCCCAGTGTGCTGTCTGATCCAATGGCCAAAAACCAACAATCCGCACATCATCTGGGCTGTGATGTGTGACAATATGCCAAATGAGTGCATGCAGCAGCGTGACTGTAGCACCTAGATCACCAACGACGCCAAGTGCTCCTGCGCGACGCAGATCAAAAATAAACGGGACCCCTTTGATCGTTCGGTAGCGGCGTACTAGCTTGTGGAGTTGTTGTGAGTAGCGCGAGGTATACTCCGTGCGCGGCAACTTGATCATTGTGGTGCTAGGATACTCGCTCTGTCCTAGGCGCAGAGCGAGAAAGTCGGCATCTTGGGTGCGCCGCTCCCACAAGCGTGCGTCACTCGTCTTGATCAACTGTTCCAGCTCCAGCGGGGGCGGATCGTTGACACAGCGCACATTGAACTGTTCTTGCCACAGCAGCTGGAGCTGCTGGTCACACTCGTTGAGCGCGATATTCCAAGCTGCCAGTGCTGCTGCTTTCGCCCGCCGATAGCTGCGCCGCTGACTGATGATGGTGTAGAGATTTGTTCCTATGCTCACACTGGCCATGCCGATCATTGGCACCACCAGTAGCCATCCGCCACCGCGACCACCGCGCAGCCAAGCCATCAGCCCATAGACGAGCAGCATCAACAGCGGCGTTAGCAGCATGCTCCAACGCTGCGTCGGTGGTGCTGGCAGCTGTGGCGGTGCTGGCAGTTCGATCTCTGACTGTGGTAGCTTCAGTAGAATTCGTGGCGGACGATCAACTCGCACCACCTGAGATGTTGTACGCTCCATCCAATCCTCTCTCGTGTCGCTGAATTCAGCTAACCGTCAGCTGTATGGCAATACGAACACCGCGGCGACCAAGCCGTAGCTCGCTGTTGTGCATTGATAGCTCGACAACATGGCCAGCCGCGTAGACGCTTCCATTGAGCCACACACGTTGCTTGACATGCAACACCCAGCGTTGGGTTGCTCGATCTATGGCGATGCGACAGTGTTCCTGCCGAGAGACATAGGTGAGTGGGGTATCAAGCCCCAGTGTTGAGCGCACATTCCATAGCCGCCGCTTGTATGGGCTGAGCTGCCGCTCGATCCAGCTGCGGTCAATGCTTAATCCACTACGCTCAACATCTATCGGTGCCGCTTGAAATAGCGTTAGACGACAGCGCAGGTTGGTGCTTGAGCTGCTTGGTGCTAGCCCGAACGGCTGCAGCGTTGGCTCAACCGCTGCGCCTGGCGGCGGCTGCGAACGGAGGTGCAGCAGCGTCCCTGGCGGTAGGTCCACCTCACCAAGCAGCGCCGTCGGCTCAAGCGTATGCCACACCCCATCCGCAAACCAGCCGACGCTGTAGCACAGCGCTGCATCTGACTGCACTGAGCGTACATAGGCGTGCGACCACTCCGCTACCGACTTCCATAGCGGCACAACGAGCGTATCTGTCTGACCTTTCCAGCTCACATGCACCAGCGTCTGCACGATATTCCCCCTTCTTACACTCATGCGGGTCTTGTACACATCCATGATGCATGCTAGTGGTACTTTTGACCGCGCCGATTTAGGTCTGGATTGAGCTTCACGGTCACGATGGGCTGTGGTATACTGGCTGAAATTCGCCCCATAAGACACAAGGAGGCCCCTGTGTCAGCCAAACCCGAGACAGTCGAACGCGTTGATATTGGTCGCGGCTATAAGGTCATGATCATCACATCGTTTGTGGTTAACATCATCCTGATCGCCGTCCTGGTGATTCTTGGCCTACAGTTGTTCATTTTGAAAGGTGGCTTGGCTCCGCTCAAACCAACCATCGCCCAGCTAACGAGCACCATCGAGGGGCTGCAAAATGCAACCATCCGCGCCCAGATCCCGCTCAACGAGCAGTTGCCGATCAAGCTCGATGTGCCGGTAAGCCAAGAAACAATTGTGCGCGTAACCCGCGATGTGCCGCTGTCGGTGCCAGCGAACATCACGCTGCCAGGGGTTGGCTTTCTCCAAGCACAGGTCGATCTCAACCTGCCCGAGGGGCTTGAGCTACCGGTCTTCCTCAACATGACAATTCCGCTTGAGTCATCTGTGCCGGTAAGCCTCACGGTGCCTGTGTCAATTCCCCTCAAAGACACTGAGCTAGGCCCACAGTTCCAGAGTCTCGGCGAGCTTGTTCAGCCCCTTGCAGATCTTGTCAATGGCGAAAACTAAACTTGTTCTATGGGATATTGATGGGACGTTGATCCGAGGAGCACGCAGCGCGAGTCAGGCTTTTCTGGCCGCGCTGCGCACTGTTTTTGCGCTTGGCCCCGAGCTAAAAGGCATGTCTTTTGCTGGTAAAACCGACGCACAGATCGCCCGTGAGCTGCTGAGCAATCACGATGTTGATAATGGGTTGATCGATGCACGCTTGGATGCGTTTCATATGCTCTATGTGCAGGAGTTTCAGCAGCGCGCAGCCCAACTCCACGCTGAGATTCAGATCCTGCCCGGTGTGCAAGCGCTGCTGCAGTTGCTCCAGCCCCGCACTGTCCAGGCTCTGCTCACAGGTAATTTCGAGGCCGGCGCACGTCTCAAGCTTGACGCAGCCGGCCTCAGTCATTTTTTTATGTGGGAGTGTAGCGCATTTGGCTCGGATCACGAGCAGCGTAATCAGCTTGTGCCGATCGCGCTAGAGCGCGCCCGCTCCCTCGGCTATGCGATATCTCCCGCTAACACGGTTGTTGTTGGCGATACGCCGTTCGATATCGCCTGCGCCCGCGCAGGTGGAGCACGGGCCATCGCCGTTGCAACCGGCTCCTTCGACCATGCTGCACTCGCACAGGCCGAGCCAGATGCACTGCTTGATAATCTCGCTGATCTGCAGCAAGTTCTCGCTGCCCTAGAGATTTCTAGCGCCGACTAACCTGCGGGAGGAACAACCGCGCTGTCGGTGGCCCAACGCTTACGCTCGCTGGCACTTCGACCAGCGGCAGCAGTGGATCATCTGACTGCAGCCGGATGCGCCCCTGGGCTGGTTCATCACGCCACGCCATATAGCCTAAGCCGCGTAGCGTTGCCTCGATCGTTTGCGTTGCACCTGGCGCAACGGTCATAACGGCTGGCTGCACATTCAGCCACTGATCTGCAGCTGCTTGATTCATCAACGTCCAGCGCTGATAGCTCAAGTTGAGCGTCATCGGACCACACGCTAGCCGCTGACCACGCTGGTTGGAGTAGCCAACACCTACGCTCCAGCGCGTTGGCACCCGCCCCATATCACCGTACAAGTACTCGATGCGCCCATCAGCATGGAACACGATCTGAAATGTGTAGGTTGGATCGGATGGCGCAGGGCTTTCACGCCAGAGCGGCACCTGCTCATAGCTCACCACAAAGGTGGCTGAGTCCACCTGACCTGCACGCACTGCGCCACCTTGGCTCGGATCCAGGTCAGCCCAGAAGGGTGCAAAGGTGCTCGCCGGTACACCACCGCCTGGCAAGCAGTAGGCCCCTGGCAGTGCCGATTTCTGATAGCGCGTGCTGACCCATCCATTCGAGCTAACATAGATCTGATCGGCCCATCCGCCAAACATCGGTACATCAAAGCCAAGCTCAAGACTCTGCGTATAGACGAGATCGTCGCTCAGCGAGAGTGGTGTCATACTGCTCAAATCGTAGAGCGTTGGCGTCAGTGCACTTGTTTCCACGCTCCACTCATCAGACGGCACATCGATGATGACATTCAGGGGCTGAGTTCCCCGGTTCTCAACAGCAAAGGTCGTTGTAGCACTCGCGCCAAATGCAAGTGTGTCACTGATCAGCGGCGCAGTGAGCCGTAGCTCCGGCGCATCGCGTACAAGCGCAAGCGCCAATGTGTCTGTATCAGGGACATTAAAATTGATTGTCTGCGAAATATAGCCTGTGCTCAGCACATTGAAGCTATATGCGCCTGCTAGCAGATTGACCAGAAAACCGCCGCTGTAGTCTGATGTGATCTTCGGGCCATTGAGGAGCTGGAGATGCCCATAGATCGGCTGGTGTGTGCGCGCATCCGTCAGCCGACCTTGCAGCATAAATGCATCTGGGTTATCGGTTACAGTAAACGTTACGTCAATTGACTGCAATACATCGGCCCGCCGAACGAGCACACGTGCACTGTAGGTGCCGGACTCAGTCACCTGGCGCGCATCGAGCGTGATCGGCAGCGTCACTTGTGCGTTTGCCGGTAAGTTGAATGTCTGCGGCACAATCAACCAAGGCACGTCTACCTTGGCCTCTTGCAGTGCGGCGTAGGCATCGACACGCCCCCAGCCATAGACGCTGTTCGGGCGCAGATTCGGCACGCTGTCACACTGATCGGAGTACAGGCCGACACTGGTGCCATGAAGAATTTGGTTGGTCTGCTCCAAATTCCCGATCAAGGTTGGATTCGCCGACCACAGCAATGCCACTAAGCCGGCCACGTGCGGAGCAGCCATCGATGTGCCGTTGAGCGACAGCATGCCGCCGCCTGGCCAGCTGGATTCGACATTGACACCAGGCGCGCTCACATCTGGCTTGATACGGCCATCAACGGTTGGGCCACGTGATGAAAAAGAGGCGGCCAAATCATTGCTGTCTGTCGCTGCAACACTCACCGTTTCACTGTAGTCGCCAGGCGACTGGGTGGTGCCGCAGCCGAACGCACCTCGATTGCCTGCGGCAAAAACAGAGAGAATCCCTGCCGCGTTCCACGCCTGAACATAGCCCTGATACCACGGGTTATTTGTCTCACCAGCCCATGAATTGTTGATAATATGTGGCCGTAGATCAGGGCGCGGCTCGCTCCCATCACGGCGCGTCGGGGCCAGCATCCACTGCGCGCTAGCAATTAGATCAGCGTCATCACACAGATGGCTAGCACAGCCGCGCGCGGCGATCCACTTGGCATCAGGGGCCACGCCGATCGTCGAATATGGCCCAGCCGCACCGCCGATCATCGTGCCCATGGTGTGCGTGCCATGGCCGTCAGGGTCGGTGGCGACAGCATAGGGCGAGCTCGTCGGATCATACCAGTTGTAGTCATGGTCGATGACGGTCGGACTCCAGCCACGGTAGTTCTGCAAGAGGGCCGTGTGGCTATACTCAACGCCAGTGTCAATATTGGCAATCACGATGCCTTGCCCACGAATACCCCACTCCTGCCATACCCGTGGAGCTTGGATCTTATTCAAACCCCATGGCGCGCTTGTTGGCAGTAGCTGCGCTGCTGTGGCTATCTGCGGTGTATCAAGGATGTGCTGCGTGTTGGCCATGACTGCGCCCACATCAGCGCGGCTCGCCAGCACACGTGCAAGCGCCAGATCACCGCGCACTGTTACCGCGTTGATAACCCAGAAGGCGTGCGGCTCATAGCCCGCTTCGCGTAGCGACAGCAGCAGCTGCGCCTGTGAGCGTGCCGCATGCGCGCGCAGTGTTTTGACCACCGCCTCGCCGCGCTGATTCCAATCCTCAATCAAAGCCGCAGGCCGTAGATTCGCTTGATCCTTGAGAAAAACAATCATTGTGCTTTGGCCATTGGGGGCAGCAGCGAAGTCGCGCAGAAGCTGAGGGTCAATTTCATCAGGGAAGACAGGCACCGGAACACGCAGTGGCGAAGTATCGACGTCGCCTTTGGCTCCAAGCGGCCAAGACTCAAACAGTTGGGCCTGCGTGGCAGGCTGACCAGTATTATCCAGCGTGAGCGTTGCGGTTGTCGTTGTACCAAGGAGGGTGGAGGCAGCAATACCAGACGGGAGCTGAGCCGCGCGCACTGGTGGAACGATCAGAGCGAGCACCAACAGCCAAAGAATAGACCAGCGAATCATGGCTCACCTCAACTGGTTTCGTCATTGGGCAGCCATGCGTTGCCGCGATTGAACGTCTGATTATAGAACCAGTCGCTCGCAACAGCGTACGCTGCATCCGGTAAAAACATCACATACTCTTTGAGCGGCGTAAGATCATGCTTCAGCAGCCACTCAATCCGCTTGCGCTTCACCGCACCATCAGGAACACCTGTCGCCGCATGCTGTAGCTCGATCAAATTACCGCTATGCTGGGCGAGCGCCGCAAGCATAAGCCACAGATCATTGAATGTGTATGTGATCAGCTGGCGACCTTCTTCAACCTGGAACACTGGCTCACCGCCAAGCGGATCAGGCCGGGGGATGAGGCTCAACTTATGCTTCGGCTGGGTCAGCTCATGGACCGCTGCCTTGACCCGTATCGCTGTCGCCGCACGCACAATGCCCTGATCACTCAGATAGGCGTACAGGCCAGCCAGCGTATGCAGGAGATGCTGCCGCGACGCCAGATCAACATACTCAGCGATCATATCATCGAGGAACTCGTTGGCTAGCTCGCTGATTTGATAGTCGGCGAGGTGATCAAGGCGCTCCAAATCGTCGCTGATCTCATCGAAGTACCACAGCAGCAGCTCGATATCGGACCAAGCCTGCGCCACTGCACCAGGATTTTCCGCCGCTAGGCGCGTTAGATAGCCGTGGACATGGCGTGCGCTCACCAGGAGCTGTGCACTCTCCTCGGCATAGTAGTCATCAACATCGGCCAGCACCTGCGCCAGATCGGTGCCGCTCACCGCCGAGTCCAGATCGACGGCCTCCTCTAAGGCCAGAATCTTCTCCAGGGCCTCGCGCAGCTCACGCGGAATAACGGCGACCTTGCACAGCTCACCGTTGAGGTCGGTCGTCCCAACGACAAGCAAACCATGCAGGCGCGCTTGGCCAATCGGTGACTGCGGTGGCTCTTGCTCCCAATCCCAGCCATCGCTATGATCATCGCCGAAGGTGCGCAGCAGGCTGGCGTAAGGCACCCATCCGCCACGATCAAGCACAGTTTTGACGATGCGTCGCACCAGCGTCGGCAAGCGCTCGACAATGTGCGACAAACTAAATGGATCAGTTAAGGCACGGGCGATCTCTACAACCCGCTGTTTCTTGGTGCGCTCATCGATGCCCAGGACTTTGGCCATACCGCCAACCCAAAGCGCCGGCTGCTTGTTCAAAGCCCCGGAGATGCTGGTGCGTAGGCTAATTGGTCGATCTTCCTGCTGCAAACGCCAGTTGCGGGTTAGCGAGCGGGATAGCTCGGTCGGGTCGAGCAACATTGAAAGGTCTAGCTCAAAATCGTCCTGGTTATACGGGTTCATCAGCGCTGCCTCGTTAGTTTCCGGCCTTCTGCTCGATAACAGCTATGGCGGTCAGAATGGCCGGATCATTGGGAATACTGTACTGGGTCCAGTCCTCTTCGATACGGTAGTCAGGCTGCACACCAACCCCTTCCAGGTTGGTGCCATTGGGCAGCCGAAAACCCTCCTGGGCGACCCAAAGGCGTGAGCCATCGTCAAAGTTATATTGAAAAATAGTCTCGGTGTTCCCCTGCGAGGGCGTGCCAATCACCGTGGCACCAGCATACTGCAGCGCTGCCGCCAGCACCTCGGCATATGAAGCGCTGTTGTGATCGACAAGCACCACCAGGGGCAGATCCTGAAACAGCTCAAACTCTACGCCGCTGTTAATATTCAGCGGATACGCGCTACTCTGGCTATAGAACTCGCCCACATCGCCTTCGACAAATTGGCTCAACAGGCCCTGCAATACACTGCGCCAGCCACCGCCATTGCCACGCAGGTCGATGATCAAGCCCGCTAGCGGCGGATCTTGGGCTTGGAGTTCGGCGAGTTGGCTGATGACCTGCGTGTGCATATCGTCAGCCCACAAGCTCGGAATCAGCAGATAGCCAATTTCGGGCGCGTTGGGCAGGCGCTCGCTTGATGGCGTGATCCGGCCAACAACGGCTCGGCGTGTTAGCGCTAGCTCACGTGGATCAGCCTGAGGCGCTTGCACCGTTAGCTGAACCTGGGAGCCTTCGGGGCCGCGAATCGCATCTGTGGTGGTAAACGGCTGCCCATTGACGGCGATGATCCGGTCACCGCGTGTGATCCCTGCCTCTGCTGCTGGGCTATCGGGAAACACCAGCGTGATAAACGCCGCCGCATCCTCGACATTCGTGAGCACGCCAATACCCACGTAGCTATCGGTGCCGCTGGCCAGGGCATCCTCAGTGCGCGCCTCGACAGGCGGCGCAAAGCGCGAGTGCTCATCATCTAGCTCAGCGACCAGCGCCTCGAGCAGGTGATAAAAATCGTCGTCGTTTGTGGCGGCGGCGATCTTCGGTGCATAGGCCGCACGAATTGCCGCCCAGTCCACACCATGAAAATCTTCATAGAGATAATGCTCATCGATTGTCTGCCACACATCGTTGAACAGCTCCTGGCGTTGCTCTGCGCTCAGTGGGGGGCGCGGCGTAGCGGTTGGCACTGGCGGCGTGGTCGGCTCCACCGTTGGCTCCCCTGTTGGAGCCATGGTTAAGGTTGGCTCAGGCAAGGTGGTTGGTGCGCTCGTTGCCGTCGGCGCTTGCGCCACAGCCGTTGGTGGCATCGTTGGCACTGCGGTTGGGTCAGCGGCCCAGGGGGCACTACACCCGCTTAACAGCGTCACTATCCCGATCAGCACCAGTAGTCGTTGTTTCATGGTTATTCCTATGCCCACAGTGGGGAAGCAATGGGCCAAGCGCAGCTCAGCCCATCACGGGGGAGATCATCACGCGCTAGCCAGCACCACATATTCGACAATGCGGGCCGCGTTCTCTAGCTCGCTCACGGCGATATGCTCATCAACAGAGTGGATTTTCTCATAGCCCATGCTCAAGTTGACCGCCTCGATGCCCTTTTCTGTGATGATGCTTACATCGCTGCCGCCGCCGGTTACGACCAGCTCTGGCTCTAGGCCAATCGCGCGCACAGCCTGCTGGGCCAGCTGCACAACGGGCATATCTGGTGTCAGGACACTGGGGCCATAGTGGCGATGGTAGTCGAACTCAACACGTGCGCCAAACTGGGTCGCAGCGCTCTCTAGTGCTTGGCGCATGGCCAGCCACTGGCGATCAAGTTTATCCACGTTGCGCGAGCGTGCCTCGCCCTTGATCACGACCAGATCGGGAACAATATTATTGGCCTTGCCGCCCTCAATCGAGCCGATATTCGCCGTCGTCTCTTCATCAATGCGCCCAAGCGGCATGGCCGCAATCGCCTGCGCCGCCACCTGAATCGCGCTGATGCCTGTCTCTGGAGCCACGCCAGCATGAGCAGCAGCACCATGTATCTTGGCCGTAAATGAGTCGTGGGCAGGCGAGCCAATACAGATATTGCCCACTGGCCCGTTGAGATCAAAGGCCAAGCACAGGCGCGACCGCAGCCGCTCGATCTCAGCGGCGCGTGCGCCGTTCAGGCCAACCTCTTCCTGCACTGTCCACAGCAGCTCGACCGGCCGCATCGTCTGACCGGTGCTGATCGCCGCCTCGACGCCCTCAAGCACTGCCGCCACTGCCGCCAGATCATCTGCGCCAAGCACCGTATCCCCAGCGCTATAGACGACACCATCGCGCACGACCGGCTCTTTGCCTACTGCTGGAGCCACGCTGTCCATATGCGCGGTAAACATAATCGGCGTACCAACACCGTCGCGGTGCGCATAGACGTTACCAGCTGCATCTTGATCGCAGGCAAAGCCTAGCGCCTGACAGCGCTCGATCAGGTGGTTGGCCATGGCTGTCTCCTGGCCAGAGGGGTTATCGATGCGCACTAAGGCGCAGAAAGTATCAACGAGCCGCTCGCGATTAACCGTCATGAAAGCTCCTTATCTCCTAGGGTGGCTGCTAAACCATACGACTTAGGGGTTGATCTCAAGCGCTGCCTGCATCACCTGCCCGGCCAGCGCGCCGCCAACACTCGTGCCTTCGCCGCCGTTCTCGACCATGACAGCCACTGCGTACTTGGGATCATCAAGGGGACCAATCTCAATAAACCATGCGTGGGGTGCGCCCAGCGGATTCTCGGCTGTGCCTGATTTACCACCGACAACATAGCCGGGCACTGCGGCAGCCTGAGCACCTGGCCAGCCCTTTTCAATCACAGCGCGCATCGCCTGGAACATGCGCCGCGCGACAGCACCGCTTAAAGGCGTGCCGATCTTCTTGGGCTGCGCCTGATAGACGACCTTGTTTGCATTGCTCATCACGCGCTCCACCAGATACGGCTTCATCATATCCCCGCCGTTGGCGATGGCCTGCGCCACCTGCGCCATCTCGAGTGGCGTGACCAGCAGCTGACCCTGTCCAAACGCCGTATCGGCAATCGCCGCCGGGCGATTCCAGTAGCCATCCTCTTGAACATAGAGCAAGCTCGGGCTTGATGGGAGATCAGTCATGTCACCGTGATCCGGCGCTTGGCTGGGCGGATAGACATGGAAGCGCTTGGCCTGCTCCTCAAGCAGCCGATTGCCGTTCGCTTGCAGCCGCAGCCCATACTGGGCAAACGCCGTATTACACGAGTAAGCGTAGACTGCATCAAGGCCAAAATCGGGGCCATAGGCGGCGGCAATATAGTTGGCCTCGTCCTGAACAGCATTATGAACAGCAAATTCCATGCTCACCTGTGGGTCAGCCTGAAACTCATTTGGGCAGGAGATCTCCTCGGGCTTGCCAACCTCAGGGCTGTTGAGGACACCAACGGCCGTCACCGTCTTAAACGTCGAGCCTGGCGGGTACTGGCCTTGCAGCGGTCGATTGATCAGCGGGTGGCTTTCATCGCTCAGCAGGCTCTGCCAGTAGGCGGTAATATTCTGCGTCTGTGAGGACCAATTATCAGCGCTCGTGTTGAGCGTGAGCTGGCGCGGATCGAACGCTGGATAGCCAACGAGCGCACGCACAGCGCCAGTCTTGACATCCAGCACCACCACCGAGCCAACCCGGCCACCAAGAGCATCGTAGGCGCGCTGCTGAAGTGCAGCGTTGATCGTCAGCTGCAGATTGTGCCCCTCTTGGGGATGGTTGAGCAGGTCGTTTTGAATGCTCTGCCAGCTGCTGCCACGCTCGCCGGTCAGATAGGCGTTATAGCTATCCTCAATGCCTGCCAAGCCATAGACAGTGCTAGCAAATCCAAGCACATGGGCGAAGGCTTCAATATTATAGGTATCGGCAATGGGGTAGGTGCGATACGAGAAATCGTCGCTCGTAACGACATTTTCGGCCAGGACTGCGCCCTGCGAGTCGAAGATAGTGCCGCGTTTGACCTTCATGCCGGCGATAACAGGGCGGGCATTGCTCGTAATATTGCCATTATCATCAGTTACCGTGCGCGAGTAGATCGCGCCTGCCTTGACCACCTGAAGGTAGAGCAGCTGCAGTGTCAACATCGAAAACCCGATCACCAGCACCATGGCGAGGTTCTGCGTACCGCCATAGATGCCGGTGGAGCGCTGACGGCGCACAGGCCACACAGCAAACCCGCCCAGCAGCGTTGCCGACCACAGGCAGAGCAACCAACGCTCTTCAGTTGACCATGGCGACATGCCATAGACAATCAGCCCAATGGCGATGATACCAGCAAAAATTTTCAGCGCTGCCCGCATGGTAAGGCCTCCAGAATACACCTACTGCTACTATTATACCCTGTTGCGCGCGTAAGGCAGAAAAACGCCCCTGTCCCACACAGCGGGATAGGGGCGTCCAAGTCGATATGCAGGGACTACACCAACTCGGCTTCTGGCTCGACCGTTTCGTCGGTGGCAACATCGCCGCCTTCGCTGACTGAATGCAGCTGCAGCTCGTTGTTGTCATCGAGGTCGATCATAATTCGATCGCCTTGGGTAAAGCGACCTGCGAGCATGCCCTCGGCCAGCGCGTCCTCAATCGTGTTGGTGATCACACGGCGGAGTGGGCGTGCGCCATAGGTTGGATCGTAGCCACGGCGGGCGAGCAAGTCGAGCGCCTCATCGCTAGCTGCCAGTGAGATCTGGTGCTCAGCCAGCTGCCCACGAACGCGGTTAAGCTCCAGCCGTGCGATGTTGCGAATCTCGGCATCCGTAAGCGGATGGAAGATTATCGCCGCATCGATGCGGTTGAGGAACTCAGGCCGGAACATGCGCTTCAGCTCATCGTCGACCTTCTTGCGGGTATCTTCTTCGTCGATCCCGGTACGTGTGCCACCGAAGCCGATGCGCGAGCCGCGCCGGATCTGCTCGGTACCCACGTTTGATGTCATAATGATGATGGTATTGCGGAAATCGACGCGGCGGCCTTTGCCATCGGTCAGGTTGCCATCCTCCAGCACTTGCAGCAGCAAGTTGAAGGTATCAGGATGGGCCTTCTCGATCTCGTCGAACAGCACAACGCTATATGGTCGGCGGCGCACTGCATCGGTGAGCTGGCCGCCCTCGCCATAGCCGACATAGCCAGGCGGTGAGCCAACCAAGCGCGATGTATTGAAGCGCTCTTGGAACTCGGACATGTCGATCTTGATCAGCGCATCTTCCGAGCCAAACATAAACTCGGCCAGGGCCTTGGCGAGCAAGGTTTTCCCAACGCCAGTGGGGCCAAGGAAGATAAACGACCCAATTGGGCGCTTCGGATCTTTCAGGCCAGCGCGGGCGCGGCGCACAGCACGTGCGATGGTGACAATCGGCTCTTCCTGGCCGATGACGCGCTCGTGGAGGTACTCCTCCATCTTCATGAGGCGCTGCGTCTCCTCGCCGGCAAGGCGGGTGACCGGAATGCCCGTCCACATTGCCACAACTTCGGCGATATCCTCCTCGGTGACGTAGGGCTTGCCGCGCGACTCATCGCCGTGGGCGCGCCGCTCTTCGTCCTCGAGGTCGGCGATACGCTGGAGCATACGCTCCTCGCGCACGCGCAGGTCCTGCACCACCTCGAACTGACCTTCCTCCAGCGCTGCATCCTTCTCTTTACGGATTGCATCGAGGCCACGCAGGGCATCGCGCAGGGCCGACGGGGTGGCCGAGCGGTACATGCGCACACGCGAGGCGGCCTCGTCGATCAAGTCGATCGCCTTGTCGGGCAGGAAGCGATCGGGAACGTAGCGGGCGCTCAGCGTTGCCGCCGAGACAAGCGCATCGTCCTCGATCTGCAGCTGGTGGAAGTCCTCATAGCGGCTCTTGATACCGCGCAGAATCTCGACCGTTTCCTCGACCGTTGGCTCATCGACCATCACCGGCTGGAAACGACGCTCAAGCGCGGCGTCCTTTTCGATGTACTTACGGAACTCATCGAGCGTTGTCGCGCCGATGCACTGTAGCTCGCCACGCGACAGGGCGGGCTTAAGAATATTGGCCGCATCGAGCGTGCCCTCAGCGCCGCCAGCGCCGATGATGGTATGAAACTCATCAATAAAGAGGATACAGCGGCTCTCTTTGATCTCATCGACGACGCGCTTGAGGCGCTCTTCGAATTGGCCGCGATACTTGGTGCCGGCGACCAGCGCGCCCATATCGAGCGTCACAAGGCGCTTGCCCTTCAGCGAGTCGGGTACCTCTTCGGCGACAATGCGCTGGGCCAAGCCCTCGGCGATGGCCGTTTTACCAACACCAGGCTCGCCGATCAACGCCGGATTATTCTTGGTACGCCGCGACAAAATTTGAATAACGCGCTCGATCTCATCTTGGCGACCGACCACAGGATCAAGGCGGCCAGCCTCGGCCAGCTCGGTGAGATCGGTGGACAGCGCATCAAGGTACGGTGTCTTGCTTTGCTTGGGCTGGCGCTCGCCTGAGCTAGAGCTTGACGACGAGCTACCGCCGACGCCCTGGCGCATAAGGCGCATCACCTGAGTGCGGACCACATCGAGGCCCACATTCATGATCTCAAGGACGCCGGTGGCAACACCTTCGGCATTGCGCACAAGGCCCAGCAAAATATGTTCGGTACTAATGTATGTATGATTGAGCTTGCGTGCCTCGTCGAAGGCGTACTCAAACACCTTCTTGGCGCGGGCAGTCAGATCAATCTCTGTATTTTGGCGTGGACCCTCGCCACGTCCTACGATGAATTCCACCGCATTACGCGCCTTCGTAATCGTCACGCCGAGTTCTGCCAGAACTCGTGCCGCCACCCCTTCCCCTTCGAGGATGAGGCCCAACAACAGATGTTCCGTGCCAATATACGGATGATTAAACGCTCGCGCCTCTTCTTGGGCGAAGCTCATCACTTGCTTGGCGCGGCGGCTCATTTTATCGTATGCACCCATAGTCTAAGCTCCATGCAGGGGCCTGTCACCCATGTAATACTGTGATCTAAGCCTCCACGTGTTTGCAACAATCAGGCCAACGGCTCTAGCGCTGGCAAGACAGCCCCCAGATGAGGCTGGGCACACGCTCAGCGTGGCGCTTAGTCAGCATCTTCACCAGTGGGCGATGGTTCGGTCTCCTCTGTGACCAAGGGCGTATCGGGAGTGTTGCGCAGGCTTAACCCAATACGCTTGCGGGCCGGATCGATCCGAATGATCCGTGTTTTAATTGTATCACCTTCTGCGATAACGTCACGGGGATGATTGATCCGCTCATCGCTTAGTTCAGAAATATGGACCAGACCCTCGATACCATCCTCGAGGCGCGCAAAGGCCCCAAATGATGTGAGCTGTGTGACAACTCCCTCGACGATCTGCCCAATTGCATAGCGATCTGCCACAGTTGACCATGGCTCCGGCTGAGTGCGCTTGATGCTCAGGGCGATCCGCTTGCGGTCTTCATCGACACTCAGCACGTAGACATCGACCTCATCGCCAACACTCAGCACCTCTTCAGGGTGTTTGACCCGACTCCACGAAAGCTCCGATAGGTGGACCAGCCCATCGGCCCCGCCGATATCGACAAACGCCCCAAAGTCGCACAAGCTGGTTACCCGCCCGCGACGAATAACTCCTTCGTCGAGACGCTCCAGCAGCTCGTCCTTGCGCGCCTCACGCACCTCTTGGATGGCCTGGCGCTCGGAGAGAATCAGTCGATTACGGGCGCGATTGATCTCGATCACCTTCAGTGGCAATGTCTGACCAACAAGGCGCGCCATATCCGACTGCTTTTGTACTTCAGGCCCTCGGCTAACACTGGAAACCTGCGATGAAGGCACGAACCCGCGCACCCCATCAAGGTTTACCAACAAACCACCTTTGTTGTAGTTCACCACCTGAGCATGGATAACCTCGCCCGCCTCGTAGCTGCTCTGCAAAGCACGCCAGCTTTTCTCTTGACGCGCTTTATCGACCGATAGGACCATGCGGCCTTCAGCATCCTCAGGCTGAACGACAGTCACCAGCATGACATCGCCAATCCTAAGCGCATCGCGCTCCTCTGGCGCAAGGCTGGTCATCTCCCGATTCGGGACAACGCCCTCCGATTTAGACCCGACATCAACCAACAGCTCGTCGCGATCAATGCGCACAATCGTGCCATCGACGGAATCACCGTACTTGAGATTGCGATAATCATGGGCCGGATCGTTCAGGTACTGTTCCATCAGACTGATGTCATCGGCAGCCTGTTGTTCGATATGGGAATCTGGCCCTCCTTCGGTTTGGGACTGAACCGCGTCGGTCCGGGTTTGATCGTCCATAGCTGCGTCCTTTGCCAAGCAAGAAAGAGGATAAAAGGTGAGCGGAACAAGTGGTGGTCTGCAAATTTATTATACGGGAGGCAGAATCAAAGCGCAAGGGTTTAGCCTATTTTGGGCCTGCGACCGCGGCTCGTCAGCAGTGTTGAGCCGAAGCTGCCATGCGGCGACACTCCGGCTCAACAAGCACCGATCTAGGCTGCGGTCGCCGTGGTATCGGCGGGGGGAGTTGCTGGATCGCCAAACACGATGCCGAGCGAGCGGGCGGTGCGCACCAGCTGGCCATCGACTGGCACCTGCTTAACACGGTTAGCACACTCGTGCAGCGGCACTGTCGTCAGCAGATCGTTCTGCAAGGCCACGAGCTGTCCGAAGCGGCCCTGCGAAATCGCCCAGACCGCGCCCACGCCATAGCGCGAGGCCAAAATCCGATCAAGCGGCGTCGGTGAGCCACCACGCTGGAGATGGCCAAGCACAACCGCCCGCGAGTCCTTACCGGTCAGTTGCCCTAGCTCCGCCGCAACCGCCACACCAATGCCACCAAGCAGGCCCTCGCGCTGGTAGGTGGCCGCGCCACCAGCAGGCATCGCACCCTCGGCGACCACAACAATGCTGAACAGCGAGCCAACCTGATCGCGCTTGCGCACTTTGTCGGCGACAACCTGGAGGTCATAGGGTATCTCAGGGATAAGAATGGCATCAGCGCCGCCAGCCAGCCCAGCGTGTAGCGCAATCCAGCCTGCATGACGGCCCATCACCTCCAGTACCATCAGCCGATCATGGCTCTCGGCGGTGGTGTGCAGGCGATCAAGCGCATCGGTTGCAACGCCTAGCGCAGTATCGAAGCCAAACGTCTGATCGGTGCCAACGAGGTCGTTGTCGATTGTCTTGGGCACGCCCACAACCGGTACACCGATTGAGAACAGATCTTGTGAGATTGACTGCGAGCCATCACCGCCAAGCACGACGACAGCGTCAATGCCCAGCTCGTGGGTGCGCTGCTTAAACTCCTCGTAGACTGCATCGTTGCGCTGGAGGGTTCCATCGACGATCTTGGTGCCAAAGTTGCCTTTATTCGTGCTGCCGAGGATTGTTCCGCCACGACCGAGCAGGCCGCGCACATCGCTCAGGCCAAGCTTGCGCACACGCGGAGTGCCAATCAAGCCTTCAAAGCCATCCTCAATGCCGAACACTTCCCAGCCATGATCAAGAACAGCTGACTTTACAAGCGCACGGATGACACCATTGAGTCCTGGCGCATCGCCACCGCTCGTGAGAACAGCGATACGCTTAATTGATTGACTCACACTGGCTCCTTTCCGCTAAATGAGTGCATCGGTTTGCTGCTATCGTAGCATTGAGGGTAGCGGTTCCGCAAGATTCACTCCAGTCTGGTTGCTAAAATAGTGTCGCCCCTGGGTTGCCAGGGGCGACAGGGCACAGCGCGTGCAGCCCTTACCACGTACCAAGGGCTTCTTGCACATGGTCCTGCTTATCGAGGAACCAGGAAGCCTCCATGGCGGCCATGCAGCCTGTGCCAGCGGCGGTGATCGCCTGACGATAGACGTGATCTTCAACATCGCCAGCCACGAAGACACCAGGGACATTCGTGCGCGTGCGGCCGTCGCTGATCACATAGCCGTTTTCATCTAGCTCCAGCTGGCCCTTGAACAGAGCGGTATTGGGAATGTGACCGATGTACGGGAACACGCCATCGGCGGCCATCTCGGTCGCTTCACCGGTCTTGACGTTCTTCAGCGCCACGCCTGTGACGCCTGTCTCGCCCTTGATCGCTGTCACCACGCTATCCCAAACAAACGTGATCTTGGGGTTGGCTTGGGCGCGCGCCTGCAGCACCGGGTCAGCGCGCAGCTGATCGCGGCGGTGAATAATCACAACCTCGCTGGCGTAGCGGGTCAAGAACAGCCCCTCATCGAGCGCACTATTGCCGCCGCCAACCACCACGAGCTTCTTCTCGCGGAAGAAGAATCCATCGCAGACAGCGCAGTAGGACACGCCGCGGTTGGCCAGCTCCAGCTCGCCAGGCACGCCGAGCTTGCGCGGCGATGCGCCAGTGGAGACGATCACTGTCTCGGCCTGCACAGTGGTGCCATTATCAACCGTCAGCGTGAATGGGCGCTCGCTAAAATCAACGGACTGCACAATGCCGTCAATAAAGGAGGTGCCAAAGCGCGCGGCCTGCTTCTCCATCTTCTCGGCGAGATCAAAGCCGTTGATGGCATCAGGAAAGCCAGGGTAGTTTTCAACCTCGCTTGTCGTAGCAATCAGACCGCCAGGCTGAAGTCCGCGAATCACCACTGGCGCTAGATTGGCCCGCGCAGCATACAGCGCGGCGGTCAGGCCCGCTGGGCCAGAGCCAATAATGACAACTTTATGGATCATGATGGAGCTCCTCATACGCCGAATATCTCGGCGGAATCGTCTATTGATCATATGTGATCATACTGCTGCTAACAGTATAGCACGCCTTCAGCTACGGCTCATGGCACACATTCTCTGCACCTGCGGCTGCGTTCGCGTTACCGCATGGGTTATACCAAACAGTGACCTGCGTGGCTTCACACAAGTGCTTAGCATATGGTATAGTAGGCAATTGTAAATGCTCTTTTAAAGAAATTACCCCAATACTGTAGGAGGATGGAGCATGTCAGGCCGAAACACCTATCGCATTTATATTCAAAGCCGCAGCGTTGACGATGTTTTGTCGATGATTCGGCAAAACCCCGATGCCAGCCTGCCGGTTGAAGCCTATACAGATCAAGGGTTTGTCACCAGCGATGTTGAGATGGCACGCTCACTCAAGCGCGGGCTGCAATCGTGCCTTGAGTATGCCTTCCAAACCGAGCGCGTGGCCCGGCGCAACAGTCGCGGCCGCCACCAAACAGCGCAGCTTGAGTCGGAGTGGAGCAACGTCCGCGTGATCATTGATCCTGATCCAGACGCCGCACGCCTCCTGCGCTAACCAATGTGTTCCTTAGAACGTAGCCAAGCCGCAGCAGGGCCATATCTCAATTCATGGCCCTGCTGCGGCTTGGCTGTTTGTTGATTAAGCTGCGTCGCTGTGCAGCAGTGTGCGCCATGTGCGCAGCGCAAGCGGCAGACGCGGCCCGTACCACGTGAGCAGCGTGCCATCGCACAGATAAACCTGACACCTCAGCTCAGCGAGCGCGGGCAAATCGACAGCACTAAAAGGATATGGCTCATCGGGCAGCAGCAGCACCTCTGGCTGCAAGGCCGCTAGCTCGGGCAGCGTCACTCGCGGATAGCGCCCAGGCAGCGCAGCAGCGACGTTGACGCCACCACAGACGCGCAGCAGATCGGCGGCGTACGTGTCCGCGCCAACCAGCATCCAAGGATCACGCCAGATCGCCGCCGCCACGCGCACCTGGCGCGCTGGCTCAACCGCACGCTGGCGCTCGATTGCCCGCAGCAGCGGCTGGGCCGCGGCGGCAACAGCGCACAGTGCGGCGAGGTTGGTCAGCGTGGCGCAGGCACCGTCAACGGTTACGATATCGGTGACATATACCGGAATACCGGCGCTCGTGAGCGCCTCGACATCAACCGCTCGATTTTCCTCTTTGCTGGCGATCACCATATCTGGCTGCAGCGCGCTGATCGCCGCCCGATCTGGATTCTTCGTGCCGCGCACCGTCGGGATCGCGGCCACAGCCGCAGCAGGCGCAACGCAGAACTCCGTTCGGCCCACGATGTGCCGCGCTAAGCCAAGGCTGATCAGGTACTCGGTTAAGCTGGGCACCAGCGAGACGATACGCTGTGGCACGCGGGCCAGCGTTAGCTCACGGCGCAGATCATCAACAACATGAATCATAGGAAGCGCCCCAGCGCTTCGAGCAGCAGTGCATCGAGCATTGAGTAGAGGATCAAGCCCCAGGCGACGGGCGCGAAGCTCTCCTCGAATGGGCGCTGAAACAGGCTACGGATCGCCTTCTGCGACACATAGAACAGCAACACAATCAGGATGGTGGAGACGGCCGAGCCAATAACTGTGAGTGGCCCGATGAAGCCGAGGCCGCCCAAGAGCGCCGTCAGCACAGCCGTGATGATTAGCATGGGCACCCAGCCAATCGCTGTCGCTGTGGCTAGATCGTCGCGCTCACGGCCAAGCAGATTAAGCAGGCGCGCGCTCACCGCCACTGCTCCGGCCCAGGCGACGGTGGCGCAAAATGTTGCGAGCACAACTTGGGTGAAAGGCAAGGCCAACCGCAGATCGAGGAGCGAGAGCAGCAACCAGCGCAGCACAGCTGCCGCCAGATTGCCAGCCGCCAGATAGAGCGCAGCTATGCCGAAATTGCCTTGGCCGCGGAGCCAGGCAAACTGCGGATCGTCCAAGCGCCCAACCACATCAATCGAGGCGCGCGCCATCTGGGGCAGCGAGACAGGACGCCGCAGCGGCGGTGGAACTTTATAGCTCATCGGAGCCTCCTCTTGCAGACTAGGTTTCCAGCAGCGTGCGATACAGGTCAAGGGTTTGGCGCGCCACGACTGGCCAGTCGAAGTGCTTGCGGACAATGGCCGCGCCTGCCGCGCCCCACTGCGGCCAGCGATCGCGCAGATACAAGGCCAGGCGCAGTGCCGCAGCCAGCGCCTGCGGATTATCGGGCGGCACAAGTAGGCCGTTGCGGCCATCGAAGACTTTATCGGGGATGCCGCCGGCGCGGGTAGCCACCACCGGCAGCTGGTGGATCATCGCCTCCAATGTCACCAGCGATGAGCCTTCATACAATGTTGGGTGCACAAATAGGTCTACATGCTCATACAGCGAGTGCAGCTCGCTGTCGCTCAAACGTCCAGCAAAGGTGACATGCGCCGCGAGGCCCAGCCGCTCGGCCTGCGCCTGTAGTGTTGGCTGCTCTTTGCCTTGGCCAACCATAATCAAGTGCCAGCGTGGCGGCAGCTCTGCGCGCAGCTGATGCAGCGCCGTGAGCAGATGATGGTAGCCCTTGTTGCGCTCCAGGCGGCTCACCGTGAGCAGCACAGGATCGAACTGATCAAGCCGCAGGCGCTCGCGCAGCACACGACCAACGCCGTGATCGACGGCCTCAAGCGACTCGGCCACATCGATCGCCGAAGGGATCACCGCGACACGCGACGGACGCACGCCGAGCAAGCGCGGCAGATCATCGGAGGTGCAGGCGTCGGTGGCGATTGCGCGATCAGCCTGGCGGTGCGCCCAGGAGTACAGCGCACGAAACGGCGTATAGGCGAGACGCTTGCGCCAGTCGGGGCCTTTGTACTCCTCCATACCGTGCGGATTGGCCACAAATGGCGTGGCCTGGAGCGCCCAGTCGCGCCGCCGCAGCCAGGCCCAGCCCAGCGCGCACAGCCCCTGCGTGTGCACCACATCAACCGCCTGCTCATGGACCAGCGGGAGCGCTGCGTGGGCCTCGGCGAGGCTAAACCAGGGATAGTTGATCTGGCGGCCGATGATGCTGTTGGGCCGCAGCGCTGGCGACGTGCGGTCATAGCGCAGGGTGTGGAGATTGATCAGCGGATGGCGCAGGCGCTCCGCCGCCGCACTATCGACAGGCTGCGGCGGCGGATCTTGCACAAACAGCTCGACAGGTACGCCGAGCGCCGCCAGATGCGTGACAAGGTGAAAGACGTGGCGCTCGATGCCGCCAAAGCCGTGCAGCGGGAAGACAGCCCGTGCCAGCATTGCCACACGGGGCAGATTAGTTTCGCGCGCCTGTGCCATAGCATACGCTCCCAAACAATACTTAGCGTGGATCGCTGACTTTAAGCAGGGTGGTAATCACTGCCGCATACACCTGCATACGCTCACGGCGCAGCGCGCGCTTATGTCCCAATAGCCACTTACCAGCCTCAGTCAGCCAGTCGATCAGGTAGCCAAGCAGCAAAAAGAGGTGCAGGGTGGTGGCCACGCCGGGGCCAAACTGGCGCGCTGCAAAGCGCAGCTTCGAGCGCTGAAAGGCGATGTGCTTACGGGCAGGAACTTGGGCGCTTGAGCGGCCCTCGTGGTGAATCAGCACCGCCGCAGGCACATACCAAATTGCCCCCTGGCGCGACAGCCGCCACTGCCACTCTAGCTCCTCGGAATACATCCAAAAGCGCTCATCCATGCCACCGACCGCAGCGACCGCAGCGTGGCGCACCAGCAGCGCCGCACCGACGAGCCAGTCCACCGACTGCTCAGCATCAGCGGGCCGGTCATCCAGATGATAGCGGCGCGCCCAAGGATTGTGCGGCCACCAGCGCGCCAGCAGCGTGCTCTCCATAAACAGCGTCAGGCGGGTTGGCCAGCGGCGGCGCGAGGACTGGAGCGCGCCATCGGGGTAGCGCAGCTGCGGGCCAACGACGGCACAGTGCGGATGGGCAGCGGCCCAGGCCAGCAGCACAGGCAGCGCAGCATCCACCGCCTCGATATCAGGATTGAGCACCAGCAGCCAGCGCCCCTGCGCCACAGCTAGCCCAGCGTTCACACCGCCAGCATAGCCCAGATTCGCGCCAGTCTCGATCAGTCGCACTGTAGGGAACTCAGTGCGCACCAGCGCAGCGCTGCCATCGGACGAGGCATTATCGACGACGATGATCTCTGTTTGCCAGTCGGAGCCAGCGAGCGACTGCTGGAGCGACTCGACACAGCGCTGCAGCAGCTCGCGCACATTCCAAGAGATAATAATGATCGAGCAGTCGAGCTGGCTCATAGCACATCCTCTGGCCAGTGATCAGCAGCGGTCAGCCAATGGCTGCTGGCCACACGTGGCTCAATCAACAGCGCGGGATTAAGCGGAGTCGGCGCAAGCGCGTTGATCCAGCTATTCCAGCGCTGACCTCTAAGCAGCGTCAGTATAAAGGTCAGCTCGTTTTCGATCAGCGTCTGCTGGGCCTGCGACAGCAAGCCTTTGGCGTGGGCAGCCTGCACCTCGTCCTCATCCTCAACCAGAAACTGCAAGCCATCGGCGCTGATAAAGCAATCGAGGTAGAGATCGGTCTGATAGATACCGGTGGAGGTGCGCAGCGCAGGCGTAGCAAAATCGATGCGCTGAACAATCGCATGGCCTTGGGCATCACAGAGCTGGGCAATATGGAGCGGACATGCGTGCCAGAACCAGAGGCGCGTGTAGTGCCACTCGGCGCTGTGCTCAAACAAGCGTGAGCGGGGAAACTCGCTGCGCCAGCCGCCGTGATGCACCAGCGGCTTAGGATGCGGCTCAGCTACATCAACCACCGTCAGCGCGGCTGTCGCGTGGGCCACATACAGCCCGGCCGAATAGCAGGTTGCGTGGATATCGCCATCGAGAAAGCGGCGTCGGTACCATAGCGCGTAGGTCATTGATGCTCACCATTGCGGCCCTGCTCGCGCTGTAAGCGCCAGAGGTGCACATATTTTATCAGCTCGTACCAGCCCATCACGCTCGCCAGGAGCACGCCGAGCCAGCCATCGCGATAGCCGCGCCACGTCCACCAGCGTCGCCACACTTCGCGCAGCGGCTGGAGCACCAGATTGCGCGGGCGGCAGCGCACACCAGCGCGGTGCAGCGTCGCCGCCTCGGCCAGCGCGTAGGCGTGCTGCTTATGCCGCAGCTCACCCCATGACTCGATATTGATATGCAGGAGGTGTGTGTGCAGATACTCGGTGGCACCAGTGGTCTCCACCAGCTCATGCACCAGCCGCTCGGAGTTATAGTGCACCTGACCACGGCGCAGCAGCCGTAGCTGATGGTCGGGGTACCATCCACCGCCGCGCAGCCTGCGGCCCCAGTAAAGATTGAAGCGCGGGATCCAGCAGCCAGTCGTCGGTGCAGTCGCTTGGGCGAGCAGGCTAGCCTTGAGCGCCAGCAGCTCGTGCTGCAGCTCGGGCGTAAGCCGCTCATCAGCATCGAGAAACAGCACCCAGCGCCCGTGCGCCAGCTCCAGCGCCAGGTTGCGCTGGGCGGGGAAGGACACAAACTCTGCCATGATCATACGAGCAGCATAGGCGCGGGCGATCATAGCGGTCGCATCGGTGGTGCGGGTATCGAGCAGCACCAGCAGCTCATCGGCAACTGGTGCCGCCGACGCAAGGGCCGCTGCAATATAGCGCTCTTCATCGCGGGCGATCAGCGCCACCGTGAGCGTGAGATCAGAGGCAAGAGATGGCATCATCGCAGCAGGGTACCAGCACAGCTACAGGCCGTCAAGTCTGCGTCGGCGCACCGACCAGCTAGGCCCGGCGGCGCACCAAGAAGACGATGCTGAAAACAAACAGCAGCAAGCCTGCTACAGCAAGGGTGATCGCCCCAACGCCTGCGCCAAAGCCAGAGGTGTCTTGGCTTGCACCAAGCAACAACAGGCCGTTGAAGCCGCCAAGCACCAAGCCGGTGAGTAGTGAGAGTACACCCCACACAGCTCCGCGCCGCCAAAAGGCGAGCACAGTAAACCCACATGCGAGCAGCGCAAAGAGCGGCACTGCAATCACAATCCATGCCTCTGTTGGCACAGAACCAACATCGGAGGAAGCCTCAGTGAGCATATCAAACAGCGAGTAGCTTGAACTGCTATCAAAGACAAACGGCAGAAAGATCGCCACCACCATCGCCAAGCCACACGCTAGCATCAGCATGGCCGGAACTTTGCCACCAGTTCGCATCGTCGCCACAGCATACGGCTGCTGGTAGCCGGGGTTGGGCTGCTGGTAGGCCGCCGGCTGATAGCCAGGATTGGGCTGCTGGTAGCCTGCCGGCTGGTAGCCGGGATTGGGCTGCTGGTAGCCTGCCGGCTGGTAGCCGGGATTGGGCTGCTGGTAGTTGGCAGGTCCGACCTGCTGCGTTGGCGGCATCTGGTTTGGACCCGCTGGCGGCTGCGGCAGCGACGATGCGACCATTGTTTTATCGACAGCAGCAACAGTCGCCCCACAGTTGGCGCAAAAGCGCGCATCGGGCTTTAATGTTTCCCCACAAGAAGCACACACCATGGTAAAGCCTTTCTCTAGACAATGCAGGTCTATTGTACAAATCCTACGGCGCTGTTGCTAGAGGCAATTTACTACGTCAGCAGTGCAGCTACGAGGCTAGCGCTTAATGCACACTGCTGGACGACGCTTCTGCGGCAGTCAGAGCAGCCTGTGCTACAATGCACGCAGCGAACAAGACATTCCGAGGTATTGCTTATGCCCTTGCATGATTTAACATTGGCCGAGGCTCGCCGCCGCCTCGTTGAGCGCGATGTTAGCTCCGTCGAGCTAACGCAGGCGGTGCTCGACCACATTCAGGCCGTTGAACCGCAGCTGCATGCCTTCCTAACCGTCACCGGCGAGCTAGCGCTCGAGCAAGCGCAGGCCGCCGACGACCGCCGCAAGAGCGGCCAAGCCAGCACACTGACTGGCATTCCGCTCGCCATCAAGGATGTGATTGTCACCAAAGACGTCACCACAACCTGTGCCTCGCGCACACTTGAGAACTGGGTCCCACCCTACGATGCGACGGTCGTCAGCCGCCTCAAAGACGCTGGCGCAGTGATGGTTGGCAAGACCAATATGGATGAGTTTGCGATGGGCTCATCCAACGAGAACAGCGCCTTTGGCCCGGCACATAACCCCTGGGACACCAGCCGCGTCCCTGGCGGCTCCTCGGGCGGGTCGGCCGCCGCCGTAGCCGCCTGCGAGGCGTTTGGCGCGCTTGGAACCGACACAGGCGGCTCGATCCGCCAGCCCGCTTCGCTCTGCGGCGTCGTTGGCATCAAGCCCACCTACGGCCGCGTCTCGCGCTACGGTCTGGTTGCCTTCGCCTCGTCGCTCGACCAGTGCGGCCCCTTCGCCCGCACCGTCGAGGATGCCGCGCTGCTGCTTGAGGCCATCGCTGGCTACGATCCGCGCGACTCGACCAGCGCCGACATTCCGGTGCCGCGCTATGCCGAGCAGCTCAACGGCGATGTTCGCGGCCTGCGTGTGGGCGTGCCCAAGGAGTACTTTGTTGAGGGCATGGAGCCAGGCGTTGCAGCCGCCATCCGCACCGCCATCGACAATCTGCGCGATCTAGGGGCAACGATCGTCGATGTGTCGCTGCCGTATACCAAGTACGCGCTGCCGGTCTACTACATCATCGCTCCCGCCGAGGCCAGCGCCAATCTGGCGCGCTTCGATGGTGTGCGCTACGGCGTGCGCGTCGAGGGCGGTAACCTGTGGGACGAGATCGAGAACACGCGCGGCCAGCTCATCGGCGCAGAGGTTCGCCGCCGCATTATGCTCGGCACCTATGCACTCTCCGCTGGCTACTACGACGCCTACTACCGCCGCGCCCAGAAGGTGCGCACGCTCATCCGCCGCGACTTCCAGCAGGTCTGGGAGCAGGTCGATCTGCTGGCCGCGCCAACCTCGCCCACCGTGGCCTTCCCGCTGGGGGCCAAGGTCGACGACCCGGTGGCGATGTATCTGTCCGATGTGTGCACGCTGCCGATCAACCTGGCTGGCGTGCCCGGCGTGGTTGTGCCCTGCGGCTTCAGCGAGGATCTGCCGGTGGGCCTCCAGCTGATCGGCAAGCCCTTCGACGAGGCCACGCTGCTGCGCGTCGCGCACGCCTACGAGCAAGATAATACCTGGATGGAGCGCCAGCCGAGCTTGGCACAGACCACCGCCTAGACAGCTTAACAAAACCCCGCGCATACGAAAACCCGCTGATCTACTCAGCGGGTTTTCTGGATTCATGATACCATGCGCGCTTGCCTGTTTCAATCGGGAATTCGGCTCATGACAGATCTACGCAGCCAACCTACAATACACCCACTGCCATGAATCCCGCTAGCTCTGCTGACCATCCAGCACAATACTCGGCCTTGCGCCAAGGCCACCGGGGAGGTTGTGATGCCGCAAAATAAAATTGTCGATCCTGCCGAGCGCTATGCCGACTACGATCGGCGGCGCTTGGAGCGCGAGCTAGACGCCGCCGAGGCCAGCGCGCGCGATCTGCACCGCCGCCTTAAGAAAATGGAGGAGCAGTTTCGCGAAACAAAACACGCCTACGATAAAACCGTCGCGAATATGCTCTCAATCGTGCAGGAAAATTTGCAGCTCACCCACGAGTGTGAGCGCCTGCGCATCTCACTTCAGCACGAGCAGGCTGGCACCGTCGCCCACCCCAGCGGTCTGCCACGCCTGTCGGCCGAAGAGCTGAGCGCCATCCGTCGCGCAATGGCCCGGCTGCACCATCCAGATGCCGGCGGCGATGCCCAACGAATGCAGTATTGGAACGCCTTGCTCGACCAGATCGAGCGTGATCTTCAGTAACCATCCACCGTTCAGTGCCGTTCTGCTTTGCCTAATCTCGCGCCGCTCGCGGCCCGATCTGTGCCTGTGGCTTAATTCATCGGTCAATAGGTTGATACAATTATGCTCATTTTGTGATATAGTGCATGGACGTGTTTGCGCGAAAGGAGGCCATGTGCAACGACTAAGGCAGTATCGACGACTACTGGGCCATCTGCGGCCCTATCCGCGCCAAGTCCTGCTCGCCTACGCAGCCACATTGATCGCGCTGGGTCTCAATATTATCGTGCCCCAAGTGCTCAAAAATGCAATCGATCAGGGTATTGCCGAGGGCAGCGCCCGGGCTTTATTTATCAGCGCTGGGATCGTCCTCGGCATCGCCGTTATGCGCAGCGGGTTTGAGTTCGCCCAGCGCTATTGGGGCGAGTGGATGAGCTACCGCGTCGGCTACGACCTGCGCAATGCGCTCTACAACAAGCTTCAGCAGGTGCCGTTCTCGTTCCACGATCAAAATCAAACTGGCGATCTGATGAGTCGCGCCACCAGCGACATCAGCGAGACCGAGCGCTTTATAGGCGTTGGCCTGCTGGAGCTAACATCAACCTTGGCGCTGATGGTTGGTGTGATTATCGCCATGATGTTTGAAAGCGTCAGCCTGGCTTGGCTCGCGCTGATCCCAATGCCATTCTTGGTCTTCTTTACCATACGCTTTGGCCTGAAGGTCGAGCCAATGTTCAAGGCAATTCAGGAGCAGATGGGCCAGCTCTCGACCGTGATGCAGGAGAGTCTCACCGGCATTCGGGTGGTGAAAGCCTTTGCCCGCGAGCCATTTGAAAAATCAAAGTTCTCGGAGAATAACACCGAGTGGTTTAATCGCCGCTTTCGCGTTATTCGCGTCTGGGCCAACAACTGGCCGCTGTTCACCTTTCTTATCGCCACCAGCGTGATGATCCTGCTCTGGTTTGGCGGGCCACGCGCCCTCGATCAGCAGATCACCGTTGGCTCGCTGTTTGCGATGATCAGCTATGTGCTGCTACTCAGCCGCCCAGCCCAGCGCCTCGGCTTCTTGGTTAACTTGGCCTCGACCGCCGTTGCTAGCTCGCGCCGCGTCTTCGAGATTATCGACACCGATGACGCCCTGGCGGATGCGCCCAACGCGATCAGCCTGCCTCACGTCACCGGCCACGTGGCCTTCGAGCACGTATCATTTGGCTATGCTGACGGACAGCGCACGCTGCGCGATATCACCTTCAGCGCCCAGCCCGGCCAGGTGATCGCCCTGATGGGGCCGACAGGCTCTGGCAAAAGCACAATCACCAACCTCATCCCGCGCTTCTATGATGTCGCCGCTGGCCAGGTGCTGATCGACGGCCACGATGTGCGCGATGTGGCCATCAAGAGCCTGCGCCAGCACATTGGCATTGTCCAGCAGGACTCGTTCTTGTTCAGCACGAGCATCGCTGAAAATATTGCCTACGGTCGGCCTGCTGCAAGCACAGACGAGATCATCGCCGCCGCCCGCGCCGCCCAAGCCCACGACTTTATTATGAATTTCCCTGATGGCTATGAGACCCGCGTCGGCGAGCGCGGCGTCACGCTCTCCGGCGGCCAAAAGCAGCGCATCGCCATCGCCCGCGCACTGCTGCGCGATCCGCGTATTTTGATCCTCGATGACTCAACCTCCAGCGTTGATACCGAGACCGAGCACCTCATTCAGCAGGCGCTCAATCGGCTGATGCAGGGCCGCACCACCTTTGTGATCGCCCAGCGCCTGCTCACGCTCAAAAACGCCGATCTCATCCTGGTTCTCGATCACGGCCAGATCGTCCAGCGCGGCACGCACGCCGAGCTTGTCGAGCAGCCCGGCCTCTACCGCACCATCTATGAACTGCAGCTCAAAGATCAAGATACCATCACCGCAGCGCTAGCCTAGGAGGAACGCGATGACAACCACACGTTTACGGCAGCGCCAGCAGCCCAAAACGGACAGCGAGCTTGAGCAGAAGATTGAGGACTTGCTGCCCAAAGATAATGATAATGTCCTTGGCAAAGCCTATGATCCGCGCCTAATGCGCCGCCTGCTGCGCTTCATCCGCCCCTACAAACGCCAGATGATCTTGGCGGTCATCTTGATGTCGATCAGCTCGCTGCTCAGCGTCGCTGGCCCCTGGATTGTGGGCCAAGCGATTGACCTCGGCATCAAGTCAGGCTCGCTCAGCACGCTGCGCTTGTGGACTGCCGTCTTCATCGTCGCAGCCATCGGCGAGTGGGTCACAAACCGCGGACGCGTGCGCATCCTGGCCTTCGTGGGCACACGCGTTGTGGCCGATGTGCGCGCAGCACTCTTCAATCACCTGCACACGCTATCGCTCAACTTCTACAATCGCTATAGCGTTGGCCGCCTGATGAGCCGCCTCGGCTCCGATGTGGACGTGCTGCAAGATTTCGTCACCTGGTCGATCACCGGCCTGGCGCGGGCGCTCTTCAGCCTGTTTGGCATCACCGTGGCCATGCTCGTGCTCAACTGGAAGCTGGCGCTGGTAACCTTCGCCGTGCTGCCGATTATGGTCTTCATCACCAATATCTGGCGCGTGCATGTGCGCCAGGCGTATCGCTCAACCCGCGAGCGTATCGCGCTGATCAACGGCTATCTCAACGAGTCGTTGTCGGGCATCCGCGTCACCAAGAGCTTCACCCGCGAGCAGCACAACAGCGACCACTTCGATGATCTCAA
Organism: Herpetosiphonaceae bacterium; assembly: GCA_013538855.1. Classification (GTDB taxonomy): domain Bacteria; phylum Chloroflexota; class Chloroflexia; order Chloroflexales; family Herpetosiphonaceae; genus OHK22. The sequence goes on from JABXJS010000087.1 coordinate 109,470, forward strand.
CCGCGCGTACTTCAATGCCAACACCCGCGCCGCACGCCTGGCAGCGCTGTTTTTCCCGGCGGTAGATTTCATCGGCTCGCTGGCAACTGCGCTTGTTGTCGCCGTCGGCGGCTGGTTGATCTTTGGCAATACGCTCACCTCTGGCGTGCTTGTGGCTTTCCTACTCTATGTCAACCGCTTCTTTGATCCAATCTTGGAGCTAGCTCAGCGCTACAACACCTTTCAGGCGACCATGGCCGCCTGCGAGCGCATCTTCGCCTTGATCGACACCGAATCCGATCTCGTCGATGCGCCCAACGCCACCGCGCTGCCCCCGCTGCAAGGCCGCGTCACCTTCGACAATGTCTCTTTCGGCTACAAAGACAACGAGCCTGTGCTGCGCAATGTCACGCTTGAGGCGCAGCCTGGCGAGACGATCGCGCTCGTTGGCGAGACCGGTGCCGGCAAAAGCACGATTATTCGCCTGCTCGGCCGCTTCTTCGACGTGACCGATGGCGCGATTCTGCTCGATGGCATCGACATCCGCAGTGTCACCCAGGCCAGCCTGCGCCAGCAGCTCGGCATTGTGCTGCAGGACACATTCCTCTTTGGCGGCACCATCGCTGACAATATTCGCTATGGCCGCCTCGATGCCAGCGATGGCGAGGTCGAAGCTGCCGCCCAAGCCGTTGGTGCCCACGAGTTCATCGCTCGGCTGCCCCAGGGCTACCAGACCGAGGTCGGCGAAAATGGCGTCAACCTGAGCGTTGGCCAGCGCCAGATGATCTCATTCGCCCGTGCGCTGCTAGCCGACCCGCGCCTGCTCATCCTCGATGAGGCCACCAGCAGCGTTGACACCACCACCGAGCGCCAGATTCAACAGGCCCTCGATACGCTGATGCGCGGACGCACCTCCTTCGTGATCGCTCACCGGCTGAGCACCATCACCAGCGCCAGCAAGATCGTGGTGCTCGACCATGGCCAGATCGTTGAGATGGGCACGCACCAGGAGCTGCTCGCCCGCCGCGGTCGCTACTTCAATCTCTACGCCATGCAGTGGGATAGTGGCCGCCGCGCCTACAGCCTCAACTAGTCACCACAGGCGCTGGCAATTTTATAGCAACGCCGCCCAACAATATGGGCGGCGTTCTTCTGTTAACAAGGCGGCGTGTGCTCCCGGTATGCAACTTGCCTGTTTTCTAGGGCAAAGGACAAAGCATCAAGGAGCAACACTATGTCAACGAATATGCAGACGGCCCAGCAGCACGGGCAGCACTGGGCCAATAACGAGTGGGCGCAGCGCTTCGCTCGCTTCGGCTATCTCGCCAAAGGTATCGTCTACTTGATCATCGGTATTTTGGCCGCACAGGCGGCCGTTGGCCGTGGCGGTGCCACCACCGACCGTGAGGGCGCGCTAGTCAAAATCATTCAGCAGCCGTTTGGCCAAGTGCTGTTGGGGATTATCGCCGTCGGCCTGATCAGCTACTCGCTGTGGAATCTCGCCCGTGCCATCCTCAACCTCGATGACCTTGATACGGACGCCAAGGGCATCGGCAAGCGCATCTGGTACGCGGTGATCGCGATCTCCTACGGTACGCTCGCATGGACCGCCATCCAAATGATTATCGGCAGCAGCAGCGAGAGCGGCGGCAACAGCACGCAGGACTGGACGGCCAAGCTGCTCAGCTGGCCCTTTGGTCAGTTCCTCGTTATCGTTGTTGGGCTGGCCTTTGCCGCCGCCGCCCTGTTCGAGTTCTACAAATCCTACTCGACCAAGTTCACCAAAAAGTTCAATCTGGCCAATCTTGACGAAAAAATGCGCACAGCCGTCATCTGGCTTGGGCGGATCGGACTAGCCGCACGCGGCATTGTGTTCGGCATCATCGCCTACTTCTTGATCATGGCCGCCGTGCAGCACAACCCCGATAAGGCCAAGGGCCTTGGCGGCGCGCTACAGCAGCTTGCCCAGCAGCCCTATGGCCCCTGGTTACTGCTTGCCGTTGCGCTCGGTGTGGTTGCATATGGACTGTACGCGATCAGCGAGGCCCGCTTTCGCCGCCTCGGCACCAACAGCTAGATAGTGTAGCAGCGGCGCACTGCGGCGATCACGCTGTCAATCTCGGCATCGTGCAGCTCGGGGTAGCACGGCAGCGAAAGCACCTGCTGCGCTGCCGCCTCGGTCACCGGCAACTGCACATCACGATAGTCAGCGGCCCACGCCGGCTGGCGGTGATCAGGGATAGGATAGTGCACATCTGTGCCGACGCCCTGCTCGCGCAGCACTGCTTGCAGTGCATCGCGGCGCTCGACCGCCACGCGCACCACATACAGGTGATGCACATGCGCTCCTGCTGGTGCTGGCGCTGGCAGCTGCAGCGGCAGATCACCGAGGCCCGCCGCATAGCGCTCCGCGATCATCTGGCGGCGCTCATTCTGGCGCTGCAAGTGCGCCAGCTTCACCTGTAAGATCGCTGCCTGCAGCGCATCAAGGCGGCTGTTGCTGCCGCCGCTGAGCGTAATCGCATACTTGTGGCTCCAGCCGTAGGTGCGCAGCTGCCGCACGCGCTCGGCCAGCTCGGCGCTATTGGTGATCACCGCGCCGCCGTCGCCGAGCGCGCCTAAGTTTTTCGTCGGATAGAATGAAAAGCAGCCAATGGCCCCAAACGTGCCCACATGCTGGCCATTCCAGCGCGCACCGTGTGCCTGCGCGCAGTCTTCAACCAGCGGCACATTGTGCTCGGCAGCCAGCGCTGCAATCTGCTCAATTGCCGCCACACGACCGTACAAGTGCACCACAACAATCGCCTTGGTGCGCGGCGTGATCTGCGCTGCCAGTTGCTGTGGATCAAGCGTCAGCGTCGCGGCGTCAACATCAGCATAGCGCGGTGTCGCGCCAAGCAGACGCGTGGCGCAGCTCGTATAGCCGCCGGCATTCGCCACCGTCACAACCTCGTCGCCTGGCCCTACGCCGAGGGCGCGCAAGCTCAGCACCAGCGCATCGGTGCCGTTGGCCAAGGACACACACTGCTGTGCACCGCACCACTCGGCCCAGGCCTGCTCAAAGGCCGCTACTTCTGGGCCAAGCACATACCAGCCGCCGATCAAGACGCGCTGCACGGCTGCGTTTAACTCAGACTCCATCGACGTATAGTGGCGCTGTAGATCATTAAAAGGTACCGGCATAATCTCCTCGCAGAAAAAAACCCCGCCGAAGCGGGGAAATCGGTCTAGTAGCCCAAACACTAAGAAGATGCGCGGCCGCGATTTTCATCATAGCCGAGCTTAATCCAGCCCTGCTGGATCGCGTGAATCACCGCCATGGTGCGGTCGTTGACCTGAAGCTTGCTCAAAATCGACGTGATGTGGTTTTTTACCGTCTGGCCGCTGATCGAGAGCTGATTCGCGATCTCTTTATTCGACAGACCGCGTGCAATACAGTCCAGAATCTCGATCTCGCGGCTGGTGAGCGGGGCAAACATCACCGAGTCATCGCTCATGGTCGCGTTGGCCAGCTCGCGGAACTGGTTCAGCACCCGCGAGGCCACATGCGGCTTTGAGAGCACATTATCGTTGATCAGATAGCGCCCTGATGCAACATCACGGATCATCTGCACCAATCCATGCGGGTCGATCTCCTTTGAGGCATAGGCCGCAGCACCCACCTTGATCGCGTTGAACAGCTGCTCATCGTCATCGTGAATACTCAGCACAATGATGCCCATACGCGGCGAGCGGCGCTTCAGCACACGCGCAACCTCAAGCCCATTTAATCCTGGCAGATTAATATCCAGCAGCACCACATTGGGGCTAAGCGTCTCGGTGAGCTTAATCGCCTCTGTGCCGTTTTCGGCCTGTCCCACCACCTCGATATCAGCCTCGGCGCTGAGACTCCAGCAAATGCCCTGCCGAAATAAAGGATGATCATCAATAATCAACACCTTGATCGTATCCACACTGTCTCCTTCTAGCAGATCACACGGGGAAGCTGCGGGCTAAGTCGGCACTTTAATCGTCACTTCGGTGCCTAAGCCAGGGCGCGATGCAATTGCAAACTGGCCTCCTACCAACGCCACCCGTTCACGCATACTTGTTAGCCCCCAGCTCTCCTTCCCTGTGCGCCGTGCCACCTCACGCGGATCAAACCCAGGTCCGTTATCGCGTATCACCAGCGTGAGCCAGCTATTAAGATAGGTGCTGCGAATGGTGACCTGCGCCTGACGCGCATACTTATTGACATTCTGTAGCGCCTCTTGCACCACACGATACACCACAATCTCGGCCTCTTTGGCCAGTTTGTCCGACCAGCTATGCATATCGAGCGTCACCTGCACGCCGGTAGTGCGCTCATAGGAGCGGATATATTCCGTCAGGGCCATTGCCAAGCCCTGATCAAGTGCGCCAGGCCGCAGATCAGCAATAAAGGTGCGAATCTCGCGCAGTCCGGTGCGGGCGGCATCGCGCAGCTCAGGCAGAAAGTCGCGCAGCTGCTCGCTGGTGCTACGCTCCAGATTGATCGCATGTTCAAGCCCCATCAGCACATTGGCCAGCACCTGTGCCGGCCCATCGTGAACCTCACGGGCGAGACGCACCCGCTCCTCCTCGCGGCCGTGGATGATCTGCCCGCGCAGCGCTAACATCCACGGATCATCGCTGTCAACGCTGTGGGTAGCGCCAGTTAAAATCGTGCTGCTCATCTCAAGCTGCCGAATAAACTGATCAAGGCGCTTCAGCGCTGCTCCGCCGTTGGTGGCTAAAGCTTCAACCGCCTGCAGCTGCTTGATCACATGCGCCTCTTGTTGCTGAATCCGCGCCAGATTTGGCGCATTCAGCTGCTCGGCAAACGCGCGCTGCACCGATAGCTCATCGAGCGAGCGCTGGAGCTGGCGCGCTTGGCTTGCCGCGCTCGTATACTGCTGCCGCAGTTGCTCTGCCTCCGCACGAAGGCGTTCGATGGTCGCGCTGACACTGGCACTGGCAGCATTCAACAGCGTAGATTCAGACACAGCCACACGTATTCCTCTACTTAAGTGATTGTTCTACCAGTATAGCACGAGCACACAGAGCCTCCAAACACAGAAAGCCCTCCACGCGGAGGGCCAGCAGCTCACACACATCAGCTTAGAGGTACTCGGTCTGCTTAACGCGCCGCCGCCACTCTTCTTTGATTTGCACGGCGGTTGCGCCAGGGCTGGTGAGGAAGTCAAGCAGCAGCCGATTGAACACATTGCCCTCTTCCAAAAATGGAAAGTGGTTGTAGTTCTCCATCGTCAGCACTTGGTGCTCGGTTGCATTTTCTTCAAAGGTTTCGGCTTGGGTTGGCGGCACGACCGCATCGTTGCCGGAGTAGACGCCCAGCGTTGGAATCGCCAGGGTGCGCAGATCATCACGCAGATCAACCTCAAGCATCGACTCAAAGACGTGCTCCATCACCGTCTGGAGTGTTGAGCTGGTGTCCTCCAGCAGCTCTTGACGGATCTCCTCATCGGCGATGCGCGACTGCACCTGCTTGAGCAGCTTGCCCATCGTGTCGTTGATGTTATTGCGCCCCATCAAGCGCGAGAGCGCCCCGCTCTTGGTGTGGATCGAGAGCGCCTCGCCCTCCACCGGCATGCCGGTGACCACAAGCTTCAAAAAGTTCTTCGGTGCTTGAGCCGCCGCCCGCACTGCCACAATGCCGCCCAGGCCGTGGCCAACCAGGTTGGCCTTGACCATACCTAGCTCGTGCATAAATGCCAGCAACTGATCGACGTAGGCCTGCACATTGAAGCTCTCGCCAGAGCGATCAGAGTCGCCGAAGCCCCAGAAGTCCATTGCATAGGCGCGAAAGCGATCTGAGATCATCTCCATCGAGGGCACCCAGTAGCGCCAAGAGCCTAGCCAACTGTGCAGAAAAATGACTGGCTGACCACGCCCGAAAACCTCGTAGTGGACAACCCGTTGTTCAATGAAAATGGCGCTCATCGCGTCGAACCTAACAGTTCACGCACACGACCAATCAATGTTGCCGGTGCATACGGTTTCAACATATACTCAGTAGCCCCAGCTTCCCAGCCCTCATCAATCTCCGATTTCTGGCCTTTGGCAGTTAGCAGAATCACCGGAATATGCTTGAGGTTTGGCTCGGCGCGAATTCGTCGACACGCCTCGAAGCCGGTCATTCGCGGCATCTTAACATCCATCACAATCAGATCAGGTTGCTCTTTCGTCGCCAGTTCCAAAGCTTCCTGACCATCATGGGCTTCCAAAACTGTATAGCCGCCAAGGCTGCGCAAGCTGAAACTGGTCATAAACAAGACATCTGGTTCGTCATCGGCCACCAGAATGGTTGCTGTCATCAGGATGCTGTCTCCTCGAAGGTTTGCACTGATGCCAACTCCTGTCCGTCGTCCTCAGGCCCCAGATCGGGGAGCGGCTGCTTTTCGGGCAACGAGAAGCTGAACGTGCTGCCTTCACCATAAACGCTCTGCACCCACATATCGCCATGATGCAGTTCGACAAACGATTTGGCGATCGACAAACCTAGGCCGGTACCGCCCACTTCATCGCGCAGCGGACTGTCGGCGCGGTAGAAGCGTTTGAACAGATTCTTCTGCTGATCAGGCGTTAGACCCACACCGGTATCCTGCACATCAACCTGGATCAAGTTGTCCTCGTTGCGGAAGGTGCGGATGCGCACGACCCCACCAGCGTAGGTGTACTTGATCGCATTCGATACAAGGTTCGTCATCACCTGTCCGATACGCTTACTATCATACTCGATTAAAGGCAGCGTGTCGTCAAGCTCAAGCGTAAGCGTCATATTCTTCGTGTTCAGCTCATTGGTCCACATACCCACAACGTCGCGCACCATCTGGTTAACATTCGCCGCCGATGTGTTGAGCTTAATCTTGCCAGCTTCGAGGCGGCCAATCTCCAGCAGGTCTTCAACGAGGCTCACCATGCGCAGCGTATTCGACTTGATGGTGTTCAGCGTCTCCCGCTGTGGGTCGCTCAGATCGCCCACGGCACCGAGCAGCATAAGGTCTACAAAGCCGCGGATTGGCGTGAGCGGCGTGCGTAGCTCGTGCGAGACGGTGGCAATAAAGTCGCGCTTGGCCCGATCGGCCTCAACCTCGCGCGTGATATCACGGAGCACCACCACAACGCCAAAGCGTAGCCCGCCCTCGCCTGTAACTGGCGCAAAGTTTGCTGCGATGATCTGGCCTGGCAGCTCGATCAGCGACGACTGTACGGCGTCGTTCTGCTGCACATATTGAATGCCCTCGTGCAGACCGGTGTACAGCAGCAGGGCGCGGCCTTCTTCGTGCAGCTCTTCTTCGTCGCGTGGCTGGGCAAACGCCTGCAAGTTTTGGTCGATCACCGCTGGGCGCGGGATGCGCAGCACTTCCTCTGCCGCTGGATTGTACAAGATGATTCGCTCGGTATCGTGATCAAGCACGATAACGCCTTCCGAGATACTCTGCAGAATAGCTGTTGTCTTACTTGCTTCTTCGCGTTGCTGCCACATTGCATCGGAAAGACGGTCGGCTGAGTCATACACCAAGTTGTAGAGGTCGGCATTGTGCAGCGCCGATGATACTTCGCCGGCAATTGTCGAAAGGAAGCGCAGGTGATCGATGCTGAAGAAGCTGGGATTAGCATTGTACAGCATCAGCACACCCTGCGGCTGATCACTGGAGAACAGCGGCACAGCGATGACCGAGCGCACCGCGTTGTTACGACCATCGTTGAAGTCCATCCAGCGGCTGTCGTTGGTGACGTCTTCGATCACCACGCCTTCACTGTTGTTGAGCACCCAGTAGGCCAGCCCACCGTTTTCTTCAAACTCCACTGGAGTGTCCAGCGAGCGTAGGCCCAACTCTTCGTTCAGCACCGCCTGGCAGGTGAGCTTGCGCGTCTCGCGATCAAGCATCAGCACGGTACCACGGTCCACGTTCAGCGCCTTCGCCGATAGATCGAGCGTGCGCACAAGCAACTCGCTGCGGTCAAGCGTGGTGCCAAGCTCGGTGGCAATGTTGTAGAGTGCCTCAACACGCTCTTTCTCACCAGTGAGCTGAGCGTTGGCATCGGCCAGCGCTTGCGTGCGCTGAGCCACGATCTCTTCCAGCTCTAAGTTGAAGCGCCGAATTTGATCAAATAGCTGCGCATTGTTGAGTGCCTGGCCGATCTGCGTCGTCAAAATCAGCAAGCTGGCAATCGAGCGATCCTCAAACGTATACGGCGAGCGCATCGCCACAAAGACCACACCGCGCAGCCCCTCGCGCATCATTGGCAGGAACACCACACCACGGATGCCAAGCGGCTGTATCAGTGGAGCCAGCTTCTCGTCAACTGCCGCATCATACAGCGTCACAACTTGGCCTTCGCGTAGTGGCCGGAGCATCTTGAAGCTGGTGATGCTGGTTGCCGATAGTGTCATCGGCAGCTCGTTCCACGAGTTATCAAGGATCAGCGAGTGCGTGACCATATCGGTGTCAACATCGATCACAATCACGCCGCCGAAGTCAGCGCGCGCCATCTCAATTGCGCTCGACGCGCTGATCGCCAGCAGCTCATCAACATCGAGCGTACTCGCCAGCGACACACTTGTATCCGACAAGGTCGATAGCTCGCGCACGCTCTCGCGCGACTCAGAGAACAGACGCGCGTTTTCAAGCGCCTGTGCCGCTTGGTTGGCCACCGTTGATAGCAGCTGAATATCGTCGTCGTTGTATGCCGCATCATGCTCGTAGTCTTGGATGCTCATCACACCGATAACTTTATCGGCGGCGATCAGGGGAATACCAACCCACGAGCGCGACATCTCACCGATGATCTGCACATTGAGGCTTTCGAGCTGGCGCTTGATATCGCCCTGTAGCACCAGCGGCTGGCGCGCCTTGATCACATACTCGGTGAGACCATTGAGACCCCGCTGCGGCTCAATCTCCAGCGGCTCGCCATGCTCGAAGAACAGCGGAAAGGTGACTTCATCACGCCGCTCATCATACATCGCTAAGTAGAAGTTGCGTGTATCCACAAGCAGGCTCGTCTGCTCGTAGATCACCTGAAGGAGATCCTCGAAGCGCACTGTCGAGCCCATCGCCTGACCGATGGTGCTCAGCGTGCGCAGCTGCTGGATCGAGCGCTCGCGGGCCTCAAATAGGCGCGCATTGGCGATCGATGCCGCAGCCTGTGCCGCCATTGTCGACACAAAGCCCATGTCGTACTCGGAGAAGGCGTACTGCTCGTAGCTCTGGAGGTTGATCACGCCGAGCACGGTGTTGCCGACGATAATTGGCACCACCAGATACGACTGCTCAACGCCCTCGGCCCCAATCCGAGCCTGGATCACTCGAGCACGGGCAACCTCATCGCGGTACTCGTTGGCCTCGTCAAATGTGTTCAGCAGCAGTGGCTGCCGATTTTGAATAACCCACGAGTTAACATTTACACCAAGCGGTGCTGACGGGAAGTGAATCTGCACGCCTTGGTCATAGGCCTGCTCGTAGTGCATGACATTGGTGCGATCATCATACAGGCCAATAAACGATGTACTCGTATCAACGATCTCAGACAGTCCATCGTGGAGGCGGGCCAGAATCTCGTCCAGATTGATGGTCGAGGTGATCGACTGACTAATCCGGTTGAGCGTATCAAGCTCGCGGATACGTCGCTCACGCTCGCTAAACAGAATGGCTTTTTGAACCGCATTGGACGACTGATTCGCCACCGCGTTCAAGAAGCGTAGATGAGCGTCGGTGTAGGCGTAGGGCTGCTCGCTCAAGATCGTCAGCACACCGAGTGGCTGATTGAGATGCATGCCCGTTGTCTGCGAACCCATCGTGATCGGCACCGCCAGCACCGAATGTGGCTCGATGAACGCTAGCTCTGTCGGCACGTTGGTTAGGCGCGGCGAGATATTGAACTCATCAATCGCTGCGCTGGTGTTGAGGATCACCGGCTGCTGCTCAAACATCAATGTCTTAAGGAAATCGTTGTTGAGCAGATGCGGCGGCACGTGGAACGGTTTGCCGCCACTGTAGCCAAAGGTGGTCGTGACCATACCAGATGGGGCATCGTAGAGCACGATGTAGGCATTCTGCACATCAAGCACTGGCCGAATACCCTCTAGCACCGAGTTGGTCAGCGCCTCAGGTGAGAGCGTTGACGTGATCGACTGCCCAATCGCAGCCAAGATCTCGGCCTCGGCGATCTGGCGCTCGCGCTCAGCAAACAGACGTGCGTTCTCCAGCGCAATCGCGGCCTGGCTGCCGACGCTCTGCAAAAACTGCACGATCTCTGGCGTAAAGCTACGGGGCCGCTCGTTTTGAATATTGATCACACCCAGCACATGATCGCCTGAGATGATCGGCACACCGATCCACGACGCCATCTGCACATCCGAGCCAAGCACCAGCCGCGACGACTCGGCGGTCTCCTCGGCCGTATTGAGCACAATCGTGCGGCGCTCAAGCACGACTTGGCTGAGCACCCCCGAGGACAGGGGCAATTCCGCCTGCTCGCGCGGCTGCGAGTTGTCGATCAGCACCGGGAACGTCAGCATATTTGTCGTATCATCGTAGAGGGCGATAAACGAGTAGCGGTTATCAACCACCTTGCCTAACTGTGCATGGAGTTCACGGAGCAGCTGGTCTGTATTGAGCGTTGAGGTGATCGACTGCGTTACATCATTGAGCGCCTGGAGCATCGTAATCTGCCGCTCGCGCTCCGTGAAGAGCCGGGCGTTTTCCAGCGCAATCGCCGCTTGGTCGGCCAGCGCACTTAGCAGCGCGATGTCATCGTCGGAAAACTCGCGCAGCGAGTTGGTCATGACGCTCAGCACACCCATCACTTCTTCGCGATAGAGCACCGGAACACCGAGGAACGATACCAGGTGATGATCACGATTGAAATCGGGGTACTGCGAGTTAGGTGGCATGTTTTGCACATCAGCCACCGTGAGCGGTGCCACCGTCTGGGCCACTGACCCAATCAGGCCCTGGCCCGCAGCAACGCGCATGCTCTTAACAAACTCATTTGGTAGCCCCAGCGAGGCTGCCGGCACCAAGATTTGCTCGCTGTTGAACGTCGACAGCACGACTGTATCAGCCTGGAGCTGGCGGGCCACAAGGCGCACCAGCGCATGCAGCACTTGATCCGGCTCACGAATAGAGCTAAGCGCCTGGCCAGCCTCCAGCAGCACCGAAAGCTCGCCAACTTTACGGCTCAGCACGGAGGCCTGGCGCTCGGTCTCGGCAAACAAGCGCGCATTTTCGAGCGCTTGCGAGACCTGGTTGGCAATCGTCTGGCACGTCTCGGCATCGCGTGGCGTGAACATCTTGCTTTCGTTATGGCTATCGAGGCCGACAGAGCCGATCAGCTCACCTTTGACAATCAGCGGCACCAGCATCAGGCGATGAATGCCCATTGCGCCGAGGATTTCGCGGAAGCCTTCAGCCAGCGGGTTGGTCTCCACATCATTGATGATCAGCGGACGCCGATGCTGCTGCATCCAGGGCAAAGTCGCATTGCCCTCGACCGGCACGGTGATCTCCACATCTGACGGTGGATACTCTGCCCGTGCGATGCCCAGATTCTGCTCGTAGTCAAAGATCACGAGGCGCGCCTGATCCGCGCCAGAGACGTGCGCCATCTCCTCCACAGCGAGGCTATACAGCACCTGTGGATCAAGCGTTGACGCCGTTAAGTTCGAGACATGGTTGATCAGCGCTAGGCGCTCGGCTTCGGCTCCAAGCTGTTGGAGACTTTGCTCTGTCTGCTCATAGAGCCGCACATTCTGCACGCCCAGCGTCACCTGGTAGGCAATATTGCTCAGGAAATCGAGATCTTGCACGGAGAAGCGCTCGGCGTCGTAGTGCTGCAGCGCCAGCACGCCAATCGGATGCTCGCTCTTGGCCATCAGGGGCACGCCCATCCATGAGAGCGCGGTGGGGCCTTGGCCATGCTGAAGCGGCTCAATATCAGGATAGGTGCTGAGTTCTTCGGCCAAGTTGCGGAAAAGCAGCGGCTGGCGATGCCGCAAGATCCAGTCGGTCAGCGAGCGTGGGCGTACAGCGCGCACAGGTGGCACCTGGATCTGCTGATCACGGTCGATCAGCAAGCTGTAGACGAGCATATCAATCTGCGAGTCATAGATATTGATGACGAAGCTCTCAACCGGCAGCGACTCGGTGAGCACGTGATACACGTTGTGCATCATCTCATCCATATCTAGCGTCGAGCTTGTAACCTGCCCAATGCGCCGCATTGTTTCTAGCTCGCGGATTTGGCGATCGCGCTGCTGGAACAGCTCGACCTTCTGCAGACCTAGGCTAACGTGTGAGCTTACATTGGTAAGGAAGCTCACCGTGCGCTCGTCGAAGGTGCCCACATTGTAGTCTTGCAGCGAAAGCAGGCCGATTGGGGCACCGTCACGGGCGAAGATTGGCACGCCAATCCACGAGCGCGGGCCACGAATCTTCCCTTCGACTGGATTGCTCACCGGCACCAAGTTGAGCTGCGTCATCGACTCGGCATCGTTGATATCGACCAAAATCAGCGGCTCGCGATGTTTGAGCACCCACTCGCTCAGGCTGCCTGGCCGCGGCGGACCACCCTGTGATGCTGCGCTAGCCAAGACACCCTCTTGGATTGCAAAGCTGCGGGTGATCATATTGTGCTCAGGGTCGTAGACCAGCGTGAAGAAGATTGGCGCGCTGGTTACTTCTTGCAGGTACTTCGCCGTTTGCAGCAGCATATCGTCGAGCACAAACGAGGCGCTCATCAGCTGGCCAATTTTGCCAATCGCATCAAGTTCACGAATTTGGCGCTCGCGCTCGGCAAACAAGCGCGCATTTTGCACAGCCAGCGAAACCTGATTCGCGATGGTTTGCAGCAGCGCTTGCTCCCGCTCCGAGTACATATTGGGCTGATAGTGCTGGATCGAAAGCAGGCCCACGCTCTCTTCGGCGTTGATGCGCAGTGGCACGCCAACCCATGAGCGCACACGGCGGGCTAAGTTGCCAAAGCGCTTAACCTTAAAGCGCCCCTTCATCTGCACCGGCATATCGGTGAACAGCAGCGGCTCTTTGTGGTTAATAATCCACTCAGACGGCGAGCGTGACAGCAGTTTCTCGCGCTGGTGTTCGATGAAGAAGCGCCCTTCATCAACATTGACCCGCAGATCTATCTCCTCGCGTTGCGGATCATAGATGAAGCTGTAGAACACGTCGATCGGCAAGATATCGCAGAGCGCTCGATATACTTCGCGCAGGATCTCTTCAAAGTCGAGTGTGGAGCTTGTTACACTGCCAATACGATTGACCAGCGCCAGCTCCTGAAGCCGCCGCTGGGCATTGCCAAATAAGCGCGAGTTTTCGATTGCTACAGCGAGCTGGTTAGCCACCGTTTGCAGCAGGTCGACATCACGTGCGCTATAGCGATTGACGTCGGAGTGCTGGATGGACAGCACACCTTGAATAACGCCCTCACCCGTAATCAGCGGCATGCCAATCCACGAGCGCGAGATCAACTCGCCCATCTGTTGCCACTGCATACCCGTATACAGCTGAACCTCTTTGGGCAGATCGGAGAAGAGCAGCGGCTCACGGTGCGCAGCCATCCATCCGGTTAGGCTAGCTGGGTTCAGAGGACCCTTGTTCACATTGACCGTAATGTGCTCATGCTCAACGCCGTAGGAGCTAAGCACCTCATCAACGTTATCATTGAACACGCCAAGATAGTACGCCTCCAGCGGCAACGTCTCACGGAGCACCTCGTAGACTTCGTGGGCCAGCGCATTGAAGTCCAAGCTCGATGTTGCAGCACGGCTAATGCGGTTGATCGCGGCCAGCTCAGCGATCTGGCGGGTACGGACCTCGAACAGCGATGCATTTTCAACCGCGATCGCCGCCTGATTAGCAAAAATCTCTAGCGTCTCAACAATCCGTCGATTCGGTCGCTCGTGATTGAACGGATCGTCGACAGTCATGATACCGATCAGCTCACGAGACGTGTTGTACAGGGGCACGAGCAGCTGGTCGGTGGTCTCCCAAGCCGTCGCATCTGGATTGCTGTTTGGCGCGGGCACAAAGTAGACACGCCCAATCCGATACTGCGGATCGAAGTAAGGATCGTAGCGATCAAGCTGAATCTCGGCCTCGCGCCGTGCATCAAGCTCTGTAAGGGCCAAGCCGGCACCTGTAACCAGCTTGAGCTGCTTGGGATGCTCAGGGTCCAGCAGATGAAATAGGACGATCCGATACCCGGCCGCCTCTGAGACGCTAAACGCAATCTGCTCGAGCAGGACGCTCAGCTCCATATCGGCCCTGAGTGCATTGCCAATTTCGAGCACTTCATTCAGCAAGCTCGCCCGCTGCTGGAGCAGCTCACGCTGGCGGACCTGCTCGGCAAAGTGCTGTGAGTTACCAATTGCAAGCGCTGCCTGATCGGAGACAGAGCGCACAAAGTCGAGGGCGGTGTGGTTAAAGGTACGCTCAACCGAGTCAGTGGCAATGATGGCCCCAGCGACACGATTCTCATACAAAATTGGGGCCATCAGCAACGAGCGCACGTTAGGCCAGACAAGAGGTGGATCAAGTGTGGTCGAGTCGTCAATAATTATTGCATCGGCGCGCTGGAGATGGTCAGCGAGAACGCCGTGCTGCAGCACCTGCGCCACCTTATGATCAATATCAAAGTCAGCGCTAAAGCCGAGCGCCGACACCACTTCAAAGGTATTCGACGTATCGTCGGTAGCGAGGGCGACCAAGCCCTGATCGCAGTTTGTCGCCTGCACAATCTCGGTGAGCATTGCTGGCAACAGCTGCTCCAAGCGCAGCGTAGATGTTAGCTCGCGGCTAATACGCTGAAGCGCAGTCAGCTCGCGTACACGCTCGCGGAGCACCTCGTCGGTCGCCTCATAGCGCCGGACATTGCGAATCGCCTGTGCAGCCTGCGAGGCAATAATCGTGACCAGGCGCTCATCTTCCTCATCAAAGTGGTGCAGCTGTGGCGAGCCAAGCTCTAGGGTGCCGATAAGCTCATCGCCGACGAGCATAGGGACGCCCAAATACGAGTAAACCTGCGAGTCATCTGGCTCACGCATTGGTCGCACTGTCCGCTGCTCAACAGTATTGCCGATCCGCAGCGGCGTGCGATGGCGAGCGAGCCAGCCAGAGAAGCCCTCATCGAGCCGGTAGATGCCCGACTCGCTGGCAAAGTTATCGCGCACAACGGCGCTAGCATAGCCAGAGCGCAAGGTTTCGGTCTCTGGATCGTAGAGACAAATTTCTAACTGGATATCCGTGAGCAGCTTTTGCACACCTTCGCCAACTGCTTCAAGTACGGCAGAAAGATTGAGGCCTGCATTGAGGCGGCTGCTCAGCTCCTGCAGCAACGACAGCTCAACGCCGCGCCGACGCTCATCGTTGAGCAAGCGTGCATTGCCAATGGCGATCGCTGCTTGGCCAGCAAGCGTCTGTGACAGTGTAATATCGCTTGGCGACCACGACTGAGCGTGGGTATACACAGCGCAGACAAGCACACCAACGAGTGTATCGTGCACAATCAGTGGCACACCCAGCGCGCTACGCAGGCCGTGCTGCTCAAACCATGCCTGATCGGCAGCCACGCGCTTATCAGTTGCGACATTCGCGATAGCCAGCGGCTGCTGTGTTTCAGCAACATGCGCCAGCAATGTTTGCGCCGCAGACGAGCGCTGAGAGCCGATCTCCTCATCGGCAAGCTCAGCGTTGAAATCGTCATCGATGGCCAGCGCAGCAAGCTCGAAGGAGCGACCAGCCTCATTGTAGAGCCATGCGGTTACCTTCTCGACATTCAAGGCCAGCAAGACATTTTCCGTCAGCCGATCCAGAATGTGGTGCTGATCGAGCGAAGAGCCGACAGAGCGGCTATTCTCATAGAGCACAAACAGCTCGCGCGACTGGCGGCGCTGTGCAGCAAACAGATTAGCAGTGCGTAGGGCCAACGAAGCCTGCGCCGCAAACGACTCAAGCAGCTCAAGGTCGGCGGTGGTAAAGGCTTTCGTAGCATCAACGTGGGCCACAGCCAGCACACCGCTCAGCGCATCGCCATCACGGAGTGGCACGGCGGCCAGCGCTGTAACAGGCACATCCTTGGGCAAGGCTATATGCTCTTGAGACTCAGCATAGTGGTTAACTAGGCTCGACGTAGCTGTCTTTGCCACTTTGCCGACAACGCCCAAGCCCACCTTCAAGCGTGCGCCAAGATATTTTGCAGGAAACTGATGGATGTACTTGACTTCGAGAATATTGGGATTGGTGCCGAACGTATAGATACCGCCACCGGCGGCTTCTAGCAGCTCAGTTGCCTTAACCAGCACCATCTGCAAGAAGGCATCGACATCAAGCTGCTGAGCCAAGCCTTGCAGCGAGTGGGTAAACGCATCGAGGGCCTTCTCACGGCGCACAATTGCGGTAGCGACATACAGGCGCTCAAAGGTGGCAGCAACAGTTCGTGCCAGGAGCACACAGCTTGTGCGCAGTGCAGGCAGATCGGCATACTCGCTGGTCACAACGACCACGCCAAGCGGCTGCTGCTCTGGCCCCATCTGCATGATGACACCAGGCTGCTTCGGAACCCATGCTGGTCGCCGTTTGGGCAAGAACGTCGGCGTAGGTGTGGCTTTCTTTAAGATGCTTAGGGTTGCCGAAATCTGCGTCTCAGCAGCATCCCAGACATGAGCGTGCTGCTGATCGTACACCACAACCGTTAGCTGCCATGAATTTTCAGTAGAGGCGTGCACAACCTTTTGCAGCTCAGCAATCGACTGAACCGCATTGATCGTCGCCAGCACACTATCAACGTGATCGAGCGCTGCTTGAACCACGCGACTGAGCGTTGTTTGCCACAGCAACGACACCTGAGCGCCTAGTGCCATAACCAGATCATCGGCACCTTGATCATCATCCTGATCTAGATCGACTTTTAAGGCCAGCAAGCCCGTCACCTCAGCGGTGCCGAGTTCGGCCGAGCGCCAGCCAGCGGGTAGCTGGACAGCGCCTTGCGCTGCGATCATTTGAGCAGCATCACGCTGGCTGATGCCCCACGCTGCCAAGACAGCCCGAGTGCCATCAAGACGCAACACCACACCTTGAGCACAGACGGTGGATGTTTTGAGAATATCAGCAACTCGTTGAGCCAGCTCACTAACACTGTGAATTGGCTCTTGAGCAACCTGGGCCAGCGCAGCCATTAAGTTCCAACTAGAAGAAGGTGTAATGTTCATGGTGGTATGGCATATCCCGGCGCGCTCAGGCAGGCGCAAACCTATGATGATTAACGTCCAAATTTGACCACGCTCTTCGCGGCTCCATCCTGCATATTGATTGGTGGGCGAACACTCTCAACGGTTTCACTCAGCTCGCGAATATCGTAGAACGGGCCATCGCTGCTATTGAGCACCCCGATTGAGACGGTCATCAGCGGCTCTTGGCGCTCAGAGCCATCGGGATTTTTGACCACGATATAGCCACGTTTGCGGTCAGAGTAGCCATAGTGCAGACCAATCTCTTGATCAAAGCGCTCGGCAATCCGCTCGACAATTGGTCGGATACGCTCGGGCATCGCTGTGATCAAGAAATCTGGGCCAGTGACCAGCTGACCAACGAAATCTTCTGGCTCGCCAAGCTCATTGATCGTCTCATTGATGAGCAGTGCGGCGAACTTCAGGACATCTTCACCGACAACAGAGCCAGAAACCTGGGTAAATGTTTCAAACCCATTGATGTGCACGAGGGCCAGCGACCAATTCTCATCGGAGAGCAGGCGGCGCAGCTCTTCGTTGATCAGATCAGCGGTGGGCAGGCCTGTGACTGGATGGGTTCGGCTCTTCTCACGTGCGATGGTAAGGTTATTGCGCACGCGCATATGCACTTCTTCGATATCGAATGGCTTGACGATATAATCGTTGGCCTGCACTTCGCCCAAGCCAATAAACTTATCTTGTTTCTCACCGCGTGCAGTCAAGAAGATGATGGGAATATGCTTGGTGCGAGCATTGGAACGCAGGGCTTTGCCAATATCATAGCCCGTCATATCGGGCAAGTTCACATCAAGCAGCGCCAAGTTCGGCGGCGTTTTGCGCGCCAGCTCCAAAGCAACCTGACCACGCATCGCTGTCATCACTTCATAGCCCTGAGAGGTAAAAAATATTTTGAGCAGGCCCGAGATATCGGCCTGATCCTCAACAACGAGAATACGTTCCTTATTCACCAGGTACCTCCTACCCGACGCACGAAGCCACGTCGTTTATTCGCGAATACGGTCGGCCGACAGATGCTCAGCGGGCTGGTCGTTTAAGCGTTGATGATTGACCCGTGGATCGCGATCAGGATAAAAAATCGGTGGCCGGGTATAAATGCCACTTGCTACATTCTTCGGAATAACCGAATGATCATCGCCATAGATCAAGGTTGTTCCCGATTCGATATTGCGCGCTGGATAAATCACAAAACCCGAGCCAATCTTACAGTTATGCCCAATTGCCGAGCCAATCACAGGCAGGCCAACTTCTTCCAGTCGCCCACGGTGTAAGGTTTTGATGGGCTTACCGAGCAAATCGAAATCAGTACACGTATTCCCTGCACCAATAAACGTGTTGCGTCCCACAACGCACAACTGCAAACAGGTATTTTGGGCAACCATCGAGTTTTCCATCAGCGCTGTCATAAATAAGGCTGCCCGAAATGGCAGATAGCACCGATCGCTAACCACGCTAAGCATAAGCTGAGAGCCCTGCATAATGGTAACGTTGGAGCCGATCAAGCTGTTCGTGATGACCACACCAGCGCCGATATTGACATTATTGCCAATAACCGTTGGCCCTTGAATGATAGCAGTGGGATCTATGGAGCAGTTCTTGCCGATCTTAACAACAGCAGATGATGAAAGAAAGTGTTTACGCTCAATCATTGAGCGAAACCAGATGTGGAGCTTTGTGCGCCAACTTTCAGCAACATCCTTCTCTAGCTTACGGCCCCAGGAAAACACACCAAGCGGTGAGTTTGCCATAAACACGTGCACCCAATTTTCAATTGAGCAGAAGTTGCGGACAGGTACCTGAAAAACCAAGTCGCCCTGGTTGGGAGCCATATAGCTGGGAATGTGGTAGTACCCCATCTCCTGTGGCTCGGTGTCGATGATCAATGGCTCTGGATCATCGACCACACCCTTGGGGAAGTAGTACATGTCGGCGACGTACACATCGCCAGCGCGACGAATACCCTCCTGAAGACGTGTGGCGTGTGACGTGATCATCGCATCATCATGCGCAAAAGCCACCTGACATGGTTGCCCGGTGGCGCGTGCGGAGGCGATGAACGTTTCAATCAGATCTTCGTTGAAATACAGGTTATCTTTATGGACCAGTAACTCATCGTTGCTCGGAGGAATCTCAGCCCATTCATCAACCTCGACGACGCTCTGACAGTGCCGGGCCAGCAAATCGCGTTGCAAAAGCCATAACGGTTTATTGAGAATCCGTAAATCGCGCGCTGGTTCCCCAAACGGTGGAATAAGCGTTCGATCACGGAGAACAATCCGTTTCATAACCAGTCCTTGCAGCTCAAGACGTCGACCACGTTGGCCATCTGCTCTGTTGGCTACTATATATCCTCTTGAGCATGAGGACACATGGGCCAGATTACAAATTGGTGTCTGCGGATAATCGGCCCTCCTCGGATGGCCCTTGGCTAATCGATCGGTTCTTTATCGATCGCAAAAGCACAGTACGGATCACCACGGCGTGGGCTGGCAATCTGCTCCACTTTGAAGCTGTGCCCACCAGTAACCCAAGTCAGAGCTTCTTCCAGAATACCCTGGGCAAGATAGAAGGTTGGTTCCGTCGATCCCCGATCCCAGAAGACCGGCGATTTGTCGATGTAGTAAATAAAGCGGCCTTTATTATCCTCTACCCGACTCGGCTGATCACTAAAGCGGTCGAAGGTTTGCGCCGTTGCATTCAAGACGATTTTCATCTTCATCGTCATGGGCATGAGTTTAAGCGCCAGGTCGGCCATACCCAGCAACGGACCAAATTCTTTGAGGCCCAGGCTGAACGCATAGCGCCCTGCCCGCAGTTCCATACCGCGCGCACCACGCGGGCCAAACATTGTTTCCGTCGCTTCACTGATCGTCGCCAAATCGTAGAACGAAAATTCACGCTTCAGATCGTTCGGGGGATAGTTATTGACGAGGTGCTTCATCCCTGCCATATTCAGCAGCGCATTGACCCCCGTGCGACCCATCACATCTTCCAAACTTAGGAGATACAACCGTGCAATTTTATTAGGATAGAAAAGGCGCTCAAGCTCGCTAGACGTATTGGTGCGCTCTTCTGCCATGAGTAACTCCTTGCACTATGCTGTGAGCTTCGCAGTGGGGCAACACGGCGTGGTGCGGAACGTGGCCCGGCCAGCACGCACATTGTACATTAAGGCCATACCTTCGTCAACACAACTGCGCCTTTGTTATGCCCCAAATACTCACCAATTTAAATTCAAACACGCTTCGTATAGATGGCTATAGGATACCTTGTAACGCTACTTCCCATTCCAGCAGTTGGGTGCTTTAGACAACCTGATTGCTCAGCCAAAAGCATCCCATACCGCACACCGCACAGGATCTCCAGCTCTAGCAACAGTCATCTGTCAATTATGGAGCGCAACAACTGCAGCTACCGTTCGTGACGGTGCCCGTGGTTAAGGCAAGCCACAGCTTGCCACCCCTCAAGCAGAGCCAGATCATCTACACACCCATAACGCTCTTGGATCAATCCTGCTGCGAATTGGGGAGAGATACACCGGCAAACTTTTGTAAAAACCGACCTGTCCAAGACTCAGGTGTGGCCGCAATTATAGCAGGTGTTCCGGTTGCGACAATCCATCCCCCATCAACACCACCGCCGGGACCCAGGTCGATGATCCAATCGACGTTAGACAGAACCTCAAGGGTATGTTCAATGACGATGACGGTGTTGCCTGCGTTTACAAGTCGATGTAACACCTCCAACAAACGTTCAATATCGGCCCAGTGCAACCCTGTTGTTGGCTCATCCAAAATGTATACGGTACGGCCTGTACTACGTCGCGCCAGCTCGGTAGCAAGTTTAATCCTTTGGGCTTCGCCGCCAGAAAGTGTTGGGGCCGGTTGCCCAAGCGTTATGTAGCCTAGCCCAACATCGAGCAAGGTTTGCAGCCGTCGAGCAATCGCTGGGATATTAGCAAATACATCGGCGGCGGCCTGAACATTGAGAGCCAAAACTTCGGCTATAGAATAACCACGATAGGTAATATCGAGTGTTTCCCGATTATAGCGCGTTCCGTGACATTCTTCGCAGGGTACATAGAGATCTGGCAAAAATTGCATCTCAATGCGGACGGTGCCCTCACCGCGACAAACCTCGCAGCGGCCGCCTTTGACATTAAACGAAAACCGTCCGGCATCATAGCCGCGCACACGCGCCTCGGGCGTACCGGCGAAAAGCTTCCGCAGCGGATCGAATATGCCCGTATACGTGGCAGGGTTCGAGCGCCCAGATCGGCCTAACGGGCTTTGATCAACAGCGATAACTTTATCTACCAGCTCAATGCCTTCAATCGCTGTATACGCGCCAGGCTGAAGCTTTGCTCCATGTAATGCTGCCGCTAGGACAGCATAGAGAATCGTATTGACCAGGGTTGATTTTCCCGAACCTGACACCCCAGATACGCCAATAAACGTTCCAACAGGAAATCGCACATCAATGTCGCGTAGATTATGCTCACGGGCACCGCGAACAAAAAGCGCTGGGCCATCAGTTGGCCTACGCTGTTCAGGAATCGGTATCGCCCGTACACCACTAAGGTACTGCCCCGTAATCGAGCGTGGCTCAGCCATCAGATCGGCCTGTGTCCCAACGGCAACCACCTCGCCACCATGGGTTCCGGCACCAGGGCCAATGTCAATCAGCCACTGAGCTGCGCGAATAATTGCTGCATCATGTTCAACCACCAGCACCGAGTTACCAAGATCACGCAGCTGCAACAGCGTTTGTAACAAACGTTCATTATCACGTGGATGCAGGCCGATTGATGGCTCATCCAAGACGTACAGGATACCAGATAGGCCTGCACCGATTTGTGTTGCAAGGCGAATGCGCTGTGCTTCACCGCCAGCTAACGTTGCAGCGCGGCGATCAAGCGTTAGGTAGTGCAGTCCAACATCTAGCAGAAACTGAAGCCGTGCCGTGATTTCACGCAAGATCGGAGCCGCAACAGCTTGATCGCGGGCAGAGCGCAGCGGAGCAGACTGGAGGCCGCGACTCCAGATCAGCGCTTGTTCGAGCGCCATGGCCGCCACGGCAGCGATATTCGCCCCCTCAACGGTTACAGCCAAACTCTCAGGGCGCAGGCGTGCACCAGCACAGGTTGGACAAGGCTGTGTGCTCATATAGGCGGCCAGCGCTTCGCGCACGCTGTCATCCTCGGCCTCGCGCAAGCGGCGCTGCAGCTGGGGGATCACGCCCTCGAAGGGAGCCTGAACCTGGCGCAGCTTGCCCCCAACGCGGTGGCGCAGCAGCTTCGTGTCAGTGCCTGAACCTAGCAGTAGCGTATCCACAGCCCAAGCAGGCAGCTCAGCAACAGGCACATCCATGGAAAAGCCATCGGCGGCGGCGAGCGACTCGAGCAGCTCTTGCCAATACTGACGCGCATTTTTGCCTGTCCGCTGCCAAGGGACAATCGCACCAGCCCGCAGCGATTTTGTTCGATCAGGCATGATCTGTTGTGGATCGAACTGCATAATCTCGCCAAGGCCATCGCAGGTGGGACATGCGCCCTGGGGGCTGTTGAAGGAGAAGGAGCGTGGTTCAACTGGGCCGCTTGTGAGCGGCCCGTGCTCTGGGCACGCAAAAAACTCCGAGTAGCGTAGCTCTGGACCATCGATCACGTGGATGATGATCACACCGCCGCTGGCCTTCAATGCCGTCTCGACGGAGTCGCTAATCCGCACCCGATCAGGGTGTTCAAGCAGCTGGCGGGCAGGCTCAGGGTGGCGCACGATCAAACGATCAACAACAATCTCGATTGAGTGTTGCGTCTGTTTATCGAGCTCAACAGGCTCATCAAGATCGAGCACTGTGCCATCGACGCGCACGCGCACAAACCCAGCCCGCCGCGCATCATCGAACACTTTGGCATGGCTTCCGCGCCGCTGCTCAACCAATGGTGCGAGCACCATCAGGCGTGTGCCATCGGGCAAGGCCAACACAGCATCGACAATCTGCTGTGGCGTTTGTTGGGTGATAGGGCGACCGCAGATTGGGCAGTGGGGTTGACCGACACGGGCAAAGAGCAGTCGCAGGTAGTCGTACACCTCGGTGACCGTGCCAACGGTGGAGCGCGGTGAGCGGGTGGTACTTTTTTGATCGACAGCAATTGCCGGCGAAAGCCCAGTGATTTGATCGACATCAGGACGCTCGAGCAAGCCTAGAAACTGGCGCGCATAGGCTGAGAGCGACTCAATATAGCGTCGCTGCCCCTCGGCAAAAATCGTGTCAAATGCTAGCGAAGACTTACCAGAGCCAGAAAGGCCAGTTATGACAACAAGCTGATCTTTAGGGATCGTAACATCGATATTTTTTAAGTTATGCTCGCGTGCGCCGCGAACGATGATCGCCGCATCGGCAGCAGTTGATCGTGTAGCCATGCTCCGCCCTCGCCTTCGATGGTCGCAGGAAGTATACCGGGAAGGTTAGTAAAAAGCAAAAAGCGCGCTATATGGGCGCGCGACGGAGCGAGGGCCAAGCGCTACCACACGCACGGGCTGTCAGAGCAGAGGGACAGCCCGTGGCGTGCAAACAGGAGATTTAGCTCTGCGCGCGCAAGCTCTCCAGACCTTCTTCTTCGCTATCGGAGATGGCGAACAGGGTATCGAAGCGTGTCTTGCGAAACACATCGGCGATCTGTGGCTGCAAGCCGAACAAGCGCAGATCGTAGCCGCGATTTTGCTGATCTTTGAGGTTCATCATCAGCATACGCAGCGCCAAGCTCGCAGCAAAATCGACTTTGCTCACATCGACCAACACGGGGCCTTCATGTTCAGTGACAGCGGTGGTGAATGGACCTTCTAGCTCGCGCACTGCGGCAGCATCCATTCGTGCAGGCAGGCGAATAATCAACACATTGTCACGGACTTCAGAGTTTAGTTCAGCCATAAAATTCCCCCTTTAGGAACAATGTTATTCGGCTGTCATTATAACGGTGGGCGGGCAAAAGGTGAACAGGTCAACCACAGTGCTGCGCGGCACGCTTAATTTGCCACCATATAGCTCGACAACAGCACATCTTCGATGACAGTAACATCAACTGGTGGGCCATAGAGGCTCCATGTCGTTGAATTGAGCGCGGCCCCCCACTCGAGCAACGCGCGCAGCACAGTCGACTGCAGCCCACTCAACGGCAAACACAGGTAAGGGTGTGACTCGAAGCGGGCGATCACATTCAGGCGCACTTGGCTACAGGCAACTAAGCCGTAGTGACCACACAGGCCGCTTGGCTCGCGCAGCGGAAAGGCCAAGTCGATCAGGGCCTGCAGCATGCGCTCGAGCACCTGTGGATCTTGCATCGTTGGGAGCAGGCGGAGCAAAACAGCAACGCCGCGCTCGGGACCTAAGCGCCACAATGCATCGACCGCCACCTCAAACGCATCGCCGGGCCATGTTTCCCATGGAAAAACAAGCGCAGCGAAGGCCTCCTGAAGCGGCGGATCATCGGCATAGAGGCTAAACTGCTGCACAATATCGACAACAACCTCGACCGCAGCGTCGGGCATCGCAGCGCCTGCGCTATAGGCTAAGGCAAAGGCAGCAGCAGAGCGCACAGCCGCCGACTGATCCGGATGCAGGTGCTCGGCTAAAAAGGCCCATGACAGCGGATCATTGGGGAGCAGCAGGCCAAGGGCGAGGAGCAGCCCACTGCGCAGTGCATCGATCGACTCGACATCGAGCGCAGCTTGAAGCAGCGGCACGCTATCAACGGCATACTCTGGAAAAAGCGCAATTAAATGTGCAGCTTGCTGGCGCACCAACGCCAGCGGATCATGCAGCAGGCGCAGGTAGACCGCCAAGCCTTCGCCGACTGCCTGGCGGATCGACTGGGCGAGCAACAGCTCGTGCTCGATCGAGTGCGCCGTATCAGCATCAAGTGCTTTGGGGGTGAACGGCTGAAGCTTTGAGGGCACCGAAGGGGTGTGGATGGCCCAGGCGCTGGCCATTTGATCGAGCAAGGCCAGGATCTGCTCGCGATCAGCGGCTGGCTCATAGGCGCAGAGTTCGATCAGAAATGGCACAGCGGCAAGCGATGCGGGAAAGAGCATGCCCTGGCTACACAACACTGCGAAGAGCGTTTCGAGCGCCTCTTGGCGGACGGCGGCTTCAGGAGAGAGCAGCGCCTCAAAGCACGCGGGCACATCATCAGCCGGACCATAGGCATGGTTCAAGGCAGCCCAATCAATTGCATGCAGGCCCTCAAACATGATTGCACCTCACATGGCCAACAGAGCGGATGCCGAGCGCGACCAAAAGCACAAGGCAGCTGAAGCGGACTACGCCGCCTAGCAAATAGACACAGCTCTAATCAAGCAGCTTCAGCCGAAGAAGAGGGCGTTGAATCAGCAACAGCAT
Source organism: Herpetosiphonaceae bacterium (assembly GCA_013538855.1). GTDB lineage: Bacteria > Chloroflexota > Chloroflexia > Chloroflexales > Herpetosiphonaceae > OHK22. The sequence continues at coordinate 135,133 of JABXJS010000087.1, forward strand.
CGGACGACTCAGGTACGAGCTGCTGCGCCTCGGCTACCACCTCTGCCTCCGCCGCCGAGTCATCGATCAACTTATTGTACAGATAGACCAAGACAATCTTGATCACGGCGGCTGTAGGAATAGCGATGAGCAGCCCTAGGCCGCCAGCCAGCGAGCCACCGGCCAGAATAGCAAAAATCACAAAAATCGGATGGACATTGACGATGTGGCCAACCAAGTTAGGAATAATAAACTGGTCTTCAAACTGGCGTAAGATGAAGTACACAAGCGCCACGACCAACGCCAAGAACCATGGCTCCCAGCCAAACGGCGCAGTGCCTTGAAACAGCGCAACCGTGCACGCAATGCCGCCGGCCATGTACGGTCCCACGATGGGAATAATTTCGAGGATACCTGTGGCGATCGCAAGCACCAGTGCAAACTCAATTTGCAGGATGGACAAGGCGATAAAGCTCAGGACGGACATAATCAAGATCAGCAAGAACTGTCCGCGGATATAGGCGGCGAGCACGCGGTCAATCGAGCCGACCAACGTGCGGATTTCTTCGCGGTGCTTGGTGGGTATAAGTCGGTAGAAATTGTTTGGAATGGTTTCGGCCTGGAGCAGCAGATAGAAGGTGACGACCAAATACACGAGAACAAGAATAAAGCCCTCGATTACGCCAAAGAGCAGGCTTGGCAGAGTTTTAGGAATTTCGAGCGCCTGCGTGTTGAGGTACTCAAAAACGGTTTTTTCCAGATCGCGAAACTGCACCAGCTCGAACTGATAGCCAAAGAAGGTAATACTCTCGTGGGTATTCAAGAACTTATCGGCCTCGGCGAGCCAGCCGGGAATAGCCTTGCGCAGCTCGTCGTACTGATTCGTGAGCAGCGGAATAACCACGCTGCCGATCCAGAATAACAAGCCAAAGCCAATAATATACAGCACAACCACCCACCAGAAGCGCGGCAAGCGTGTGCTGCGCTGAAGTTTCGTCACCACTGGATTAAAGATGTACGCCGTGATGACGGCCCAGATAAATGGGAGCATCACGTGGAACACATGGCTAAACAAATAGAGCGTGATCACAACGATCGACAAGACGGTGATAAATTTAGCCCGTGATGAGAAACGAATTGGCCGGTTGACTTGCACAGTCATACAATTAACCTTCTTGATCTACTGCGAGCGCGTGCGGCCCAGCGGAATATCGGCCTTGAGATGATCGGCAGATTCACCGCGGGTAAGCGTAACTTCAATGGCCTCGGGATTACTCACCTCGACATAGCGCTCGATAACTTCGATAATCTCACGCTTCATCTGATCCATATCGGCGGGGGTAAGATGGACACGATCGTGGACCAAGACCGTCAGCAAGCGTTCTTTGGCGACATTTGAACTGCGCTCTGGCTTGCGCCCAAAAATATTGTCGAAAAGTCCCATCATGGTGCTCCTTTAGGTCAGGTGCGACGGGTGCGGAAGCGGCCAAAGAACTGACTCAGCACACTCGGTTTTTCTTCCAGCACCAAAAACGGCACATCATTGCCCAGCAGACGGCTGGCGATATTATGAAACGCGCGCCCGGCGAGCGAGTTACGATCAAGCACAGCGACCTCGCCGCGGTTGGTTGATGTAACGATGGACTCATCGTCGGGCACAATGCCGATCAAGTCGATGGCGAGAATCTCGACAACATCGCTGGTGTCCATCATGTCGCCGCGGGCGATCATCTGAGGTTTAATCCGATTGATGATCAGCTTCGGATGGCCCTTCTCGTAGGCCTCGACGAGGCCAACAATGCGATCGGCGTCGCGCACAGCGGACATCTCGGGCGTGGTGACGATCAGGACCTGATTGGCCGGGGCGATCGCATTCTTGAAGCCGCCCTCGATACCAGCGGGCGAGTCGATCAGGATGAAGTCGAACTCGCGGCCAAGCTCGGTGCAGAGTGCAACCATATCGTCAGGCGAGACGGCGTCTTTATCGCGTGTCTGAGCGGCGGGCAGCAAGAACAGCTCAGGGAAGCGTTTATCTTTGATGAGCGCCTGGCGCGTGCGGCAGCGGCCTTCAACCACATCAACGAGATCATAGACAATTCGGTTTTCGAGACCCATCACAACATCGAGGTTGCGAAGGCCGATATCGGCATCGATGACCACCACGCGCTGGCCCTGCATTGCCAAGGCAGTGCCAAGGTTGGCGGTGGTAGTGGTTTTACCGACCCCTCCTTTGCCGGAGGTCAAGGTGATGATATGCGCCATGCTGGCTCCTCAATGGGTGGTATGGGTGCTATCGGCGGGGAGCATCCCACGGAACGACTACAATTTGACCATCCTCGAGGCTGGCCTGTTCGGGCCGAGTTGGACGATGGTTGTCGGGTGTGCGCGCCATCTGATCAGCGATACGCAGCAGCGTCGGCGAGAGTTCCAGGGCGCACACCACAGCCGACTGATCACCGGTGGCCCCAGCATGCACCGTGCCGCGCAGGCGGCCCCAGATGATGATGCTGCCGCTGGCCACAAGCTCGGCACCAGCGTTGACATCGCCGATAACCACGATATGGCCGTCGTAGCGCAGCTCTTGGCCCGAGCGGATGGTGCGCCAGGCAAACAGCCCTTCGCCGCTGTTTGCCGGAAGCGCAGGAGCTGAGCGCAGCGTATCGGGATGGCGGGCCGCGAGGCCGACATTGCGCCCAGCAGAGCGTGCGGTAGGAGCAGCTGTGATCAACGCCTCTGGCTCCAGCCCATATGCTTCCATCACCGCCAGCAGCTCTTGGAGATTAGCGTCGGTGGTAGCGCGCTCGCCGACATCAATCAGCAGCCGTGCGCCCTGATAAAACGAGGTGCCCTGATCCAGCTGCGCACGCAGCGCATCCAGCACCTCTGTCCAAGGTGCATCGGGATGGAGGATCAGGCGCAGCCCATCGCGGCTACCTTTCAGCGTGATACGTTCTTCCATAGAACTTCGCCCGATCTACACTGATCAAACACGAGCGCTTGATCGGTGCAGCCTGTCTTCGTGTCTCAGAGGATTATAGCCGAGAACTGCCAGGGGGCAATCAGCGGCAGGTCGATTCCTTCTCATGTCTATCGCTGTATTATACCTAGAGCGTCAAGATGATATGGGTGCAAGCGTGATATGGTACAATAGTTGAACGATAACCCCTCGTCTCGCACAGAGCAGAGACGAGGGGTGCTGCTTGATATCCAGAGTCATAACCATGCGCTACGCTATTCTAACGAAACAGTTCCGCTTCGAAGCCGCTCATCAACTGCCCAATCACACCGGCAAGTGCGCTCGCCTCCATGGCCATTCATATAGCTTGGAGGTCAGCGTGCGCGGGCCAATCCAGCCAGAGCGCGGGCAGAGCGCCGATGGAATGGTGCTTGACCTTGATGCGCTGAAGCAGATCGTCCAGACAACGATCATCGAACAGCTCGACCATCATTATTTAAATGATCGTATCGACGGGCCAACCACAGCAGAGAATATCGCGCACTGGATTTGGGATCAGCTGGAGGAGCATCAGCCAGCGTTCGCGGCGCTGCTGTGGCGTATCCGACTGTGGGAGACGGCGACTGGCTACGTTGAGATCACTCGCGAGGAGCGCTCATGAATGTGATGGAGATCTATCGCTCGGTGCAGGGCGAGGGCACGCTGATGGGCGTGCCCACCACATTCGTGCGCTTTTTCGCCTGCAATCTACGCTGCAGCTGGTGCGATACCAAGTACTCCTGGAGCGTGCGCGAGGGCGGCACGTGGGAGGCACTGAGCGTCGATACCGTTGTGGAGCGCATTCTGGCGCTCGGCGCACGCCACGTTGTGCTCACCGGCGGCGAGCCAATGCTCCAGCGCGATCTGCCAGCGCTGGCGCACACGCTGCGCGGGCACAATCTCCATTTAACCGTTGAGACCAACAGCACGCTGTTTCGACCTGAGCTTGTCGAGCTGATCAATCTGTGGAGCCTTTCGCCTAAGCTGCATGGAGCAGGCACCGGCGCACTGCGGCTAGAGCCACTGCGCCAGTTTATGCAGCTGCCAGCAGCCCACCAGCAGTGGAAGTTTGTGATCACAGGTGAGGATGACCTGGCGCAGCTGCTCAGCTTCGTCAGCGCACACAGCGCCTTCGCCGAGCGCCAGCTGCCGCTGATCTGGCAGCCGGAGGGGCGCTGGGCCGAGCAGAACTACGCCGAGGCGCTGGAGTGGCTGGCCGAGCGCGCCCAGCAGCCCGCCTGGAATCCTTTTTTTGTGCGCGTCCTGCCGCAGATGCACATCTTGATCTGGGGACAGAAGCGGCTGGTCTAGTTGAGATGGCATTGCCACAAGGAGCATCTATGCAACGCAAGCGGGGATGGATCATCGTGATGGTGCTGCTGCTGCTCAGCGGCTGTAGCCTGCCCGGCGGCAGCGGCGTCGATGAGACCAAGCAGCAGCTGCCTGACCTCTCGGCAAACTACACCCAGTACGAGGGCGAGGACCTGTGGGAGACGATGGAGAACGCCGGCTCGGTTGGAGCGCTGTTCAGTGGTAATCTACAGTTCGCCGCCGTCGCAGGCGTGATCGACACGGTTGGATCGTGCGCGCAGGAGAAGCAGATCGCCAACTGGCGCGTGTACGTCAACAAAAATGATCAGTTTGCCGCTGGCGTGGTTGTGGTGGTCTCGCATAAAAACGCGACGAACCCAGCGCTCATCGCCGACTGTGCGCTATTTGGGCGACCGGACACCAGCGGCGGTCTTTCGCCGTGCAGCAACACGCTCGAGTACGCCACAGATAAAGACACCTACACGGTGCTGTATGCCGCCAGCAAGCAGGCGGTGTGTAGCGATTTCCAGGCCAGCTTTCCAGCGGCGCAGTAGGCACTCGGCTCCGATGAACTTCTCCGGTAGAGGAACGCAACTATGCATGTGACGGAGGTTCCAGTGGTCGCCCTTGGTGTATCGTTTCGCACCTGGGTGGCCACTGGCCTGTTTAGCGGCGGGCTGGTGGCGCTGCTGGCGGCCACGCTGGCGGTGATGGGCTGGTGGGCACGACGCGAGCGCCAGGTTAGCGGCGACGATGCGCGCACCGTGGCCCACAACACATCGATCCCTTTTGTGCTCCTGCTGCTCAATCGGGCAATTGACTTTGCCTTTGTGGCGCTGCTCTACCGCTTCGTGGCACCAGAGACACTGGGCGCTTACGATTTCGCCGCCATCGTGGTGACGCTCTACCTGATGACGCTGGCCGAGTGGGGCATGAATGCGCTAACAATGCGCGATATTGCCGTGCGCCGCGACGAGGCCGAGCAGATCATGCGCAGTGTGCTGCGGCTCCGACTGCGGCTGGCGCTGCTGGCGCTGCCGCTCGCAGCGCTGATTGTGCTGGCCTACGCTGGCTTGGCAGCGCTGCATATTGTTGAGCATGGCCTGAGCCGTGAAACACAGATGATCATTGGGCTGCTCAGCCTCACGCTGTTTCCGTCGGCGTTCTCGGGCACCGTCACAGCGCTGTTTCAAGCCTTTGAGCGCCACGAGGTGCCAGCGGTGCTCAATCTGCTGACGAACATCGGCAGCGCGCTGCTGCGCGTGGGGGCGCTGGCGCTAGGCTGGGGCGTGGTCGGCGTCGCAGGAGGCGCACTCGGCGGGTCGCTGATCAGCGGTATGCTCTTTTTTGTCGCGCTGCGGCGGGCCTTTCCAAACCTACGGCTACGCGGCAGCCATGGGGCGCTGCGGCCGCTGCTCAGCGAAGGCTGGCCGCTGCTGGTCAACAGCCTGCTGATCAATGTGTTCTTTCGCTTTGACACGCTGATCATCCAAGCCTTCCAAGGCGCGGCGGCGCTGGCGACCTACAATGTAGCCTACAAATATGTCAACCTTACGCAAATTATTCCGCCAGTGGTGGTGAACGCCATCTTTCCGCTGCTGTCGCGCCGGGCGGTCAATGATCGGGCGGGGATGCTGCGGGCCTACGGCGGCACGCTGCGCATGTTGATGCTGATCGCCTTCCCGGTGGCGATGGGCATGGCCGTGCTGGCCGGGCCGCTAGTTGGCGGGCTTTCCGGCGCAGAGTACCTGCCAGGCGGCGCGTGGGCGCTGGCGATCACGATCTGGTACTTGCCAGGCAGCTACATCAATGGACTGGCGCAGTATGTGGTGGTGGCGCTCGGCCGCCAGCGGGTCATCACCAAAGCATTTGTGATCACGGCCGTGTTTAATCTGCTGCTGAACCTGGCGCTCGTGCCGCTCTTCGGCTATCTGGCGGCAGCGGCGATCACGATCGCGTCGGAGGCCGTGCTGTTCTGGCCCCTGTATCGGGTACTCAAGGCCGAGGGCGTCGCGCCACAGCTGCTGCCGCTGCTGCTGCGGCCGGCGCTGGCGGCGCTGGCAATGGGCGCGGCGATGTGGCTGGCGCTCCAGGTACACCTTGTGCTGGCGGTACTGGTGGCGCTGCCGGTGTACGGCGGCACGCTGTGGCTGCTGGGCACCTTCACCGCCGAGGATCGCCAGCTGCTGACGCGGGTGCTCGGCCGCGCCTAGCTCGCAGCCGGAGTCTACACTGCCACAGCGAGCGGCGCTGGTCATCGGCGGGCGCGGCGCAACCAGCAGCGGCCGGACGAGCGGGCGGGCACGATCCAGACCTTGCCGCCGCATGACCGCCCGTCAACCACCGCGCACCGTTTCTGCATCCACGCTGTCACCCTCGGCTAGCCTGCCAACAGCGCACCAGCACCAGCGCCA
>JABXJS010000088.1 GCA_013538855.1 Herpetosiphonaceae bacterium
GATGCCGTAACGGCCATCTACGGCATGGTTCGGGCTATCCCGCTCGCACCGTACCGACCCTACACGCCACCCGAGCCAATCCTGTGATCTACTGATGCTGATCGTCTGTTTTCTCACGACGGTGCTTGGCTTGGCCTTGACCATGCCGCTCGGCGGCAGCTAGGCCCATCTATGGTGCAATCGTAAAAATCTATTAAGCAGAGCTGTCGATCCATTAATTTATTGTTAATAGGCGATCTTCTATAGTAGCGACATCAATCGCTTACCTAGTTGTAAGAAAGGATGACCGCACGTATGAAGGCACGCTTGTTCAATCGGAGTTTGCTGGTTGGTTTGCTCGCTGCGCTGCTGGGTGTATTTGTCATGACGCCATCACAGCATGCTGCGGCGCTGGCCAGCTGGCCGGTGCTGCGCAATGGCGACTCCGGCGCTAATGTGACGACGATGCAGTATCTGCTGCGCCACCGTGGCTACACACTGACCGTTGATGGTGCGTTTGGGCCAGGCACCGAGAGCGTGGTCAAGTCCTTCCAAAGCTCGCAGGGCCTGACGGCCGACGGCATTGTTGGCAGCAACACGTGGTCGAAGCTGGTGGTGACGGTCGATCAGGGCGCGAACAACAACGCCGTGCGTGCGCTCCAGACTGCGCTGAATAAGTTCGGCTATGGCTTGAGTGTCGATGGTGCCTACGGCCCCGGCACGGCCAGCGCTGTGACCGACTTCAAGAACAAGCACTACCTCGGCGGCGGCACCACCGTGGGCGCGACCACCTGGCAGGAGCTGACCGGCTCTGGCGGCGGCAGCGGCAACTACGCGCTGCCCATCGGCCGCAACGTGCTGCCACGTAGCGAGTACGACGATGCACACCACGACTACCCGGCGATCGACCTGCCGACGGCGACTGGCACCACCGCCTACGCCATCACCTCGGGCACGATCAGCTATGTTGGCGGCGCGTGTGGCAACGGTATCTTGATCAGCGCCGATGATGGTGCGTCCTACAAGTACTGCCACCTGAACAGCCGCTCGGTCTCGTCTGGCTCGCGTGTCAGCACCGGCCAGGTCATCGGCTACACCGGCGCGACCGGCCACGTGACCGGCCCGCACCTGCACATGGAGTTCAACTACGGCGGCCTGCGCTGCCCGCAGACGATGCTGCTGGCGATCTACGACGGCACTAGCGTGCCCTCGCCGTCCAGCCTGCCGACCTCGGGCTGCACCTACTAAACATCCTGACTTACACTGCGCAAACAGCCACACCACCGAGCCTACGGGTTCGGTGGTGTGGCTGTTGTTGGCTATGGTCTGGCCGCTGTCCTGCTTGCACAGGTGCGCTGGGCTGTGGTAGGCTTGGCTAGAGCAATCGGCCATAAGGAGATGCCATGCCGCAACATGTGCTCCAATCGTCAGCACTGCGCCAGCTTCAGCGCCCGCCTGCGCTGCGTTCAGCGGCCCCTGATAGCCCCCGCCATCCAGCAGCGCGCCTGCTCCAGCTGCAGCGTATCGTCGGCAACCAGGTGGTGCAGCGCACGCTGATTGAGCCACGCAGCCATCCAGTCTGGGGCACGGAGGATAAGGATCTAGGCGGCTCAAGCATGCAGGCAATCATCGGGGCGGAACAAGGCGAGAGCGACTATGGGCTACCTACGGCTGGCTCGGCACCAGCAACGGATACACCGCCGATCATCACCAACGTTGGCAAGGCCGGCGGCATTCGCTATATCGCCGGCCATCTGCTCAATCAGGTGCTTGGCGGTCCTGGCGTCAACAAAAACCTGACCGTGCTGTCGAAAGACGCCAACAGCAATCACTCCGGCAAGGAGTTGAAGCTTAAGTATATCGGCACACGCGCTCAGCTCTTCGATGGGATCAGCAAGCGCGATGCTCAGCGTCTTGGCAGCACGCGCTATCTCCATGGCGCAAAATATACGGTAACGGTGAATGGTGCTAATCCAAGCGATACGACGCCATCGGTGTACCCTGCCGAGAAGCAGCTGGCCAAAAGCATCACCCTCAAGACCGAGCCGATCAAGCAGGAATATGGCACAACGAACATTGTAGCCTGGACCGATAGTTCCGTGCAGTCATGGGCCAAAGAGGCCACAACGACTATTCAGAATGTGCCGCCCTATCCGCAATCGATTGGCCCCTATGACCAAGGCATTAACAAATATGAGAAGGCCGAGCTGAAGAATCTTAGCCCGCAAGAGCGCCAAGCCCTGCATCTGTATGGTGCGCAGCTGGCGAAAAATCCCAGTGCCAAACCAACCGCAACGGATGCAATTCGGGCAATTGCCAAGATTAAGCAGGGCAACAAGAAGCCGAAAAATGCTATCTCTGGCTTAAAGATTGGTAAGTCGAACAAGAAGCAGAGCGCGCTGATGACGACAAAAATTGTCAAGGTCCTCACGAAGGATGCAGGGACATCGCGCAGCGGGCGCAAAGTTACCAAGCTCGACCTTAGTGAGTTGATGGAGTAGCCCATGCTGCGCATCCAGCCACCCCGTCAGCGGCTCGGCCCTGGCGGGGTGGCGGTTTTTAGCGCCTGCACTAGCTCAATCACCCTTACTCCTCACTGCTTGTGCCGCTGGCTGCCTGCTGGAGCATGCGCTGCGGCCCTGTGAGCAGCTTCGGCACCACAAATAAAAATGGCATCGCCACGATGATTGTTAGCGTGATCGGCACCCAGACAAAGGCAAGCGCCGCAGCTGCCAGGTTGATTAGCGTATTGCGTGTCTCTTGCCGCAGGCGCTGGCGCTTTTGTGCGTGCGTCAGCTGGTTCGGCGCGAGTGTCGTGCCAACAAAGGCGTACTTCCAGAGCGCCCGCAGCACCACTGATGAAAGGGCCATGTTGAGTGGAAAGAGCGCCACAACAAACGGATTAAGCGGATAGTCGCCGATAAAGGCGGTGAGAAATGGAAACAGGCTGGCGAAAAACAGTAGACTAATGTTGAGCCAAAGCAGTTTGGCGTCGACGTGCTGGATCTGATGCACGATATGATGATGGTTGACCCAAAAGATCGCGAGGATGAAGAAGCTAAACAGAAACGCGAGCAGCTTCGGTGCTAGCTCAGCCATGCCTGCGGCAAAAACGCTTGCCGAGCTGTTGGCTAGCTCGGGCACCTTTAGCTCAAGCACTAGCAGGGTCAAAATAATTGCGAACATGCCGTCGCTGAGCGCTTCGAGGCGGTTTTTGTTGGTGCGCACTGCGGCCCTCCTGGTCGATTGCAGGGCTGAGCTGCTGTGGCGCTTGTGCAGTGTAGCGTCGTCGCAGCTCAGCCTAATGTGGGTACTTCTTAAAGATGCCGTTGCTGTTCTGTGCGCCTGTGGTGCCTGTGGCGTTGCCAAAGCATCGCCGCGCCAAACACGCCCTCAGGGCGACAGAGCTGGTCAGCTTTTACCGGCCAGGCTGCTGTCAGCCAGCGCGGCTACTCGCTGACAAGCGTATAGAAGCTGGCGGACATGGTGGCCATGTCGATCATTGACATAAACTGTTGGGCCAGCGCGCTTACATCGCGCTGCGCTCCGCCGCGAGCGTTCTCCATGCTGTCGTAGCGCAGCACCAGCAGCCACTCGCCGTCTTCGGCCACCGTCGCCTCGCGCCGCAGCAGCCCGGGTAGGGTTGGCGCTACCTCGCGCTGGAAGCGCTCGTTGACCGCCTGAAATGCCGCTGCTTCAACCCCTTCTTTGACCCGAAACCGGACGATCTGAATCACGTTCGACATCGCTTGCTCCTTATTTGCCACCACTGTGGCCAGTATGCTATACTTTTTCTACTATGTGATTGCGCACTCACATAAAACATTATATGTGCGTGCGCACGCATTTGTCAAGAGGGAGATCTTGGATTCTAAGGAGGATCAAATGGCAGACGAGGGCTTCACCGAGCTGGAGCAGGCGGCCTGGGGCGGACTACTGGGGATGTACGGGCGGCTAGAGCGGCGGATCGAGGCGGATCTTCAGGCCCATTCTCAGCTTAGCCATGTTGAGTTCGAGGTGCTGCTACGGCTGACTTGGGCCGAGGATCAGCGCCTGCGCATTCAAGATATCGCTGCCCAGAGTGTGTTGAGCCGCAGCGGCGTTAGCCGCATGGTCGAGCGCCTAGAGCGCGCCGGCCTCGTGCTGCGCGAAGAAGCGCCCGAGGATCGTCGTGGGGCCTACGCGGTGCTCACCCCCTTGGGCTTGGAGCGCTTTCAGAGCGCTTTTCGTCAGCATGTGCAGTTTGTGCGCCGGGCGTTTCTGGCCTGCTTTAGCCCCGCTGAGCTAGCCCAGATGGCCGATTTCTGGCGGCGCGTCGAGCAGCAGGCTGCGCACGAAACGCCGTAGCTGCACGCTCTACCCGCCGCTGTGCCGTGAGAACATTTGGTGCCCGTGCTATGCAGGCCGCCAGATGTTTTTCTTTTGATGCTGCTCATTAAGCTAACGCTAGCATCATTTTGGAACACATCTAAAAAATATGCGAGCTGCAATCTGAATTCCTTTACCGTGATTTATTAATACTATTTTGATTGTAATTAATAAACCGTTAAGTGATATTTCCTAGACTGAATGTATCCAACCGTTTCACCGTGAATATCGCGCAGCTTGGGTTCAGGCAGCAACTCTGCCCACACGAGCTGGTGCGACAGCGGGAAGTAGTACCAGGTATTGTTTTGGGAAAGGATGCAGATCATCATGAAGCGACGCTTACTGCAGCGAGGATTGGTAGTTGCGATGTTGTCCGCGCTCGTTGGTGTATTTTTATTGTCCCCATCCCAGCCTGCCGCAGCGATTGCGAGCTGGCCGGTGCTGCGCAATGGCGACTCCGGCGCAAACGTGACGACTGTGCAGTTTTTGCTGCGCCACCGCGGCTATACGCTGACCGTTGATGGTGCGTTTGGGCCAGGCACCGAGAGCGTGGTCAAATCCTTCCAAAGCTCCCAGGGCCTGACCGCCGACGGCATCGTCGGGGCCAACACCTGGTCACACCTCGTGGTGACGGTTGATCAGGGCGCGAACAACAACGCGGTGCGCGCGCTGCAGACGCAGCTCAATAAGTATGGCTATGGCCTAAGTGTCGATGGTGCCTACGGCCCCGGCACGGCCAGCGCCGTGACCGACTTCAAGAATGATCATTATCTTGGTGGCGGCACCACCGTGGGTGCGACCACCTGGCAGGTGCTGGCTGGCTCTGGCGGCGGCAGCAGCGGCAACTATGCGCTGCCGATTGGCCACAACGTGCTGCCACGCGGTGAGTACGACGATGCGCACCACGACTATGCCGCCATCGACCTGCCAACCTACAGCGGCACGACCGCCTACGCGATTACCTCGGGCACGATCAGCTATGTTGGCGGCGGCTGCGGCTACGGCATCCGCATCAATGGCGACGATGGCGTGTCCTACAAGTACTGCCACCTGAGCAGCCGCTCGGTTGCATCTGGCGCATATGTTAGCGCTGGTCAGGTTATCGGCTACACCGGCAACACGGGCAACTCGACCGGCCCGCACCTGCACATGGAGGTGTACTACGGCGGCCTGCGCTGCCCGCAGAACCTGCTGCTCGCCCTCTATGACGGCACCAGCGTGCCCAACCCGCAGACCCTGCCAACAACAGGCTGCTACTACTAGAAATTGAGCGTCGCCCGCTCGCTCCCCCCGCGCCGCCGAGATATTCTCGGCGGCGCGAACGTTTTAGGCTCTGCGCTTGTATATACAGTTAAGATCACCGGCATGCTTAATTGAAAGGAGCACCCCATGACAACAGGCGCGCCTGCCATTCCCGCCGAGACACAGCAGCTTGATTTTTGGCTTGGAAGCTGGGAGTGCCGCTGGGAGGGCGGCGCTGGCCACAACACCGTGCGCCGCATCCTCGACGGCCGCGTTGTGCTTGAGGAGTTCGAGGCCCCTGATCTGCGTGGCCGCAGTGTCTCGCTCTACGATACGCAGCTCCAGTGCTGGCGGCAGACGTGGGTCGATAATCAGGGCAGCTACTTTGACCTCACAGGCCACTTTGCCGCTGGGCAGATGGTGTTGACCACCGCGATGCAGCGCGAGGAGCGCAGCGTGCATCTGCGCATGGTCTTCTGCACTATCACGCCAGCGGGCTTTGAGTGGCGCTGGGAGTCCTCGGCCGATGGCGGCACAACCTGGGAGCTACGCTGGCGCATCGACTATGTGCGCATTGCGCCAGCTTCCGAGGCTGTGCCAGAGCCACCGATTGGGGCATAGCCATCGCTAGCAGTAGGCCATCAGCTCGTTATCGAGGGTTTGGCGATGCTCGACGTTGGGTGCCAGCGTAAGCTGCTGCAGCAGCTCGCGGGCGGCATCGCGATCCACCTTGCCTTCTACATCGAAGGTGCTGTGGAGCAGACTGCGGTAGATAAAGTAGTGCCAGTGTGGGTCGTGCATCAGCTCGGCATAAAGCGGCTGCTTTAGCTCGAACGGCACTGGCCCGGAGTGGATGAGGATCGTTTCGAGCGCCTGCTGCTCTGGCCGCGGCTGCGTGAGCGCCTGCCATGTGGCCGCAACATAGCGCGGGTCTTCGAAGAAATCACACCACAGTGCGTAGGCCAGCGGCACGCTATACTGCGGGTCGTTGGCCTCAAGGTGCTGGCGCGCCCAGCTCCAGAAGTGTGCCTGATCCTCCGGCGTGAAGCTGTCGAAATAGGCGGCGATGTACATCAGCAGGGTGTAGCAGGGCATATCGCGGTAGATGTCGAGCATGGTGTGGAGGCGGTCACTGGGCTGGATGTCGCTGTCGTGGAGCAGCCACCAGATATCGTGGGGCACATCGGAGTAGAAGCTGAGATCCTGGCCTTGCTGGCGGGCTTGAGCACATGCTTCGCGAAAGCGCGGCTCACCGATGTGGCTGATGAGGGTTGTGCGATTCATAAAAAAACCTGCTTAATCGTTCAATACTGATCAGCAAACCAGGGTGATCAGTGTGGCTCGGAACAACGTCTGACGGTGTGTACGTGGTGTGAATGCTCACCGTGCGGCAGATCAACGGTCGCGGTGCGGCCTTGGCTATGCCTGCTGCTGGCGCTGCTGAACGCTCGCTTGCTGTGGGCATAGGCTGCGCGGCGCTGTTCAGCGGGCCATAATTGAGTGTAGACGTCGACAGGTTCGATTTTGTTCCGCAGCATTTTGGTGCGGTGTGGCTGCGCGTTGAGTGTGATCGAAGCGCTGAGGTGAGGGTGTGGCTTAGGTGTAGAGCTGCTGGTCTATGTGCGCTGGTGGGCTGCTACTTCGGGCGCTAGGTTGGCGGTGGTGGTGTGGTGGCGAGCTTGGCTCGCTGCTTAAGCGCGGTGGTTTGTGCATAGGGTGCCTCTCTTAGGTGTTGGTGTGGTTGGTTTGGTGGTTGGGGATTGCGTGTAGACGCATTATACGAAGCTTTGCGCCTGCTTGTCAATCGTGCTGCGCAGGCTCTTGCTGCGCGAACCTGCGCAGCAGCTGATTGACCAGCTCGGGCTGCTCTTCGTGCGGCACATGGCCGCTGTTGGGCAGCACTACGGCGCGCGCATGGGGCAGCTGCTGGGCGAAGCGCTGGGCGAGCTGCGGTGCTAGGTAGCGGTCGCGATCGCCCCATAGCACCAGCGTGCTCACGCTGGTGCTGGCCAGCGCCTGCTCGGTCAGCCGCCAGTCGAGCTGACGGGCTAGCTGATACTGCGCCCGCCGATTGTGCCAAAAGCTCAGCGGGGCCTTGATCTCCTGCACCATGGCTTGATCCACATGCGCCGGGTCGGCGAAGGCTGCGCGTAGCCCCTGGCGCACCGTGGCGCTGGTGATCGCCTTGCTGAGCAGCTCGCCAACCAGCGGGTACTTGAGCAGCTCCCACTCGAGCTTGTCGCGCACAACAAGGCCGCTCGAGTCGATCAGCACCAGCTTGCGCACGCGCTCCGGGTGCTGCTGGGCAAAGTAGAGCGCCCACCCGCCGCCCCACGAGTTTCCCACCAGCACCACCCGCTCTAGCCCCAGCCGGTCGAGAAATGTCGCCAGCGTTTTCGCTAGCGTCGGCAGGTCGTAGCGTGGGTCGGCCACCAGCGGCTGAGTGTAGCCGTTGCCCGGCATATCCAGCGCATAGACGCTCGCCCACGTGGCCAGCGCAGGCAGGTTGTGGCGGAAGGAGTAGAGCCATGTCCCACCGCCAGGCAGCAGCACCAGCGGCTCGCCCTGGCCTTGGTTGACATAGTGAATGCGAAAGCTGGCGGTGTCGACAAAGCGCGAGCGCAGCGTGGACAGGTAGGGCGAGCGATATGTGCGCTCCTCCGGTGGCGTGTAGCGCACGGCTGCGCCTATGCCAGCGCCAAGGGCGGCCAGCAGGGCTATTCGTTTGGGCCATGGCTTGCGCATCGCGGCACTCCCACAATTCAATCCTGTGGCTGCTATGATACCAAATGTTGCACAGCGCAGATCAGGCTGGTGCCGATGGTGCGCCGCCCAATGCTGGCCCCTGTCAGGGTGCATGGCCCCCTGGCGCTGGTGGGCTGGCCAGCCTACCGCCTGCTGCCATACTCTCAAATGTTTGACAGCGCAGATCGGCTGGTGCCGATGGTGTGCTGCGC
>JABXJS010000089.1 GCA_013538855.1 Herpetosiphonaceae bacterium
CAGAACCGGCACCTGCTCACCTTTCTGACCGACGCCGTCGAAGCGCACTGGGCGGGGACGCCACCACCGACCTTAATTCAGGGGGCCTGAACGGTTACCTACCGGGAAACCATTTGAAGAAGAAATTATTGAGGAACTCAGGAAAGGAAATATTCTATTGTACGCAAGATACGGCGGCGGGCAAAATTCTTGCAGAGAACAGGCGCGGCTGGTATACTCGCAAGCCTGACACGCTATCCGCCTCTAGTTAGCCAGTAGACCATGAGCGAACCGCTACAACCAACGCAGCCGCTGCTCGTCGGCCATCTTGCTCCAGACCTCGACTGTTTAGCCGGCCTGTGGATGCTGCGCCGCTGGGGTGGCTATGCCGCTGCACCTGTCGCCTTTGTGGCGGCAGGCACCCGCCATCCCCAGCATGCTGCGGCTGTCCACGTTGACACCGGCGGCGGTCCCTTCGACCATCACGACAGCGTCGACCAGCACCTGTCTAGCGCCGAGTTGGTGCGCCGCGCGATCCGCCCGCACGACTGGGCGCTCGAGGAGCTGATCACCGAGATCACCGCCGACGACCACGCCCGCACCCAGACGCCCGGCGTGCTGCGCGCCCGTGATTTGGTCACGGGTCTGCACCAGCGTTTTCCCACTGATCCCGCCCAGGTGCTGGCGATCATGGAGGTTAACTTCGATGCCTGGTATGCGGCAGCCCTACGGCGTGAGCAGCAGCGGCAGGCGTTCGCTGCGCGCATCGAGTTCGATACCCGCTGGGGCCTCGGCGTCGCCGTTGAGTCTGCCGACGGTGTGGCGAGCCGCGATGCCTACCGGCTTGGTGCCGTGCTGTTCGCCTATCGCGATGCACATGGTTGGATGGGCGTGGCCGCCCAGTCCCACTCCAATGTCGATCTCTCCGAGGTCTATGCGCAGCTGAGCCATGTGGATGGTGCCGCCGACTGGTTTTTGCATCCCAACCGGCGGTTGCTCCTGTGCGGTACGGCAAAGTCGCCGCCACGAGTGCCTTCATCGCTGAGCCTCGATGAGCTGATCGAGCTTTTGCAGCGCTAAGCTGCACGCCAGCACTGCTGGTCAGGTCGTTTGTTAATTGATGGAAAGTAGAGCGTACGTATGCAGCCCAACGTGATCGATTTGCGCAGTGATACTGTCACCCGTCCGACGCCAGCGATGCGTGCGGCGATGGCCAGCGCCGTTGTTGGCGATGATGTGTTTGGCGATGATCCCACTGTCAACGAGCTGCAGCGTGTGGCTGCGGAGATCGTCGGCAAGGAGGCGGCCATCCTGGTGCCCAGCGGCACCATGGGCAATCTCGCCGCCCTGCTGGCGCACTGTGAGCGCGGCGTCGAGGCGCTGGTCGGCGATGAGTCGCATATCTATAACTATGAGGCCGGCGGTGCCTCGGCGCTTGGTGGCGTGGTCTATCACGTGCTGCCCACGACAGCGAGTGGCGAGCTGCCCCTCGCTCAGGTGCGCAAGGCCGTGCGCCCCGCTGGCGATGCCCACGCCGCTCGCGCCGGTGTGATCGCCATCGAAAACACGCATAATCGCTGCGGTGGCGTGGTGCTGTCGCTCGACTATATGCAGCAGCTGCACGCGCTCGCCGTAGAGCTAGGGCTGCCGGTGCACCTCGATGGCGCACGCATATTTAACGCCGCTGTGGCGCTGGGCGTGCCGGTTAAGGCGCTCACCGAGCACGTGACCTCCGTGCAGTTTTGTCTCTCCAAGGGCTTGGGCGCGCCGGTTGGCTCGCTGGTCGCTGGCTCACAGAGCTTTATCAGCAAGGTGCACCGCATCCGTAAGATGCTCGGCGGTGGCATGCGCCAGGCCGGCGTGCTGGCCGCTGCTGGCTTAATCGCGCTCACCGAGATGCCCGCGCGCCTGGCTGAGGACCACGCGAACGCCCGCTGGCTCGCCGAGCAGCTCGCCGCCTTGCCGCAGATCGATATCGACCTCGACTCCGTGCAGACCAATATCATCGTCTTCGGTGTTCGCGATCAGTCCGTCGAGCACTTTTTGACCGCGCTGCGCGAGCGCGGCGTGCTCATGGTCGCCTTCAAAGATCGTGTCCGCGCCGTTACCCATGTCGATGTCGCGCGCGCCGCCTGCGAGCAGGCCCTCCAGGCTGTCGTCCAGGTATTGCACGGCGACCACGAAGATATGGTATGATAGTGGCGCTGGGCCGTTAGCTCAACGGTTAGAGCATCCGGCTCATACCCGGTTGGTTGGGGGTTCGAATCCCTCACGGCCCACCAAAAAACGGCTGTCGTGACAGGTGCTTGCACCTGCTGTCACGGCAGCCGTTGTGTTGTTTGTGCCCGCTACATGGCGCAGCGCTCCAAGCTAGGCGGCGATGCTATATTCCATTGTCTTGGAAGAAGATCATCACGGCAAGAATACAAGCCGCAGGGATAACGAAAAAGAAAAAGACCTTCTGCACAAACAGCCATAGCACGATCATCAGAATGGTTATGCTCCATCCACTGATCCATCCGCTGAGTAGGTGGGTTGGCTGTTTCTTCTGCATGTGCATGTCCTTGTGCTGTGTGATAGCGTTACAGCGTTGGCTCAAGGCGCTGCTTTTACTTTTGTTAAGTGATGGCAGCTGTATTCTAGCATAGGTTTGCTGTGCAACACAATGCGCATACCTTGGGCTGCTCTGCCCGTCTTTGGGCACTAGTGTGGCCATCAAGTGCAGCACCTATGCTTGACAAATGACCACAGGTCATTTATTATAATGACCTGTGGTCATTTACAAAACACAAAAGGAGCAAGCAATGGCAGGGCAATCACGTGAGCGCACAGCGCTGATCACCGGGGCAACCAGTGGCATTGGCCTCGCACTCGCCGAGCAGTGCGCCGCCCACAAGCATCATCTGATCCTTGTCGCTCGGCGGGCAAACGAGCTAGCGAAGGTGGCCCAGCGGCTGCGCACCGAGCACCAGATCGAGGTTGTCGAGCTACCAGCCGATCTTGCCAATCCTGCGGTTGTGGATTCGCTCGCCGCACAAATCGGGCAGCGCGGCCTGCAGGTCGATATCTTGATCAATAACGCTGGCTATGCGCTCTATGGCACGTTTTTGGAGACCGACGCCAGCGATGAGCTGAATATGATCAACCTCAATATGGTCACGCTCACCCGCCTAACCAAGCTCTTGCTGCCCCAGATGGCTGCGCGGCAGTGGGGGCGCGTGCTCAACGTCGCCTCCACCGCCGCATTTATGCCCGGCCCACTCATGGCCGTCTATTACGCGACGAAAGCCTATGTCCTCTCGCTCTCCGAGGCCCTCAATGAGGAGCTGCGCGGCACAGGCGTGACGGTCACGGCGCTTTGCCCTGGCCCCACCCGCACCGGCTTCCAGTCGCGGGCCAACATGGAGTCGTCCAAGCTCGTCCAAGGCACGATTATGGATGCCAACCGCGTAGCTCAGGCTGGCTACGCCGCGCTTATGGCCGGTCGCCCTGTGGTCATCCCCGGCACGATGAATAAGCTCCAGGCGCTTGCGCCCCGCTTCATGCCCCGCCGCTTTGTGCCTGGCACCGTGCGCCGTGCTCAGGCCCGCATCGAGCACTAGGCTCCTGCCCGCTAAACGATAGCGGAGCGGCTGCCTGCACAGTCGCTCCGTTGCGCTGGCCTACACGCACTTTATTCGGTAGCGTGATCCGCCTTCCATCCGCCCCACGAGCGCGTCCAGCCCTGCGTTTTGCTGCGATAGATTAAATGCATCATGATGCCGCTCAGCGGTGCGCCCACAAGCCACACCGTGCGCCAGCGCGTGTGCTGTAGTCGTCTGGTTACGCCTAAAAAAATGGCCCACTTGAGCACCCGAAACCACATCGGCTGCGTCTCTGTTGAAAATGCGACCTCGATCTCTCGTCGGATACCGCTCTGCGCCATGGTTCGCCTCCGTAGCTGCTACATTCGCTCAATACTGCGCTTAGTCTAGCTGCTTCATTGATTGGTTTCAATACTACTTAAGTATGATTTTAAGATAACCTAAGAAGATATTTGGCGCATATAATCACCTGGCTGTGCACCGACAGCCTGAGCGTCAGATCTCGCCGCTGCTGGGGCCGACTGTGCTACAATGCGCGCAGCACTGTTGCTCGTCCCCATCCTTAGAAAGAGAGGTCGTTTATGCGCGAGGAGGTCCTAGATGCCAGCGAGGCTGAGCTGCTGCTGCAGGCGTCCGATCCCAACACACCGCCAGAGCAGCTGGAGCGTATCGCCGGTCATATTACGCTGACGCTGCACGCCGACTATGCGCGGCCTACGTCGGGCCAGCAGTTTTTACAGTCCATCGGCCGCCAAGGGCCACTCGCAACCTTCTTCGAGACTCACCTCATGACGCCGCTGGTCGCGGCGCTGGTTGCCAATCCCAACACACCTCAGCCGGTGCTGCTGCGCTTTGCCGCTATCTTTCCCGATGCCTTCTTGAACAATCCGGCACTGCTCCTGCTGCTGCTAGAGAACCCTGATCTCTTTCGCCATATGGATACGAAGCGCCTGCTGTCGTTCTTGCGCCACGCCGCCATTCCCGCCGATCTCCTGCGCTCGCTGGCGCTCTATGCGCCGCCGCCGGTGCAGTCGGCGCTCCAGTATCATATTGGCCTGCACGGCCCCGCTGACGCTGACGATAGCCTGCCTGCGCCGCTGCTCAATCTGCCGCTGCCCGACGCTGACCAGACGCAGCGGCTTGTGGAGCACATTTGGCTGAATACGATTCCGGACTGGCTGCTGGAGCGGCTGTATGCCTCCGATCTGCCGCACATCCAGGCGGCCCTGGCCAATGCGGCCGCCGCAAGCCAGGGCGAACGCCTTGCCGCTGTGGACTACACCGTCAACCACCAGCGCTTCAGCCCGACTGAGATCAGCGCTGCTTCCCGCGATGTTCGCGCTCACGCCGCCGAGTCCGCTGATCCGGCAATCTTGCGCGTCCTGTCCATTGATGACGATCCGAGCATCCGCGCTCGTGTGGCCGCTAATCCCAACACGCCCGCCGAGCTGCTGCCCCAGCTCGAGCTAGACGACGTACAGGCGGTGCGCATTGCCCTGGCCCACAATCCGCACGTGTCCGCCGAGCTACTGGCGCACATGGCCCGCGACTACAGCTGGTCGGCCATGCCGATGCGCCAGGCTATCGCCAGCCACCCGAACGTCAGCGCCGCGACGCTGGAGCTGCTGGCCATCGACGACGCCATCCAGGTGCGCAACACGGTGGCCCGCAACCCGCACACGCCCAAGGCCGCCCTGCAGAACCTGCTAGAGCGCGCCCTCACCACCGCGCTCTACGACAACGATGTGTTCTTCCACGTTGTGGCCATGGCTAATCCATACACCCAGCCCGAGCGCTTGAACAGCGGCATTCGCTCGCCGTACTGGGAGGGTCGCTATATGCTCGCGCGCAATCCTGCGGCCACCGCCGCGGCCCTGCACGCCTTGGCCGAAGACGGCAACTGCTATGTTCGCGCCGCCGCCCTGCGCACGCTCCAAGCGCGCTCGACGTAAGTCAGCTCAAGCCTGCGCGAGCGCCCACCACGCGCCGACCGCCACAGATGAGTTCTGGGCGGTCGGCGCGTAGTGTTTTTGATTGGATGCATCGTGGATGCGGCGCGCTGATGCTGGCATAGCCGCAGCTGGTGTGTGCCGCAGCGGCGCGGGCGCAGCGTCGCCCCGATCAACCAGCGCTTGAGCCGCCGCTTCGGTGTGCGAGCGCCATGGTGGCGTGTCGTCACCGCAGCGGCGTGCTGTAGCAGCACAAGCGCTGCGGTGTTATGAACGACGGGTGTTGGATGCGGCGCGCTGATGCTGGCATAGCCGCAGCTGGTGTGTGCCGCAGCGGCGCGGGCGCAGCGTCGCCCCGATCAGCCAGCGCTTGTGCCGAGCTTCTGCTGAAGGCGCTCGTTTTTGCGCTGTGACTCGGCGGCCATGGCGGCCTTGTACTCGCCCATGCGCTGCAGCAGGTCGGCGTCGGCGGTGGCGAGAATTTGGATGGCCAAGAGGCCAGCGTTGCGCGCCTGGCCAATCGCCACTGTTGCCACCGGGACGCCGCCGGGCATCTGCACAATCGAGAGCAGTGCGTCGACGCCCGTCAGCGGACCGATTGGCACCGGCACGCCGATCACCGGCAGCGGCGTGTGGGCCGCCAGCATGCCCGGCAGGTGGGCCGCGCCGCCTGCGCCAGCGATGATCACGCGCAGCCCCCGATCAACTGCCGACAGCCCATACTCGGCCATCAGCGTCGGCGTGCGATGCGCCGACACAACGCGCATCTCATAGGCGACGCCAAACTCGGCGCAGACATCGGCGGCGGCCTGCATCGTCGGCAGGTCCGAGTCGCTGCCCATTACAATTCCAACCAGTGGGGTGCTCACGCTGCGCCTCCTTGCTCAATGCTGCGCTCGATGGCGTCGACGGCGGCCTGTGCTCGCGCCTCAAGCGTGGCCATGTCGTCGCCTACGGCGGTGACGTGGCCCATCTTGCGGCCGGGGCGCGCTTGGCGCTTATCGTACCAGTGTACGTGTGTCTGCGGCTGCTGCAGCGCGCCGACGATCACCTGCGAGTCGAGCGTGGCCGCGCTCGGCGCAAGCACATTGACCATCACCGCCGCCGGATGGCACAGACCCGGATCGCCCAGCGGCCAGCCGAGCGCCGCCCGCAGCGAGTTTTCAAACTGCGAGGTGTAGCATCCCTCAATCGAGTAGTGCCCGGTGTTGTGCGGCCGTGGCGCAAGCTCGTTGACCAAAATGTCGCCTGCTGGGGTGAGAAACATCTCTACTGCGAGGATGCCCACTGCTCCCACGGCCTCAGCGGCGGCGCGGGCGGCCTGCACGGCGCGCGCGTGAATGTCGGCGGCGTAGGGTGCTGGCGCGCGCACCACACGACAGACGCTGTTGGGCTGAATCGTTTCGACCACCGGGTAGACGCAGGTCTCGCCGGTGACAGAGCGCACCACCAGCGTCGCCAGCTCGGTGGTGAAGGGCACCCAGCCCTCGACAAAGACCGGATTAGCGGGCCAGCCCAGCGAGCGGCAGGCGCTCTCAACATCGTCGGCGCGCTCGATCTTGGCGGTGCCGCGGCCATCGTAGCCGTTGCGGCGTGTCTTGAGCATCAGCGGCCAGCCGAGCTGTGCGCCGGCGGCGTGCACATCGTCAAGCGACTCGACAAGCGCCAGCGGCGGCACGGCCAGCCCGGCGGCGGCCAGCGTCTGTTTTTGCTGCGCCTTATCCTCGATGATCGTCAGCGTTGCGGCGGTCGGCACGAGGCGCAGATTGTGGTTGGCTAGGTACTCCAGCTTTTCGGCACCAATAAACTCATTTTCGAGAATCACAATCTCGGCTTTGGCGGCGAAGGCGTCGAGCACGCTGCGGTCGCTCCAGTCACCGACAACCGCATGGCGGGCGATGAGTGCCGCCGGATCATCGGCCTTGGTGGCCAGGACAACGGTCTCCAGCCCAAGCGGGATCGCTGCCTGCATCAGCATGCGCGCCAGCTGTCCGCCGCCCAAAATTCCAATTGTTGCAGTCATAGTCCTCGCGGGCGGGCCAAGCGCGTACGCGCTCGACGCCGCTAATAAAAATCAGTGTATCCTTCGCGCTCAAGGCGCTCGATCATGGCGGCGACTTTGCGCGCCGACTGTGGATAGTCTGCGATAAGCTGCGCGATCTCGCGTAGGGCCGCCCGGAAGCGCGGTGTGTCCTCGCCGCGCAGCTTCGGCAGCAGCTTCTGCTTAATTTGTAGATCAAACGCCTGCTGTAGATCAAGCACCCCCTGCGCCTCGTGCAGATAGCGCCCGATCTCGCTGAGTGTGCGATAGCCAAACGGCTGGCCGGCGGCGATCAGCGCTGGCTGCAGCGCGGTGAGCACCGCCCAAACCTCGCTGGGAAACGTCAGCTGTGTTTGGCGCTTGAACGCCTCCAGATCGACGCTGCTTAGCTCGATCACGTTTGCACGGTCGAGCAGCTTATCGCTCAGCGCAAACGTTGACTCATCCACATTGACCGTGCCGGTGATGTGCACATTCAGCGGCAGCCGCAGCGGATTGCGCAGCATTGCGCCGCTGGTGGTCTCAACGCTCTCCGCCGGCACGCCCAGGTCGATCAGGTGCTCGGCGGTCTCTAGCGCGCTGAGGATGGGTGCAAGATAGTACTCCGGCCGTGCGATGTTCATCTCATCAAGGCAGAGAAAGTAGGGGTTGGCCGGGTCGGCGGCGGCGCGCAGCAGCAGCAGCAGGGCTGGCGTCGGCTGAAAGCGGTCGGTGAGCGCGTTGTAGTAGCCGAGCAGATCGCGTGCGTTGTGCCAGTCGGGCTGCACAGCCACAGCAAGGTAGAAGGGGTTTTCATCGGCTGTGACTGCGTGCACCGCATCGGCATAGAGCCGCGTGAGCCGTGTCTTGCCGGTGCCGGAGATGCCGCTCAAAATGACCAGCGGCTTGGTTTGTAGCGCGACGTGGTAGGCGCGCAGCAGCGCGTCGGGGTAGATAAAGCCCCGTGCGGCGATGGCGCTGGTGATCGCCTCGATCGGCGGGCTGGAGAAGGTGGGGGTGTAGGGGATGCGCGTCTCGCGCAGGCGCGGCGCTGGCTGCTCTAGCCGCTCCTCGGCCGCCTCCATCAGCGCCTCGTTGAGCGGCAGCAGCTCCAGCACATGGTCGATCAGCGTGGCGCTAAAGGCCGCTCCCGCCGCGAGCACATCGTCCCAGCTGTAGCTCCAGCCTGCCCACAGATAGCTGGCGCTGCGCGTGTCCAAGTAGGTGTCGAGCCACAGTGCGCTGCTGGCGTCGGCTGGCTGATTGAAGCGCACATCGCTGATGCGCTGGACCAGCGGCTCCCAGACAGCGCGGCCGCTCGTCCAGAGCGTCTCTAGCTCGCGCTTGCGCTGGCGCCACAGCTGCCAGCCGATCAGCACGCGCTCCTCGGCACCGCTGACGCCAACGTAGATGCCAGCGCCGCGCGGCGGGCGGTCGATCACCAGGTGGTATTCGTCGATTGGATCGCGTCGCCCGCCGCCACGGTTGATATAGCGCGCCGTTTTATAGCTGATCTCATACAGCGGCCAGACGTGCGGCAGCTCAGTGCGGGCGGCGGCGTTGATCTGCTCGGCCAGTGTCTCCAGCACCGGATGGAGGGCGGCCTGCACCGCCGCCCAGCGCTCGTTGATTCCCGGCGTGTGCAGCGCATGCAGCGCCGCAGCGTCGAACGTTGCTCCGGTGTTGGTCATGACACTCCAGGCTACTCAGCATCGCGGCGCTTCAGCAGCCACGCTGTGGCCCCGACGCACACCATGGTGTAGGCGATCAAAATAAACCAGGTCAGCAGAATATGCCCCGCTGACGGATCGTAGTTGACGGTGGGAAAGACGGCGTAGTTCCGCGCCGGGTCGCGCGGCTCCAGAAACTGGGTGATCGAGCCAAATGCCTCCATCGACCAGCGGCTGCCCACGAGATACGACAGGCTCGCCAGCGCTCCTGGCAGCGGCAGCAGCGCCAGCGCAAACACAATCTGCGGGATGAGCGCGAACGGAATGATGCTCATCGCTTTGTCTTCGCTCGACACCAGCGCCGAGATCAGCAGGCCGATGCCGACGCCAGTGAGCGCAGTTAAAAATGTGGTGATCAGGTACGCGCTCCAGTGGCCAAACGGCAGCGTGCGGATAATTTGCCGCTGCACCGCCGATGTGCCCACCTGCTCTAGCGTAACCGCCTGCGGTCCGAAATCAACCTTGGTGCTCAGAATGAGCATTAAGATTATGCTTTGCAGAAGGCATAGCCCGGCCAGCACCACCAGCTTTGATCCAAGATACGGCCCGATCTTCAGGTTGGCCAGCCGCTCGCGCCGATAGACCGCCGCCTCCTTGGTGATCTCGCGCGCCGAGTTGAGCACGCCAAACCACACGGCCACGACGCTGAGCAGAAACGGGACCATGCGCCCGTTGGTTGAGAACAGCGTCTGCAGCGATGTGCGCTCGGCCACCAGCAGCAGAATCAGGCCGATGATCGGTGCCTGCGCCAGCAGAATCGCCAGATTGCGCCTGTCGGCGGCGATCAGCCGCAGATAGCGCCGCGTCAGAATACTCCACTGGCGTAGCGCCGAGACCGGCGGTGTTTTCGGCCGTCCGCTATCGTTGCGCAGCGTGCCGGTGATCTCGTTCGGGTAGGCTCCTGGCGCAGCCGGGCTGGGCACGCTAGCTGCTGGCATGCTGGCTGACCCCTGCGGCGAGTGCTGCAGCCGATCCCACACATAGCGCCGGTAGGCATCGGAGTTGCGGAAGCGAATCTCCCACAGCTCGGCGAGGCGCGGCGGCTGTGTGCTATTGGGATTATGCTGCCGCCAGAAGGCATACTCCTGTTTTAGCTCGCTGTGGGTTAGCGGGTTGTCATCGCTGGCTGGGCCTTCGAGCTTCGTGTAGATGTCGGCGAAGTCGCCGCTGGTGACACCGAAAAACTGCAGCGCCTCGGCCGGTGGGCCAAACCAGACCATATGCCCCTCGGCCATAAAGACCACGTGGTCGCACTGGGTGATGTTGGCGGTGGCATGGGTTACGAGCACCACCGTGCGCCCGGCATCGGCGAGCTGGCGCAGCGTGTACATCATCTTCTTCTCAAGGCCCGGATCGAGGCCCGAGGTTGGCTCATCGAGAAAGAACAGGCTTGGGTCGGCCAGCAGCTCGGCGCTGATCGACACCCGCTTGCGCTGGCCGCCGGAGAGCTGATCGATGCGCTTTTGTCGGTGCAGGGTCATCTCAACATCGTTGAGCACGCGATCAATGCGGCTTTCGATCTCGGCGGGGGCGGTGTCGGCGGGCAGACGCAGGCGCGCAGTGTAGCGCAGCGCCGTGTCAACCGGCAGCGAGCGGTGCAAAATATCGTCCTGTGGCACATAGCCCAGCACTGTGCGGTAGGCATCAAAGTTGGTGTAGAAGTCGTCGCCGTTGACCAGCACCACGCCCTTTTCGGCCCGGTTATAGCCGGAGAGCGCGCCCATGAGCGTGGACTTGCCTGCGCCCGAGCCGCCAACCAGCGCGATAAACTCGCGCGGCTTAATCGAAAGCGACACATTGTGCAAAATGATGCGCCCGCCGCCGACAATCCGCACCAGCGAGCGCGCATCGATGCGCATGGCCCCGCGCTGATCAAACTGATCCAGCGATGCGCCATCGTAGACGAGCTTGTACGGCCCGATCTGAATCACATCGCCGGGGTTGAGCCGATAGGTTTGGATGCGCGCTCCGTTGACAAAGGTGCCGTTGGTGCTGCCGAGATCGCGCAGCTCGTGGCCGCCGGCGACAGCGCGGATTTCGGCGTGCTGGCGCGAGACTTGCGGATTGGGCAGCTTGAGCGCGCCTTCGCGGCCGATTGGAATGACCGGGGCGCTCAGTTCAAAGCGCGTCACTGGCTGCACGGCCGCCGCCTGGCCTGGGCGCGCCTGATTATGGTACGTCAGTGTGACGAAGTTTCCGGTCAGTGGATCGCCGACGCGCACCGCGTCGCCATCGTGGAAGTCGTGCATCGGCACGCGCACGCCGTTGAACAGCAGCCCGTTGGTGCTGCCGACGTCGGTGATGCGATGTCCGTCGGCATCTGGCTCGATGCGCGCATGGTTTGATGAGACAAAGCGCGAGTGCACCACGATATCGTTCGACTGGGCGCGGCCAAAGGTGACGGGCTGATTGCCAAGCGGCACTTGGAATGACCGGCCGTCGCTATCGCGAATTTCGATCAGCGCGGCGTTTGGCTGGAGCAGCGTTGTTGGCGATTGGCTGGGCTTGGCTCCCAGCGCGGTTTGCTCTTGACCGCAGCGCGGGCAGAATTTGGCGTCGGGGCGTGGAAGCTGCGCTCCACAATGAATACATTGTGCCATCCACATTCACCATGAATAACCACTTGAGCCGCCATCTCTGGCATTTCAAAGGTGGTGTGCTATAATCGCAGCACAAGGAAAACACGGGCATTATAGCACGTGTCACCCACACCGAATCGTCGCCCTTAGGAGGTTGCACCCATGGATCTTGCCTCCACTCCAAGCTCTGTATGCCCACAATGTCACCGCTCTGTTGAACCATCGGCGCGCTACTGTCGCCACTGTGGGGCTGCGCTGCGCAGCGCTCCGCCAACTGCGCCGCTGCCACAGGCAACTAAGCCCAGCGAGGCTCCGTCAGGTGATGAAATTGTGCTGCCCGCCCCCCATCGTATGCGCATCGAGGGCGACAGAATCAGCTTGCGTGCGCTGGAGCAGATGGTCTCCAAAGGCGTCGAGTGGTGGCAGATGCGCGTGCGCTCCGGCGAGGCTTCACGGGCCGAGGCCGCTGGCAGCATCGAGGAGCTGAGCAAGGCGCTCAATAGCATCTCGCAGCAGCTGGCGCAGGGTCGCGAGACTATTCGCATCACCACGCGCTTGCCAGCCCAGCGACGCTTTCCGCTGGGCTGCCCCCGCTGCGGCAAGGGCAATCGGGTGAATGCGCGCTTCTGTATCGCCTGCGGCCGCCCCTTCGCTGCGCCGCTTGAGCGCCCGGCGCGTGTCCAGCGCCTCTTCTTTTCCACCGGCGTCGTCACCGACCCTGGCGCGAAGCGCTCGGTCAATCAGGACTGTGCGCTGGTGCAGGTGTATCCGCTGGCCGATGGTACAAAGGTGGTCTGCGGGATGGTCGCCGATGGCATGGGCGGTGTGCGCGGCGGCGAGCGCGCTAGTCGCATCGCGATTCAAACGCTGGACGCCCACCTGCGCATGTTCTGCCAGACGGTCACCGCTGAGTACACTGGCTGGCGCGATGTCATCCGCGCCGCGATTGCGGCGGCCAACAGCGCGGTGTTCCGCGAGGCCGAGCGCAATCCAGAGTACAAAGGCATGGGCACGACGATTGTGCTGGTGCTGGCGATCGACGAGCGCGTCTTCGTTGGCAATGTCGGCGACTCGCGCGTGTATCTTTTTAATCAAGCTCAGTAGATCACAGGATTGGCTCGGGTGGCGTGTAGGGTCGGTACGGTGCGAGCGGGATAGCCCGAACCATGCCGTAGATGGCCGTTACGGCATC
>JABXJS010000090.1 GCA_013538855.1 Herpetosiphonaceae bacterium
GACGGATACGCCGACGAGCACACCGACGGACACGCCGACGAGCACACCGACGGACACGCCGACGGACACGCCGACGGATACGCCGACGAGCACGCCGGTATCGACGGCGACGCCAACCGGCACGCCGACGACAGCGCTTGGCTACATGTACTTGCCGGTACTGTTAAAGGCGGATACGAGCGCGGCGCTGTCGCCTGCTGCAGCGCCGCCGGGCGGTGCAAGCACAACGTGGCTCTGGTGGTGGCCGACGCGGCTGTCTGTTCTATCGCGCTAGCACCACAATCGCTTGTGTGCCGGGTCGCCACAGCTCTACCGTGGCGGCCCGGCGCTGTTGAGAGCTACTCGGCTGAGAGGGCGCTTAGTGCGATCTGTGCGGCGGGCAGATAGAGCTGCACTGTGCTGCCATAGTGGATGTCCGCAATTGGCGGCAGCAGCAGCTCGATGATGTGTGGCGACTGGAAGTGCGCCGCCTTCGTCTCGGGATGCGGATAGTAGACCCAGCCGTGATGCTCCTGCTTGGCATAGCTGAGGCGACAGGCGACAAACGAAAAATCTTCCGGCGGGTGCCGATCGGTCCACGCGACGTGGGCAAAGTGATAGTCGGCGCGCAGCAGTCGCCAGGTGTAGGGCGCGATGCTGACGTTGAGCGTGCCCGGATACAGCGCGCTAAGATCAAGCCCGCGCTGCTTGAAAAACGGCTGCTGGAGCACAATCGTGCCCGCTGGATAGGGCGAGCTGGCGCTGCTGCCCGAGGCTACGCCATGCCCAGCGCAGACCACTGCGCGCAGCGCGTGCCACATCATGGCTGGCCTCGGCGGCGCTGTTGATTAAACACCTCGTAGACCAGCACGCTGGTGGCAACCGCAAGGTTAAGCGAGTCCGAGCGCCCAACCATCGGAATGCTGACCATCGCATCGCAGAGCGCCTGCTGCTCCAGGCTTAGCCCCTCGCGCTCGCTGCCCATCAGCACAATCAGTGGCTGCGGATAGACATAATCTTGGTAATCACAGCTCGCTGAGTCCGCCGCGCCAACCACTGACCAGCCGCTGTGCGCCTTCCAGTCGGCGAACTCCGCCCACGTGGTGCGGATCAAGCGCTGACTGAACAGTGCGCCCATGCTTGCGCGCACGGTGCCGGGATCAAACGGATCGGTGGTCGCTCCAATCAGCATGACGCCGCTAGCGCCGACGGCATCGCTGGTGCGCAGGATCGTGCCTAAGTTGCCTGGATCGCTGACGGCGTTAAGCGCGATCCAGCCCAGTCCAGTGGTGCTGATGTCGGCCAGCGCCGACCAGTGCTGGCGCACGACAGCGCCGAGGCCCTGTGGCCCCTCTTTGCTCGACAGGCTGGCAAACACCTCGGCAGAGACCTCGATTACCGTGCATCCCTGGGCGCGCGCCTGCTCGACGAGCTGCTGGCCAAAGGCGCTATGCAGCTGATCCGGCGCAACCACGATGTGCTCAATCGCTGCGCCAAGCTGGAGCGCCTCGGCGACAATGCGAATGCCCTCGATCCAGAATGTGCCGCTGCTCTCGCGCTCCTTGCGCTGCCGCAGCGCACGAATGTGCTTGATGGTTGGATTATTTCGACTAGTGAGCATGCTGTCCTCGCGAATATTTTCGCTAGCATAGCATACTCCTGGGGCGGCGTGAGTTTAATTAGCGCCTGGGCTAGGCAGAAAGCGTGTCGTTGCTCCTGCCGCTAGCGCGCTGGGTGGGGGCGCTGGGCCAACGGATCGGCGCTAGCGGACGTGCTGCTCTTCACATGCTGTCGCTCTGGGCATGTGCGATGAGGCGCTGCATGTGCTCGACCAGCGCGGCGCTGACGTGGCTGTCAGCGCCAAAGAAGGCCGCATCGACCGCCTCGACCACCGGCACAGCCTGTTTGGCAATTGTGCTGCCCGCCGCGGTAAGGCGCAGGGTGTGTGCGCGGCTGTCGTGGGGGTGGATGCTGCGCGTAAGCCAGCCCTTGGCCTCCAGCGCGCGTACAACTTTGGATGTCATCATCACGTCGCTGCGGGCATGCTCGGCCAGCTGCACCTGCGTGATGTGCTCGGCGTGCTGCTGGAGCCAAAGCAGGCTGGCGAGCAGCACAAACTGCACATGGGTCAGCCCTAACGGCTGAAGCGCCGCGCGCACCTGGCGCTGCCAGAGATTTGTCACCTGCCAGAGCAAAAAGCCTGGGCTGTCCTCGGCGTGCGTAAAGCGAAACGGGCTGCTCACAGTGCCGCCTGTGCTGTGAGCGCCATGGCGGCGGCAATCCGCTCAAAGTCGGCGGCAGGAATCGCCATAAAGCCGCGGCGGAAGGGGAAGCCCCAGCGCTGCTTGTCGCTAATAAAGCTGAGGTCGTTGATCAGCGGGCGAATGGGCGCTGGCGTGCAGGCGTGGAAGTGCACATTGCGGCGGAACGGCTCGAAGCCCGCGCCCATATCGACCTGGTAGACCAGCTCGTCGCTGACCTGGCCGATGGCCGTAAACGCTTGACACTTCTCTGGGCCGCGAAACTCCAGCGTTGGCGAATAGAACACCACCCAGTCGCCTGTGCGCATCTGGCGCAGCGGCCCTGGCTTGCCGTGGCAGGCTTGAGCAAACCCGCCCGCTGATCCGCGCTGAACATGATTCTGTGAGGCGACGATGAGCCAGTGACGTGTGTCCATTGCGTAGTCCTTTCGCTTGCTGTAAAAGCTTTTGGTGTGATGCGCTGGTGCTGCGTTGCTCGATGTGGCATCAGTAATATTATAACCGCGATTACTATCTTTGCGCATCATTCTTGTGACGGAGAATCACACGTGGCGCTAGGCAATCGCGGTGTACGTGCGTGCTGGCAGCGGAGCCATGGCTGCGGCTGAGCTGCGGCACGCCAGCGCAGGCACCTTTTTTCAACGTTTCAACATCCGTTTTGCGCTATCCGCTGCTGCTTGGCGGTTCGAGCAGGCGAGCTGAGGTTCAGGAGATCGTCTATGGTGCTGATGCAGATGGGCCGTGTGGCATTTGCAGGTGCAGCGCTGGTCGGGGCTAAGGTCGCGCTTATGTATCCTTGGTACTAAGCAGCGGCGGCTCCAAGCTTTTGGGAGCCGCCGCTGCTGGCGCTGGTCGCAGTCGCTTAGCGCACCTGGAGCACGATCTTGCCGCGCGCGTGGCGGCTCTCGCTAAGGCGGTGGGCCTCGGACGCCTCGGCGAGCGGCAGCACCGTATCGACGAGCGGGCGCAGCTGGCCCTGGTCGATCAGCGTGGCGATCTGGGCTAGCTGCGCGCTGTTTGGCTCGACCAGCCACCAGTGTGCGCGCACGTTGTGCTGCTGCGCCAGCTCCGCCGCCGGCTGGCCGACGATCGAGACAAGCTGGCCGCCTGGCCGCAGCACGGCGAACGAGCGCGCCTGGGTTGTGCCGCCGACGGTATCCAGCACCACGTCCACATCCTGCACCGCCTGCTCGAAGGGCGCGCTGGTGTAGTCAATCGCCGCATCGACGCCTAGCTCGCGCAGCAGGCCAGCGTTGCGCGCCGAGGCCGTGCCGATGACATAGGCCCCGCGCCACTTGGCCAGCTGCACGGCGAGATGGCCCACGCCGCCCGCCGCCGCGTGGATCAGCACGCGCTGCCCGGCCTGGAGCTGCGCAACCTCGAACAGCGCCTGCCAGGCGGTCAGCGCCGCCAGCGGCACCGCCGCCGCCTGCTGGTGATCGAGTGTGCTCGGCTTGTGGGCCAGATGGGCGGCAGGCGCGACCGCATACTCGGCGTAGCCGCCGCCATGCTGCGGGAAGTTGATCATGCCGTAGACCGCCGCGCCAGGCTCGAGCTGCGTCACTTCTGCGCCGACGCTCTCGACCACGCCGGAGACATCCCAGCCGAGGATGATCGGCCCGCTGGGCATATTGCCGGCCACGCCCTGCCCCTGGCGCGTCTTCCAGTCAACAGGGTTGACACCGGCGGCGTGCACACGGATGCGCACCTCGGCGGCTGCGGGCGTCGGCAGTGGCGCATCTTCATAGCGCAGAACCGAAGCATCACCGAAGCTGTGTATCTGAACGGCTTTCATTGTTGGCATAGCAGCTGTCTCCTTGTGTGTGCTCACTGAGCGTAGAAAAATACTGTAGTGCCGAGTATAATCACTACACAACACATTCACAAGAACGCACATTTTTGTGCGATACTATCAAAATTGATACTATTGGAAGGAGTCTGCCATGACAAAGCGCGCATACGACTGCGCCTACGGCTGTCCGGTGGAGGCGACGCTGGATGTGATCGGCGGCAAGTGGAAGAGCGTGATTCTGTACCATCTGCTCGATGGCACACGCCGCTTCGGCGAGCTGCGGCGGCTGCTGCCTGGGGTCACCCAGCGTATGCTCACGCTCCAGCTGCGCGAGCTAGAGCGCGACGGCGTGATTCGGCGCACGGTTTACGCCGAGGTGCCGCCGCGCGTCGAGTACGCGCTGACGCCCTTTGGCGAGAGCCTGCGCTATGTCATCCTGATGATGCTGGAGTGGGGCGCGAAGAACATGGACACGATCCTGGCCAACAAGGAGCGCGCCATGGCCACTGCCGAGTGAGGTGCTGCAACGAAAACTGTATAAGGGCGGGCGAACCATATCACGAGCGCCTGTCCTTGTGCTGTTTGCTGCTTAGGCTAAGACATATTGGCTGATAACACGGTTGAATGTAACGATATCAAATCCGCCTCTGATCTCAAACCGGATTTTTCCTACAGCACTAACATATATCTCAAGCTCACAGTCTAGGTCAAAGGTTCCGGCAGTCTCAATGGAGAATGTCTGAATCTTGCTGTATGGTATCGAAGTATAATCAACTTTTTTGCCCGTCAGTCCCTGGACGTTAGCGGTGATAATCCGCTTGTTGGTAAAGACGAGTTGATCGCGCACTGTCTTGAATACAGCAAGTACAGCTTCATCTTCAAGCAAGAACTGCCGGATAGGCGCGAAGAGATTTTCAACGGCTATCGGCGAGAGCTTGAACACGGTATCTTTTTGGAAGTCAATCATCGAGCACCTTAGCGATTGAACGGATAGGGAATGTTAGGAAGTATAGCATAAATTTGGCCTGCTGCTAGCCGCCTAGCGCTGCCAGCGGGCGAAGATCGAGGTAGACAGCAGGCGGCCGCCGGACTGCTCGGGCAGCACCTGCTCGCCCATCGTGATCTGGCCGCCGTAGGGCTGCATCAGGTCGCCGAGCGTGTTAGACAGCAGCAGCGCCGAGCCGCGAATGTCGTAGGTGGTGATCAGAAACAGCAGCGGCTGCGGCGCGAGGATGGCGCGGCACTCCTCTAGCAGCGCCGGAAACGACTCGTTGAACTGCCAGACCTGGCCCTGGCTGCCGCGCCCGAAGGCTGGCGGATCCATTACGATACCGTCGTACTGGTTGCCCCGCCGTGCCTCGCGGCGCACAAACTTCAGCGCGTCGTCGATGATCCAGCGGATCGAGTCGCTGGGCAGGCCCGCTGCCTGCTGGTTCTCCTTGGCCCACTCGATCGCGCCCTTGGAGGCATCGAGGTGCGTTACTTGCGCCCCGGCCTGCGCGGCGGCGATGGAGGCTAGCCCGGTGTAGGCGAACAAGTTGAGCAGGCGTGGCGGCGTGGCGCAGGCGGCAACTTGCGCGCGCACCCACTCCCACTGCGGGGCCTGCTCGGGAAAGACGCCGACGTGGCGGAAGGGCGTGAGGCGAGCGATGAACTGAAGATCGCCGTAGCGCATCGGCCACTGCTCGGGGTGCTGGCGCAGCGTGCGCCAGTTCTCGCCCTTGCCGCGGTACTCAAAAACCGCGTGGGCGGCGTCCCAGTCGGCCTGCGGCAGCTTGGGCTGCCACACGGCCTGGTTCTCTGGGCGCACCACGATGACGCTGCCGAAGCGCTCGAGCTTCTGGCCGTTGCCGCTGTCGAGCAGCGCGTAGTCATCCCACCCAGCGGCGATCAAGAGCTTAAGTGTGTCTGGCTGAATCACGGCTGTGCTTGTTCCTCTGTGGCTGTCTCGGCGTGGGTCTGGTCGGGCGCGGGCATCCAGCCGTTGTGCAGATAGACCTGGCGCACCTTGGTCGAGAGCAGATAGGCCAGCGTCAGCAGGATGCAGCCAATCGGCACGCCAACCGCGATGCCGAACAGCGGCTCGCCGGAGCGCTGGCCATTGCTGAGCAGGTAGATCATGCTTAGGACGAACATAATCAGCGTTGAGTACCAGGCCCAGCGGTAGAGCTTCCACAGCCCCCAGGCCAGCACCAACAGGTACAGCGTGATTAGCGCCGAGATGTCGCTGGGAATGTTCTGCTCGCCGGTTGCCAGCGCCGAGATCACCACCAGCGCCGCTGCGCCGTAGAACACCAGCACCAGCACCGTGATGCCCTTGGGCCGCTTGGCGCGCACCTGATCCATCGACTGCTCCGCGCTCATTCCACGCCCTCGTTGACCTTGTCGAGAATAATCTGGTCGATCACCCACTCCACTGGCGCTTTGTCATCGGTGAAGACCCGCGACTCGCTGCTTGGGTCCCAGCGGCGCAGCGGCAGCTTGCGGCTGTTGCTGTCGAGCGCTTGCTGCATCACGTGGCGCAGCACTGGGTTGTCCATGCGCGCGAGGTTGGCCTCGAAGTTGGCGATGCCATCGCCGACGCTCGCGGGCACGCCGATGATCATGGTGTTGAAGTTGTTGGGCACGTCGATCATATACACCTGCGCGAAGACGCTGCTCATGGTGCTGGCGAGCACGTTGGCCAGCCGATAGTCGCTGCCCGGCTTGCCCGCGTTGACCACCGCCACGCCGCCAGGGTTCAGGTGGTCGCGCACGGTCTCGAAGAACTCTTTAGTGGTGAGGTGAAAGGGGATGTAGGGCTGCTTGTAGGCGTCCATGCCGATGATGTCGTACTTGCGGTCGGTCTTGGCGAAGTAGACGCGCCCATCGGCGATATGGGTGACAAAGTTGGGGAACTCCGGCGTCTCGTTGCGTGCGTGGTAGTAGTCCACATCGTGCATGGCGAAGTACTCGCGGCCTAGCTCAGCGATGCGTGGGTCGATCTCGACGCCATCGACCACGGCATCGCTGCCGTAGAGCGCCAGGAACTGCTTGGGCACCGATCCTGCCGCCGATCCGACCATGGCCATGCTGTTGATCGTCTGTGGGTCGCGGTTGGGATAGATGTACGGCGCGACAGCGTAGAAGTCCCACGGGCCGCCGGTCAGCAGGTCGGCCGGATTGTTGGTCTGGGCGAATTTCGGATAGTAGATCGAGTGGATGGCCTGGCCCTCGTTGAGCACCAGCCCGATCATCTGGCCCTGCGCGCCCTGGTCGCGCTCGACGACCTGGATGTAGTTGTAGGCCGAGTCGTCTTCGAGGATCAGGCTACAGCCTGAGCAGTCGGCCACTTTGATCGGGCCAGAGGGCGGGAAGATGGCGATGATGATGATCGCGATCAGCGCCACGCTGGCGATGGCCACCGCCGTGCGCCGCCGCTCCATCCACAGGCCGGGGATGGCGATCAGCAGCAGGCCAGCGGCGAAGATGTAGATTGTCAGCGCCGTGCCGACCAGCGGGATCAGCAGCAGCACCGGCAGGAAGGTGCCGATGATCGAGCCGAGCGTCGAGATCGCGTAGAGGTTGCCGGCCGCCTTGCCCGCCGCCTCGGTGTCGCGGATGGCGAGGCGAATCGCAAACGGGCTGACCATGCCCAGCAGCGTCACCGGCACCGAGAACAGCGCCAGCACGCCGAGCAGCGAGCCAAGAAACACGCCGACCGAGTAGCTTGAAAAGGCCGACAGCGACCAGTGCAGGATGGGCTGCGACAGCAGCGGAATCAGCGCCGCAAACCCGCCAGCCACCGCGATCAGCGTGCACAGCAGCCCGAGCTGCGGCCGTCGATCGGCGATGCGCCCGCCCAAGGTGTAGCCCGCCGTCAGGTACAGCAGCGTCAGACCAATCACATTGGCCCAGATCAGCTGCGAGGTGCCGAAGTACGGCGCAAGCAGCCGTGAGGCGGTTAGCTCAATTCCGAGTGTGCAGATGCCTGCGCCAAACACAAGCAGCATCAAGTAACGTAGTGAACGCATGGATTCTTTCCCATAACGACGCCGCGAGCGGCGCGCTTTGGCGTGCTCACGGCGCAGATTGTTGTATGTGTCTGCCTAAACTACAACGCTGCCGACGATCGCCTGCAGCACCGCCAGCAGAATCAGAGCGACCATTGGCGCGAAGTCGAACATGCCCGCCGATGGTAAAATGCGCCGAATCGGCCCGATAATCGGCTCGGTAATGTCGCGCAGGAAGCGCGAGATCGCATACGAGTTCTGGGGATCGACCCACGAGACAATCACACGGCCGAGGATGGCTAGCTCCAGCACAAAGATTAGGTTGCTTAGAAAGCTTACGAGGAAATTCATTCGGAACCCCGTTGCTGAGTTAAGATCTGCTTCAAGTATACCATAGGACGCTCGCACCGTTCAGTTTGACGCACGCCTGCGCCTGCTGGCGCGCAGCCCACAAAAAAGACCGCGAGACCCACTCGCGGTCCGGCGCGGCGACCTCAGGCCGCCTGCTGTCTGCGCTGGAGGTGGCGCAGCCACTGCTCGGCGCGCTGGCGCGAGCGAAAGACGCGCATCGGCATGCTGCTCTGGTTGAGCGAGACATAGAACATGCCGAGCACTTGGCTCATCAGCGAGCCGACCACAATCGCCAGCGCGGCCATCTCCACGCCAGAGACACCAGTGTAGATGTCGCGGGCATCAAGGTTGACTGTCTTGACGGCGCTCATGTCGAGGCCGATCAGCACGCTGCGGCCATAGCTCAGCTCCTCGAGCACGCACATGTTGTCGAGCGCATCCTCGCGCGTCTCGACTGCGCCTGGGTGCGATGTGATCCAAATTGTGTCGTCTGGATGCAGCGTGATGGTTGCGGTGCGGGTTGTCCGTTGCGTATGCATGGTAGTCCTCTAGCTCAAGAAAAAGTGCTGGCGGCGGCCATGCGCGCTAGCTGTCACAGCCTGCCGCTATCCTGAGTCCATGCAAGCTGCGTTCCTTGGCTGCGCCTGCGCACTAGCATATCTGTGCGTGTTGGGCGCGCTTTGGGTATAATGCTGCCTGGTCAAACGGAAAGGGTTTACGATGAATCACGCATTTTTTGGTCAGCACCTCTACGTCAGCGTCGCCGGCAATATTGGCGTCGGCAAGAGCACGCTGGTCGAGGCGCTGGCCGCCGGCTTTGGCTGGCAGCCCTACTATGAGCTTGTCGCCGAGCACCCCTACCTCGACGACTTCTACGCCGATAAGCACCGCTGGGGCTTTCACTCGCAGATGTGGTTTCTGGCCCAGCGCTTCGAGCAGCAGCTCGAGATCGCCGACACGCCCATCGCGGTGGTGCAGGATCGCTCGATCTACGAGGACTACGAGGTCTTTGCCAAGGGCCTGCTGGAGCAGGGCATCCTTTCGCACCGCGACTTTCGCACCTACCGCAAGCTCTATCAGGCGCTCATCCACTCCACCACGCCGCCCTCGCTGCTGGTCTACCTGCGCGCGGCGGTGCCCACGCTGCTCTCGCGCATCAAAAAGCGCGCCCGCCCGAGCGAGCTGGAGATCGGCGCCGATTACCTGAGCCGCCTCAATCAGCGCTACGATGACTGGCTGCGCCGCTTCGAGCTGTGCCCGGTGCTGACCATCGAGACCGACAACCTCGATGTGGTGCAGAACGACGAGCACCGCCAGCAGGTGCTCGATACCATCGGCCAGGCCGTCGGCCAGCGCCTGCGCGTGCAGTACCGCCTGCCGCTCAACGGCGGCTAGGAGCGCACGATGGAGCTAACATTGACCACGCCGGCGCTGCTGTTTCCAGCCATCTCGCTGCTGCTGCTGGCCTACACTAACCGCTTCCTGGCCCTGGCTACGCTGGTGCGCTCACTCCACGAGCGCTACCAGCAGCAGCCCGACGATCTCGTCGTGGCCCAGATCGCCAACCTGCGCTATCGCATTCGCCTCATCCGCGCGATGCAGGTCTTTGGCGTCACGAGCTTTTTTCTGTGCGTCCTGTGTATGTTCGGCCTGTTCGCCGGCTGGGCCGCTGTCAGCACCTACATCTTCGGCACCAGCCTGATCCTGCTGATGCTCTCGCTGGCGCTCTCGGTGCTGGAGGTGAGCGTGTCCGTCGATGCGCTCAACTACCAGCTCCACGACATCGAGGTCACCCGCTCGCGCCGCCCGCGCTGATAGTCGCCCAGCCGTCGCTGCTCCTGCAAAGCAGTTGGCGCTGGCAGGCGTCAGCGCGTGCGCCGGGCAGCGGCGCTGCTGAAGGCAGGCGAGCGCGTGCGGGGAGCGTGCGCATGCGTGGTGGCTGGCGCTGGCTGTGGCGGGATCAGGGGCCAGTGTGTGGCTGGCTGGCGCGTAGCTATGTTAATGAATCGACCGTGGTTGATGACCCAGCTCAGCCAGCAGGGCCAGGCTGCGCATACACGCTCGCTATGCCGCGGGCGACCTGAAGCGCGGTCGGACCAGCTCTCGCCGCCGCCTTGGGGCCACCAGCCATGCTGTGGTTTGGCGCTTTCGTGTTGCCGGGGCCTGGTGCGCTGTAGGTGTATGGCGATCCACAGCTGGCGTCGTTGGCCCCGCAGACAGCGCTAGCTGCGGTTTGCTGCTTCTGCGCTCTTGGCGGCAGGCGGCGGCTGTGCTGCCTGCGTCGATTCGAGCGAGCGGCGCTGGGCGAAGTGCGGTCGGATCAGCGCGCTGAGCCAGCCGCGCTCGCGCCGTGAGCTATGGCTGGCAGCGGGGCGGCAGGCGGGGCTGCGGGCGGCGGCGGCGTGGCGGCACAGGGCCGGGTGGACATTCAGCACCCGCAGCCCGGTGGCGGCACGGGCTGAGCGTGGGCCTGGCACCAGCGCAGGCGCTTGGCTGAGCCGGTGCCGCCCGCAGCGGGGCTGTACTGATCCATCCGCAGTCCATCCACGGGCTAGCCCGTGAGTACCCGCGGCTGCCAGCGCAGATTTGTGGGCAGAGCTGCTGCCAAGGCGCTGACGCAGCATGTTCCCAAGCTCCAGCGCGGCAGTGTCTCAAGCGGTGCCTGCTTGCCGCCCTGCGCTCAGCGCCTTAGTCTGACGCAAGCTCAGCGAGCAGCTCCTGGAGCGCTGTGCAGGCGATGTCGACGTCGGCGCTGGTTGTGCGCCAGTTGCTGAAGGCGGCGCGGATGCCGGGCGTGCCCTGGTAGACCGTCGGCGTCATAAAGACGCGCCCGTCGGCCTGGAGCCGCGCGAGCAGGTCGGCGATCTCCTGCGTCGTGGTTGGGCGCGCGAGGCTGAAGCAGACGATGTTGAGGCGCACAGGGGCGAGCAGCTGCAGCGCGGGCATGGCCTCAATCTGCGCGCCGAACTGCTGCGCCAGATCGCAGGTGGTCTCGATGATCTGCTGATAGCCAGCGCGGCCATAGGCCAGCAGGCTCATCCACACCGGCAGCGCGCGCATGCGCCGCGAGTTCTCCGGCCCGAGGTGCACAAAGCTTGGCGGGTCGCCGATGGCCCCCAGGTAGGCGGCGCTGTTCTGGAAGGTGGCGAGCTGCATATCGCGGTGGCGGGTGAAGAGCATGGCCGCGTCGTAGGGCACATTGAGCCACTTGTGCGCGTCGATGGTGATGCTGTCGGCGCGCTCTAGCCCGGCCAGCCGCTCGCGGTAGCGCGGTGAGCAGGCCGCGCAGCCGCCGAAGGCCGCATCGACGTGCAGCCAGAACAGGAATTCATTGCGCAGCGCGGCGATGGCGGCGAGGTCGTCGAAGTCGCCGCTGTTGACGGTGCCAGCGTTGGCGACCACGATGCATGGCGCGCCGTCGAGCTGCTCCAAGGCCATGCGTAGCGCGGCCACATCGACGGCCTCGCGGTTGTCAGGCAGCGTGGTCACTGGTCGCAGAGCTGCGCGCCCCAGGCCGATCATGGCCAGGGACTTGAACACGCTGCTGTGGGCGTGGCCGCTGAGCACCGTGATCGGCGGCGCGGCGCTGATTCCGGCGTTGGCGATGCTGACGCCGTGCTGCTGGCCGACCCACTCGCGGCCACAGGCCAGCCCGACCATATTGGCCACCGTTGCGCCAGTCACAAAGATGCCCGCGAAGCTCTCTGGCAGCCCAAACAGCTCGCGCAGCCAGGCCAGCGCCTCAAACTCTATGTCGGGCGCAGGCGAGTAGGCGGCGTCGGCGAGGTTGAGGTCGTAGGCGCTGACCAGCCAGTCGGCGGCGACGGCGGCGGGCGTGCTGCCGCCGGTGACAAAGCCCCAGAAGCGCGGCCCGTTGCTGGCGGGCATGTGGTCGCCAAAGCGCGCTTGAAAGGTGGTCAGGGCCTGGGCGGCCCCAAGGCCCTGCGCAGGCAGCGCGGGGGTGGGCTGTGGCGTGTAGGCGCTGGCTGGCGGGCGCTGCTCAAGTGCGCGCAGGTAGTCCTGGGCCAGGGTGACGGCCTGCTGGAGCACAGCGGCGAAGTGCTCGTGATCGTAGGCGAGTGCTGTATTCATGGCTACTCCGTGGCGTACTGGGCCTGGCCCAGCCCGAATGACCAGTTTTCCTTGGGCACCTCGATCAGGTTGATCAGGATATTGGCTGGATCGACGTTGGCGCTGGTGGCCAGCAGCTCGGCGATGCGGGCGTAGAGCGCGCGCTTCTGGGCCACGCTGCGGCCCTGGTTGAGCGTAATCTGCACAAACACCAGCGCCGCCGAGCGCTGGATGCCGAGATAGTGTAGGTCGGCGATCAGCTCGCTGCTGGGGTGGGCCGTGAGCACCTGAAAGCGGTCATCGGCGGGGATGTTGACCGTCTCGACCATGGCCTGGTGCACGCTGTCGGCGATGGCCTGGCGCGCGGGCTGGCCGAAGCTGGCGGCGAGATCAATCCGCACAAGCGGCATACGCAACCTCCGATCATCAAAAAAGAGTACCGCCCCACAGTACCGCGAACAGCGGCGCATGGCAACTCTGGCGGCTGCAGGCAGCGCAGACTGAGCTGGAGCATGTGCTGTGCTAGCAGTCACTATAACCCTGATTTGCTACTGTATAGTGTGGTCTAGCTCTATTTAAGTTGATCTTCGGTCTGTTTAATTTTGTACGTGCGCCAGTGGCAGTGTGCGCCTCGTTATTGCCTGATTGCAGGCATAGAGCGCGTGATTTAAGCTGAATTCCATACATTTTTATCGTTTGGCGATATTTCCTGCCGGTGACATGCAAAGATACACATGATTGTATTTAACGCGTAGTTAATGCTATGCTGCTAGTGTTCACGTTGCCGTTGTTGTGCGCAACAGCGGATGGACTACAAAGACACACCGTATCGTCAACTGGCCTAGGGTTCTGCACTTACGAGCACCACATGCTTGCAGCGCTAGAGCCGAGGGCGTGCTACATCCACCAACTACTCTGATCGGTCGCTAGCATTGTCATTGTACGCGGCTTTTTTGCCATACCTACCTGGATCATCTGCTCGCTTATGCGTCTTCTCTTCAGTTCATGGCCTGCTGAATTTCTAGGAGCAGTTGTATGTCTCAACCACCCCTATCGGATGCACTTCGCGCAGCCCATGCCCGCATTGCCGAGCTGGAGGCCGAGCGCGACGTGCTCTATCAGCTCTTGGATGCTGTGCCCGCGATGGTGCTGTACAAGGGTCCGCAGTCGCGCATCCAGTATGCCAATGCGGCCTTTCGCACGTTCTACGGTATGACCACGGCCGAGCTGCGCGGCATCATCGACGCGCCCTTCAACGAGCCAGACTACACGCAGCAGTACATCAAGGATGATCAGCAGGTGTTTGAGTCCGGCGAGACGCTGAATATTCCTAGCGAGCCGGTCACGCGCCACGACGGGGTGGTCGAGCTGTTTCACACGATCAAGTCGCCAGTCCGCGATGCGGACGGCACGATCATCGGCACCGTCGGTATCTCGCAGAATATCAGCGAGGAGCAGCGCATGCTGCGGCAGCTTCAGGCCGCCGAGGAGCGCTACGAGCGGCTGATTGCCAACATTCCAGGCATGGTCTATCAGTTTGAGCTGCATCCCGACGGCACGATGAAGATGCCCTATGCGAGCGTCGGCAGCCGCGATATCTACGGCCTCGAGCCAGAAGTGATCATGGACGATGTGATGGTGATCGTTAACTTGATCCATGCCGATGATATGGCGGGCTTCCAAACCTCAGTGCTCGAGTCGGCACAGACCATGCAGCCCTGGCGCTGGGAGGGCCGCATCGTGCTCGATGGGCAGATCAAATGGACGCAAGGCTCGTCGCGTCCGCGCCACGGCGAGCACGGCGTGGTGATTTGGGATGGGGTGCTGCTCGATATCACCGCACGCAAGCAGGCGCAGGCGCTGCAGCAGCGCTTTGCGGCGATCCTTGAGGCATCGCCTGACTTTATTGGCATCGCCGCGCCAAGCGGTCAGCCGCTGTATATCAACCCGCAAGGGCGGGCGATGGTTGGCCTTACGGCGGATGAGCCAATCACCCAGCTGAATGTGGGCAGCTTCCATCCTGACGATGCGGCGCACCTGGTCCTTCGGCAGGCCATTCCGGCGGCGATTCAGCACGGCCAGTGGCTTGGTGAAACGCGGATGCGCCACAAAAACGGCACGCTGATCCCCGTCTCGATGGCCGTCATCTGCCGCAACAATGAGCGCGGCGAGCCAGAGTTTTTAGCCGCTATCGCCCGTGACATCTCAGAGCGCACGCGGGCTGAGGAGGAGCAGAAGCGCCTGCACGAGGAGATCGTGCGCGTTCAGTCGCAGGCGCTGGCCGAGCTATCGACGCCGCTGATCGCGCTGCACCAGGCGATTGTGCTGATGCCGCTGATCGGCACCATCGACTCGCAGCGCGCCCTGACGGTGATGGACACGCTGCTCAATGGGGCCGCCGAGCAGCAGGCGCAGGTGGTGATCGTCGATGTGAGCGGCGTGCCAGTGGTGGACACCCGCGTGGCCACCACGCTCATCCAGGCCGCGCAGGCGCTGCGTCTGCTTGGCGCAGAGGTGGTAATCAGCGGCATTCGGCCTGAGATCGCGCAGACGATCATTGGCCTTGGCGTGGACCTCAGCGGCATTACCACATTTAGTCGGCTCAACCAGGGCCTTCAACATGCCTTCCAGGC
Organism: Herpetosiphonaceae bacterium; assembly: GCA_013538855.1. Classification (GTDB taxonomy): domain Bacteria; phylum Chloroflexota; class Chloroflexia; order Chloroflexales; family Herpetosiphonaceae; genus OHK22. Next base: position 15,080 of record JABXJS010000090.1, read on the forward strand.
GGTGGGCCGCGCCTAAGGCCGCTCCAGCACGCGAGCGAGGATAAACTTGAGGTAGCGGCCCTCGGGGAAGTGGGCTGGCACTGGATGATCGAGCGCGTGGCCGGCCTCGTGGATGATTGCCAGCTGGCGCTCGGTGGTGGCGGCGGCGTCGCCAAGCATCGCGCGGAATGCCTCGGGGCTAACCTGCGAGGTGCAGCTGGCTGTGGCCAGCAGGCCGCCAGGGGCCACGCAGCGCATGGCCAGCGCGTTGAGCTTGGCGTAGGCGCGCAGCGCCGCGTGCTGATTCTTGCGCGAGCGGGCAAACGAGGGCGGGTCGAGGATCACAAGGTCAAACTGCTGGCCGCGCTGCGCCTGCTGCTGAAGATACTCGAAGCAGTCGCGGGCCAGAAACTCGTGCTGCGGCCCGGCCAGGCCGTTCAGCGCAAAGTTCTTGGCGGCGTCCTCGGCGGCGGCTGGCGCGATGTCAACGCTGATGGTGCGGCTGGCCCCGCCGCGCGCCGCATATAGCGAGAAGGCCCCGGTGTACGAGAAGCAGTTAAGCACACTGCGCCCGCTGCTCCAGCGCTCGATGGTGTGGCGATTCTCGCGATGGTCGAGGAACAGGCCGGTCTTTTGACCAGCGTAGACGTTGGCGATCAGCTTGAGGCCGTACTCCTCGACGATCAGATCGCTGGGCGGCTGCTCGCCCCACACGAGCGCGACCTTGCCGTCGGCCGCGTCATCGTCGCCCTCGCGCCGCCGCCGCACGATACCGCGCAGATCGGGCACGACCATGCGCAGCGCGGCGCAGACCCACTCCTCAAGCACATCGACGCTGTCGGCATAGGTCGCCAGCACAGCATAGGTGTTGTACAGATCGACCGTGATGCCTGGCAGGCCGTCGCCCTCGCCAAACACCAGCCGATAGGCGCTCGTGGGCGTGGTGCGCAGGTGCGCCCGGCCCTCCCAGGCGCTCTGGATGCGCTCGCGCACCCAGAGCTTATCGGGGACCATGTGGCTGGAGTAGACACGGGCGGCGATTGGCGAGCGCGCATCCCACAGCGCATAGCCGCGCCACTTGCCGGCCTCTAGCTCCACCCACGTGCCTGAGGGCAGGTTGGTGTGCGGCGCGAACTGGTCGCGGTAGACCCAGGGATGGCCGGCGGCGAGCTTGCTCTTGAGCTGCGGGGCGATACGTAGGTGTGGCAGGTTCATGGTGTTTTCGTTGGCTGTGGCTGGCCCGTAGGCGGCGCAGGCAGGCTGCCAGGCGGCGCATACCAGTCGGTAAGATTAATGTCCGGCACGATCTCATCTGGGCCGACGCGCACCTCGATCAGGCTGTGGTCGCTGCACTCGCTGGTCAAGCCGCATGGCACCGCGCGCGTGTAGGCTCCGGCGAAGCTGGGCTGGGCGGGCGGCGGCAAGTAGGCCAGCACGTGATACGCGCCAGGGGCGATGCCGCTGAAGGTGTAGCTTGCCTGGCCGTCGGCGCTGCGGAGGTAGTAGAACTGGCGCGGATCATCGGCGCGGATCGCGTAGACGTCGAGCGCTGGCAGCACATCGCTTGGGTAGTTGAGCCGTCCGGTGATGCTGCCGGTGGCGCTGAGCGTCGGCGTGGCGGGCGCAGCGCTCGTCGGCGGCTCGTCTGCTGGTTTGGTCGGCGCGGGCCTGGTTGGTGCGGGCTTGGTTGGCGCGGCAGGGATGGCCGTCTGGAGCGCTGGTGGAATCGCAGCGGCGGCGAGCTGGTCGGCGCTGAAGCTGGAGCCGACGGTCAGCACCTGCCAGTCGTCGGCGCTGCGGCGCAGCAGGGCGTAGGCTGGCCCGCTCACATCGGGCAGGCCAGGGCTAGCCGCTGCCAGCGCGCTGTCATCGACGATGCTGAGCACCTTGACCGCCACGGGCTGGGTTTGGCCATGCTCGCGCAGATACGAGACCACCGCATCGCTAATAATCTGCTCATTGTTCATCGGCGTGGGGCTGGGCACGGCGGGCGCGCCTGCACACGCCGTGAGCCACAGGCCGAGCCAGCACAGCAGCAGCAATCGACGCACTACAGCTCCTCCTGGCCGACAACGGGCTGTGTCACTGTGGGCACGCTGATCGCGGGCGCGCTGTCGCCGTTGCCGCCCATGCCGCCGCGCTGCAGGGGGTTGCTGGTAAAGGCGATCGGCAGCACCTCGTCCATATGCTCGACGCTGACAACCTTGAGCTTGCGGCGCACGTTGGTGGGCACGTCCTCGAGGTCGCGCTTATTTTTGGCCGGGATGATGATGGTCGTAATGCCAGCGCGGTAGGCCCCCAGCATCTTCTCGCGCAGGCCGCCGATGGGCAGCACGCGCCCGCGCAGTGTGATCTCGCCGGTCATGGCTACGTCGCGGCGCAGCCGTCGATGTGTGAGCGCCGAGATGACCGAGCAGGCCAGCGTGATGCCTGCCGATGGGCCGTCCTTGGGCACGCCGCCCTCCGGCACGTGGATGTGAATATCGACCTTCTCGAAACGCTTTGGCTCGATGCCCAGCCGCCGCGCCGACGAGCGCGCATACGAGAGCGCCGCCTGCGCCGACTCCTGCATCACATCGCCGAGTTGGCCGGTGAGGGTGGTGGTGCCCTTGCCGTCGACCACCGCTGTCTCGATGGCGATAATGTCGCCGCCGTTCATGGTCCAGACCATGCCCGTGGCCACGCCGACCTCGTCGTGCTCCTCGGCCAGGCCGTAGGTGTAGGGCGGGTTGCCCAAGAAGCCATCGAGCATGGAGGGCCGGATGCGGCGTGGATAGCGCTTGTTCTCGGCGACCTTGCGCGCCACCTTGCGACAGATCGCGCCGATCTCGCGCTCCAGGTTGCGCACGCCCGCCTCCCAGGTGTAGAGCCGAATGATCTGGCGCAGCGTGGCCTCGTCGAAGCTGATCGGGTGCTCGCTGAGGCCGTTGGCCTCGATCTGCTTGGGGATGAGGAACTGGCGCGCGATCTGCAGCTTCTCCTCCTCGATATAGCCCGGCAGCTCGACGATCTCCATGCGGTCCAGCAGCGGCTCGGCGATCGGGTCGAGCATATTGGCAGTGGTGATAAACATCACCTTGGAGAGATCGTAGGGCACATCGAGGTAGTGGTCGGCAAAGGTGCTGTTCTGCTCGGGATCGAGCACCTCCAGCAGCGCCGCCGCCGGATCGCCGCGAAAGTCGTTGCCCAGCTTGTCGATCTCATCGAGCATAAAGACGGGGTTGATCGTGCCGGCGTCCTTCATCGTCTGGATGATGCGCCCAGGCAGCGCGCCGATGTAGGTGCGCCGATGGCCGCGAATCTCGGCCTCGTCGTGGACGCCGCCGAGTGAGAGGCGCACAAACTCGCGGCCCAGCGCCTCGGCCACCGAGCGCCCGAGGCTGGTCTTGCCCACGCCGGGCGGGCCAACAAAGCACAGAATCGGCGCTTTCTGCTTGTCGCCGGCCAGCATGCGCACGGCGATAAACTCAAGGATGCGCTCTTTGACTTTCTTCAGGCCGTAGTGGTTGCGATCAAGCGTCGTTGCCGCCTCGGTGAGCGAGGTGGTGTCGTCGCTGGTGGTGTGCCAGGGCAGGTCGAGCAGCCAGTCGAGGTAGGTGCGGATGACGCTGTACTCTGGCGCGGCTGGCGGCATCATCTCCAGGCGGTTCAGCTCTTCCTCGGCCTTGGCCTGCACCTTGGGCGGGAAGCCCGCCAGGGCGATGCGCTCGCGCAGCTCGTTGATCTCGCGGGTCAGCGGGTCGTCCTGGCCGAGCTCCATCTGGATGGCTTTGAGCTGCTCGCGTAGGAAGAAGTCGCGCTGCGAGCGATCCACCTCGCGCTGGACCTGATTCTGGATGCGGTTCTCCAGCTCCAGCACGTCTAGCTCCTGCGAGAGGAAGACATTGAGCTGGTGCAGGCGCTCCTCGACGTCGATGGTCTCGAGCAGCGTCTGGCGGCGCGGGACATCGAGCGGCAGGGTGGCGGCGATCAGGTCGGCCAGCCAGCCTGGCTCGTCAACGTTCATCGCTGCCACGTAGGCGTCATCGGGCATGGTGCGGCTCAGGCGCACCACCTTCTCGTAGGCGCTAAGCACGCCGCGCATCATGGCCTCGACGGCCAGCGTGCGCTCTTCATCGACCTCGATGGTCTCGTAGCGGGCGCGCAGGCTCTGCTCGCCGCGCAGCCACTCGTTGATGCGCACGCGACGGCGGCCCTGCACCAAGATGGAGGTGGTGCCGTCGGGCAGCTTGAGCACACGGCCAATCGCGGCCTCGATGCCAACGCTGTACAGCTGCTCGGTGTCGCTCTCGTCGGCCTCCGCCGAGCGCTGCGCCACCGTGATGATGGTGCGATGGCTGGCCAGCGCCTCTTCAATGGCGGCCAGCGAGCGATCCCGGCTGACAAAGAGCGGCGTGACCATATTGGGAAAAAGGACGGTATTGATCAGCGGCACAACTGGCAGCTCGCCGCCATCGTGCGACGCGATGGTTTGGAACATGGCGTCGTCACCCAAAAACCGTTCGTCATCAGTCATCAGTAGATACCTTTGGTTCTATGCAATTGTTGTCTCGTGTTGTTTCGAGGCGCGGCCTCGATCTTCAGCTTCATGGCCAAGGTTGCCCCCAGGCCAGCGGGCGGCGCGCTGCGGCGGCTTCTTGGCGGCTGCCGCTGGTGTGCGCTCGGCACTCCACACGAGTGCTGTGACCAGCACGCCGTGCAAGCAGCGCTGCGCCCGCGATCCTCCGCGCTCTGCGCATCCAGCCCGCGGGCGATCCACCGGGCTGTGCGTGTGGCTGCGTGTTTTGAAGTAAGCAGGCATTGAGTTGGTATTATAGCAGGGATGTCCGGCGCATTTGCGAGCTATGGCTAGATCAGCGGCACGCGATCTAGGCGGCCCGCTGCATCATCCCACTGGAGCAGCTCGGCCAGCCCGTATGTGTCCACCAGCCGCAAGATGCGCACCACGTTCAGCTGGATCACACCGCGCAGCAGCTGGGCATTCGGGTCGATGATCGGCGTCCAGGTGCCGCTGTTGATGTAGCGCGGCTCGGCGTCGCCGTCGTTGAGCGGGAAGACCTCGGCGTGATGGGTGTGGCCGAAGACGTAGAAGCGCGCGCCGGCCCCGCCGCCCTGCCGTAAAATCGTGTCGATGGCCCGCGCCGTGTCGCGCAGCACGTTGTCTGGCTCGGCTGGCGGGCGAAAGATGTTGCGCTCGCGGTAGAGCAGCGCGACGACGCCGAGGCAGAAGGCCGCCAGCGCGCGCACGGTCGAGCGCACGCGCCGCAGCGCTTGGTAGACTAGCGCCAGCGGTGCGAACAGCGTCAGCAGCGGCAGCAGCGGCTCCACCAGCACCTGCTGCGCTTGCTTCAGCCGACTGTTCATGGATGGGATGGCCGCCAAGTTATCGATCGCCACCAGCTGCTCGGGGCTAAGGCCGGTCTGCTGGCTGTAGGGCCGCACGAGCGTCTGCTGGTAGTGCTCGCGGCGCTGACGATGCTCGCGCTCGCTCAGCGGGCTGGTCTTGCGCAGCACGCGCGTCAGCAGGCGCACCTGGTAGAAGAGCGTCACCAGGGCGTGCACCGGCCGGTTGCGCAGCGTCCAGACCACGTAGCGGCTGCGCGGGCGGATGTTGTCGGCAAACGAGTCGCGGCTCTCCAGCGCGTTGAACACGTAGCGCACGAAAAACGAGCCAAGCGGCAGCTCGATCAGCTGCGGCCCAGGCGCATTCCAGTCGATGCTGCCATCCGCGCTGCGCTGTGGCGGCAGCGTTGGCCGCATCTGGGTGGCGAAAGAGTTGAGGCTGTCGTACTGGTGGCCGTGCTCGGCGTAGAATAGCCCTGGCTCGTAGATGAACCACGGGTAGAAGTGAATGCGCGCGCCGACGCTGGCGTCGTCCACCGCCGCGCAGATGATGTCCACCAGCCGCTGCTGCGCCTCGGGCCAGATCATCTCGATGTCGTGGTTGCCCAGCGTGATGTCGATGCGGTGGCCCTGATCGGCCTGCAGAAACTCGCCCAGCGCCTTGAACCACTCCGGGTGCCCGCGCGCGATGCGCTCGAGCCGCCAGATGCTCGCCGCCGGGCTGGTGCTCAGGCCGTTAAATGGCTTGCGCTTGTGCAGAAAATCCTGCACCTCTGAATCGTGGTAGACCGGCTCGCTGGGGTCGGGCAGCCCGTTGCGGTCAAAGGGGCGGTTGTCGGTCTGTAAGAACTCGAACAGGTCGCCGAGCAGGATCAGGCGCTGTGGGCGCTGGCGCTGCTGGCCTTGCTCGATCAGGTAGTGCAGAAAGCGGCGAAAGGCTGCGTCGTAGAAAAAATCTTCGCGCTGGTCGAAGCGGCCCTGGCGCTGGCTGTACCCGTTGGCCAGGTGCAGGTCGCTCACGATAATGATATCGTGCTCGTGCTGCTCGATTGGCATGCGCTCAGGCGCAGAATCACTCATTGGCAGCTCCTTCTTCCTACAGTTTTTGCGGGGATGCTCTGCTGCGATTATAGCCCAGATGCCGCTCTCGACGCAAAGGCGCTGCCGCTCGACTCGCACTGATAGCATGCGACCAGCGCTGACACCGTATGTTTGGAGGTTCGACAGCTATGCAGCAGCAAGCCCACGTTTGGTACCGCACAATTGCGCACACCTGGGGCATCTCAATCAGGCTAGCGGCGACGTTGTCTGATCTGGCGCACCCAGTTGATCGACCTTCTCTAGATGTTGCACCTGGTCTGGGGCTGACGCTGGCCCCCACATGTGTGCGGCTCCTCGATGACGAGCTGCACTGCTTAGTCGCTGGGCTGCGCTGGGCCGCGCCAGCCCTCCGACAGCGCTATCCAGAGTCGGCTTGGCTCCAGTGCACTGTTCAGCACCTGCTGTTTGCCGAGACAGATGTACAGCCCGAGGGGTTTGCATGCGCTATGCTGCTGTGGGCTGGCGCGGTGGGCCACTATGCGGTGCACGTGCCGCCAGCGCGCTTCGATCCAGCGACAAACCGCTACCGCTTTGATTTCTCGGCCTACGCACACGCGGGCTAGCTGCGGCGGCAGGTATGGCTTGCTGCTGTTCTGTGCTGGTGCCGCTGAGCTGTCTGCATTCGGCATTGCCCGGCGACGCATGAGCGTGCCATGGCCAGCAGCGTTGCAGAGGTGCCGGATGCGCGTGTGGCTGACTCCCGCTGCGGCGCAGATGTATGGAGCCTACGCTGGTGCTATGGCGCGCGTTCGCTGGTGGTGTCTGTCGCTGCGGGTGTCGAATGTCCTAGAGCCAGGTGCAGCGCAGTCGTCGCCGCCCCACGTCTGCGTCCTTGCGCCCCACGGCTAGCCATGGCTCGCGGCCGTGAGGCGGCCGTCTGCTGCCGCAGCGAGCTGGTCCGACCGCGTGTCTGGTGGCCCGATCACAGCGCACGGGCAGGCAGGACGTGGCCCGGCTGTCTGAGCCGCAGGTCCTAACCACAGACGCATCTTTTTTAAATAGGGCTTGAGCGGCGATATGTGTGGGGCGCAGGCAAGCCTGCACGGGCGGAGTCTGGCTCCACCCGTGCGGCTGCCTGGGGTGTGGACTAGACCTTTGGGCCGGCGATGGCGACGGCGTAGTGGTCGGTGGAGAGAAAGCGGCGCGCTGCGTCGCGAATCTGCTCCAGCGAGATTGCGCTGATGATCTCTGGGTAGCGCTGGACGTAGTCGAGGCCGAGGTTGTAGCGCTCGATGGTGAGCAGGATGCTGGCGATGCCGCTGTTGGCCTCTAGGCCGATGGCCTGAATGCCCGAGAGATAGGCGACGGCGTCGGAGCGCTCTTCCTCGGTGATGCCGGCCTCGACGAGCTTATCGATCTCCTCGTTGATGCACTCCAGGGCGCGGTCGATGTTGCTGGGGTTGATGCCGGCGGAGACGTACCAGGGGCCAGCGCCGAGGTCGGCGTCGAGGCGGCTGGTGGCGTAGTAGGCCATGCCGTGCTTGTCGCGCACATTCTCGCCGAGGCGGCCCATCAGGCCGAGCTGGCCGAGGGCGAGGTTGGCGAGCATGGCCGCGTAGTAGTCCGGGTCGGTGCGGGCGATGCCAGGCACAGCCCAGATGATGTCGGACTGGGTTTTGCCGGCGACCTCGACAGCCTGGCGCTTGACCTCGGCTGGCGGCGCGACGGCGGGCACATCAAGCGGTGTTGGCGCGCCGCTGCCCTCCCAATCGCCAAACCAGCGCTCGACCTCAGCGAGCACGGCGTCCGGCTCCAGGTCGCCGACGATGGCGATGGTGGTGCTGGCCGGATGGTAGCGCTGAGCGAAGCCGCGCAGATCGGCCTGGGTGATCTGCGGCACCGTCTCCAGGGTGCCGAGCGTTGGGCGGCTGTAGGGGTGCGTGTTGGGGTAGAGCAACGTGCGCGCCGTGTTGGCGGCCTGGCTGCGTGTGTCCTGGGCCTGCTGGCGCAGCGCGTTGATGAACTGCGTGCGCAGGCGCTCGATCTCCTGCGGCGGGAAGACCGGGCGGCGGACCATATCGGCCAAGATTTCGAGGATGAGGCCAGTGTCTTCGCTGAGGGCTTTGCCGCCGAACGACGTTGTGTGGCGGCTAGAGCTGGCGTTGACGCTGCAGCCGCGCTCCTCGGTGGTGGCGGTGATCTCCTGAAACGAGCGGTTGAGGGTGCCGCGGATGAGGCCGGCGGCGGTAAACAAAGCTAGGCCGCTCTTGTCGGCTGGCTCATCGACCTGGCCAAGGCGGATCTCGCCCTGGACCGTGACGGTGGGGCTAGCCGGGTTGCGCTGGATCAGCACGACGACGCCGTTGGGCAGCTCGTGGCGGCTGGCCTGAACGCTGCCGACAGGCTCTGAGAGGGCGTCGGCGCTGAACGATGCGCCGGTGTAGCAGGCTGGGCGGCGCGGCTGATAGGCGGCCAGCGCTGGAGTGTCCGCCGCGCCGCCGGCCTCGGTGGGCTGGAAGATGCCGACGGTGCGCTTGTGCGGCGCGAGGTACTCGCTGGCGACGCGCTGCACATCGGCGGGCGTGACGGCGGCGATCTCAGCGAGGATGCTGTCGATGCGCGTGTAGCTGTCGAGCATCTCCCACATGCCCAGCAGCATCGCCTGGCTGGAGATGCGCTCGGCGGTATAGGCGAACTGCGCGCGCATCTGGCGCTGGACCTTGGCCAGCTCCTCGGCGCTGACCTCGGTGCTGCGCAGGCGCTCGGTCTCGGCGTGCAGGGCGGCCTCGACGGCGGCGACATCGCGGTCGGGGCGCACGGTGGCGCTCAGCTCGAACAGGTAGGGGTCGATGGTGGGCAGGAACGACGAGCTGGCGCTGGTGGCCAGCTCGCCCTCGACGAGCGCGCGGTAGAGCCGCGCCGAGCGGTTGGTCTGCGCGCCGCCGCCGAAGAACGAGGGCGACTTGCCGCCGCTGAGCACAGCATCGAGCACTGTGAGCGCGGCCCAGTCCTGCGAGCGGGCCGCGACAGCGTGGTAGGCCACCTGCACAATCGGGTTGGCCCCCGGCCGGGCGACGATGATGCGGCGCTCGCCCTGCTGCTCTGGCTCGACGCCGCGCACCTCGGGCAGCGCTGGCCCGGCGGGGATGGAGCCATACAGCTCGCCGATGCGCTCGAGCACCTGGTCGGTGTTGAAATCGCCAACGACCACGAGCGTGGCATTGTTGGGCGTGTAGTAGGTCTGATAGTGGTTGTACAGGTCGGCGCGGGTCATGGCGCGCAGGTCGCTCTTCCAGCCGATCACGCCATTGCGGTAGGGGTGCACCTTGAAGGCGGCGGCGCGCATCTCCTCATCGAGCCAGAAGTCGGGGCTGTTCTCGTTGCCCTCGCGCTCGGAGATGATGACGGTGCGCTCGGAGGCGACCTCATCGGGATCGAACAGCGAGTTGACCATGCGGTCGGCCTCGATGCGCAGGCCGAGGTCGAGCCGATCGGCGGGCAGCGTCTCGTAGTAGGCGGTGAAGTCGATCCAGGTGAAGCCGTTGAAGGTGCCGCCGTTGCGTGCGATGAGCGAGTCGAACGTGCCCTTGGGCATGGAGGGCGTGCCTTTGAACAGCATATGCTCGCACCAGTGCGAGATACCCGAGATGCCCACGCGCTCGTTGCGCCCGCCGACGCGGTACCAGACCCAGCAGGTGGCGATTGGCGCGGTGTGCACCTCGCGGGTGATAATTTTAAGACCATTGGGGAGTGTGTGCTCTTGTGTGACGAGAGGCATGCGAATTGCTCCTTCACTACAGATACTTGCTCAATTATAGCCCGAAACTGCCCGCTCTCGGCGCTAGTTTTTGGCAGCTAGGAGGTTTCTGATGAGTGATCGCCACGTGGTTAAGCAGCCAGCGACGACCGCTGCGGTCTCTGGCGCAGCTATCCTGCTGGGGTTGCTCAGCGCTGTGGTCACGACCGTGCTCTTTTTTGTGCTGGCCTTTGGCTGGGCCGAGGGCTGGTTCGAGCGGCTTGATGCGCAAGTGCTCACTGGCGCGTACTGGCTGCGCGTCCACGACGCCTGGCTGACGCCGCTGATGCGCCTGGCGACCTGGAGCGGCACGGTGGCTGGGCTGCTGGTGCTGACGGTGCTGGTGCTGACGGTGCTGCTGGGGCTACGGCTGCACCACTGGCGCTCGAGCGTGATCTTGCTGCTGGTGACGATGGCCACGGTGGGTGTGCTCGACACGCTGATCAAAAATCAGTTTGCGCGCCCGCGCCCATCGCTGTACCCATCGCCCTATCAGCTTGACTCGTATAGCTTTCCCAGCGGCCATGCGATGTCGTCGGCGGCCTTCTATGGCACGCTGGTGATTATTGCCGGCCGCTCGCTGGTGAGCCGGTCCAGGCTGCTGGCGGTGGCGGTGCTGTGTGCGCTGGTCACGATGCTGATCGGTCTCTCGCGCTGGTACTTCTCGGTGCACTACGCCACCGATGTGCTCGGCGGGTTCTGTGCGGGGCTAAGCTGGCTGCTGGTGCTGCTGGTGATCGAGCGCACCTTGATGTGGCAGCGCGGCCGCCGTTTGCCGTAGCGCGTTTTTCGGGTACCATGAAGCCATCTCTACGACTATCGATTGTTCAGCGAGGAGGCTGTGCAATGCACAAACTGCGACGTCTTGTGACGGTGATCTCGGCCCTGTTCGGGCTGCTCGCTGTGGCCAAGGAGCTGGCGCAGCCGCGCGGCATCCGCGTCGGCGAGGGCACTGTGTTCGGCGTGCCCTACAGTCTGCGGCCGCTGTCGCCCAGCGACCTCAAGCAGCGCTACTGGAATCCTGCGGGGCCGGCGGTGGTGCCGCCGCTGTTCGGCGTCGGCTTCGCGCTCAATATTCCGGCGCTGCTCCGGCGGGTGGGCGTGTGGAAGGGCTAGGCTCCGCGAGCGTTGGGCTGGTGGCAAACCCTGAGTCGAGCAAAGATATTCGCCGCGTCGTCACGTATGCCTCAACGGTGCCAAATCACGAGAAGGTCAATCGCCTGCGGCGTGTGCTGGTCGGACTGTCGGCCACCGCTGTGCAGACGGTCTACTATTTCCCCGATGCGGTGGGCCTGGTGCCGCAGGCCGCCGACCGGCTGGCGCTGCCGTTTGCGCTGGTGCCGCTTGATCTGCCGGTGACGGGCACGGCCGAGGATACCAGTGCCGCCGCTCAGGCGCTGACTGCGCTTGGCGCGGGCTGCCTGATCACGCTTGGCGGCGATGGCACGGCGCGCGCCGCTGTCAAAGGCTCGCGCACGCTGCCGCTGCTGCCGCTCTCCACTGGCACCAACAACGCCTTTCCGCTGCTGATCGAGCCGACGCTGGCCGGGCTGGCGGCGGGCAGCGTCGCCACAGTCGCCCCGCAGTCCTGGGGCTACCGCCCGCTGCTGGAGGTCTGGCGCAACGACGAGTGCGTCGATCTGGCGCTGGTCGATGTGGCGGCGGTCGCGGCGACCCTTGGCGGGCGCGCGGTGTGGGAGATCGAGCGCGTGCGCGCGGTGGCGACAACGCAGCTTGCCCCTGGCACCGTCGGCTTGTCGGCGGTTGGCGGCCACCTGGGCCTGCCTGTGCCGCAGGGCACGCTGGCGGTTGGCGTGACGCTTGGGCCAGCGGGGGCAATCATGCGTGCGCCGATTGCCCCCGGCACCATCGCCGATGTGCCGGTGCTCGACTATGCCTGGCTCGCCGACGGCGCGGCCTTCGCGCTGCCGAGCGGCACCGTGCTGGCCCTCGATGGCGAGCGCGAGCTGGTGGCCCGCGACGATGCGCGCTGGTCGGTGCGCCCCGTCGCCGCCGGTGTGCCGGTGGTACACATCGAGCCAGCGCTGCTGGCCTGCACCCGTGCGGTGGATAGCTATGCATGAGTTTGCTGTTGGCGATATGCTTGAGATGCGCAAGCCGCACCCCTGCGGCGGCACGCGCTGGGCGATCACGCGCATCGGCGCAGATATCGGCCTGCGCTGCTTGACCTGCGGCCGCCGTGTGATGCTGCCGCGCTCAACGGTCGAGCGGCGCATGCGCCAGCACCTCGATGCGCAGGGCCAGCCAAAGCCGCCGCGCACCGCGTGAGCGCGCAGCGCTGCTGGCTTTGCTGCGCCATAGATGTTTGACCTGCGCGCACCGAAACAGCCGTCGCTCTTGTGACAGATGCGACGGCTGCTGTGTGCTACGAGCCAGCACGCTGCGTGTTGGTCTAGACCGCTGCGGCGCGCGCGTGCGCGAGCGCTTGCTCAAGGCTAAACGCTGCGCCTGCCGCCCAGTGCTGCTGCCACTGCGCTGCGCCTGCCGCCTGCCGCGCTTGGGCGCTGCTGGCAGCGTAGCGCTCCTGCTCGTTGCTGCTCAGCGGCAGCTGCTCCTGCTGGCGTAGGGCGCTTGCCGCACCAAGCAGCTCTGCCGCGCGTGTCAACAGCTGTTGTTGCCCGATCAGGCTGTAGGCGATGCCCTCGATGCAGCTGATCAGGCCACTGAGGTCGCGCAGCGGCTGATATAGCTTGAGCGCTGCCTGATAGTCTGCCCATGCCTGCGGATAGTCCTGCTCGCTGAGGGCGATATCGGCGAACTTGGCCTTGATGAAGGGCAGGATGTGCGTAAACTCGTACTCCTGCGCGATCTCCCAGGCGCGCTGCAGATACTGCTTGGCTGCCGCTGGCTGCGCTTGCACGAAGGCGACCTCGCCGAGATTGGCGTAGGCGATCGCCATGCCGTGGTGATCGTTGAGCTGCTCGCGGATGTGGAGATTCTCCTTGTAGAGCGCCGCAGCCTGGGCGTAGTCGCCAAGGTTGCCCCACAGCACGCCCATGTTGTTCAACGTAATCCCCAGCCCGCGCAGATCACCGTAGGCGCGATCAAGCACGCTGCTCTCCTCGTAGCACGCCAGCGCCTCTGTGTAGCGCCCATGATCGGACAGCAGCGTGCCCATGTTGCAGAGCACCACCGAGACGGCGTTGTTGTCGTTGAGCTTACGAAATAGGGCCAAGCTCTGCTGAAAGTAGTCCATCGTTTCATCAAGCGCCGCATAGAAGCGGGTCAAGCGCCCGAGGTTGGTCAGCGACTCGGCCTGCTCGCGCTCCAGCGCGAGGTTGCGGGCCAGCTTCAGCACCTGCTGATAGCAGTCGATGGCGGCCTGATACTGGCCTAGATTTTCCAGCACGCTGCCCTTGCCATCGAGCGCACGGGCGTAGGCCGCCGATTGATCCGCGTGCGTCTGCGCCAGTGCCTGCTCGATCCAGCTCAGACCCTCGCGCAGGTAGCCGCGCCGGGTCCAGAACGCCGCCAGCTGGCCAGCCATCTGCAGCACTGGCTCGGCTGCCTGCCCTGCGAGCTGCATGGTCAGCGCGGCGCGCAGGTTGGGCTGCTCGCCCTCCAGCCGATTAAGCCACTGGCGCTGATCGGGACCTTTGAGCGCCTGGGAGCTGGTTGCGACAAGCTGCTGATAGTACTGCTGGTAGGCTTGGCGCAGCTGTGCGAATACCGGCTGGTGCTGGAGCTTGCGCTGGGTGTACTCGCGGACCGCATCAAGCATCACGTAGCGCACCTCGTGGTCGGCAAACACTTCTTCGAGCACCATGTGCTTGCCAATCAGCGTGGCCACGCCGTCGCTGATGTCTATGTCGATGTCGCCTGGCGCGCTGCACACCTGCTCGACTGACGCGAGCGTGCAGCCGCCGACGAACATGCCCATGCGCAGAAATAAACTCTGCAGCGGTGCGCTCAGCCGCCGATAGCACCAGTCGAGCACCGGCCAGAGAACTTGATCACGGCTGTCGCTGTGGATAAACTTGGGCGCGACGATCAGATGGTGCTCCAGCAGCCGCAGCAAGTCCTGCGGGGTGAACGCCTGGCTGTGGGCGGCGATCAGCTCGATGGCGAGCGGTAGGCCGCGCACCTTGGTGCAGATCGCGCTGATCGCTGGCAGCTGCTCAGCGCTGAGCTGAAATGTGGGCTGGGCGTCGCGAAAGCGCTCCACAAAGAGGGCGATGGCCGGATACTGCAGCGCGGTTTCAAGCGTGACCTCGGCCCTTGCCGCAGGCACGGCGAGCGGGGCGATCTCGATGACTGTCTCATGCTCGATCTGCAGGGGCTGCTGGCTGGTGACAAGCACCTTCAGCGCTTGTGTGTGCTCAAGCAGCGTGCTGATTGCGCTGGCGCTGGCGATCACCTGCTCCATGTTGTCAAGCAGCAACAGCAGCGGCTTGCTTTCCAGCGCCTTGATCAGGGTTGCCTGCACTGGCTCGCTGCCAACTTCATCGATGCCGAGCACGTGGGCGATGGTGGGAATAACCAGCTCTGGATCGCTGATCGGCGTCAGCGGCACGAAGTAGCAGGGCATGCTGCTGGCAGCGCTGATCTGATCAAGCACTTGCAGCGCTAGCCGCGTCTTGCCAGCGCCGCTGACGCCGACAAGCGTTACAAGGCGTGTTGAGGCTTTGCGGAGTGTTTGCTGCACTGCCGCTGCCTCACGGTCACGGCCAATCAGGGTGGTGGTAAAGGTGGGCAGTGTAGCTTGAGCAGCGGTTTGGATGGGCATGGTATCTCCTTGCTTCAGCCGAGTGCGAGCCGCTGCCACAGCCTGCGCTAAGTGGCTGTAGCAGCGGAGGGTGCAAGCACATCTTGTGCCGTGGCTGGCGAAGAACCAAGGCTGATGGCGCTTCAATCTGCACTGATTGTATCAGACGTTATGTGCTTCTTAATCGATGGCTGCTGCTCGATCTTAAGCTTACTCCACCAGCCGCCCTGCCAGCTCTAGCTCGCTGTCGTCGATGAGGGCGCGGACTGCTGGCGATGGCTCCGGCAGGCGTGCGGTGGTCAGGCTCATGGCGCTGAGCGTGCCCGCGGCAGAGCGGTGGGGCTTGATGACGATGGTGCGCTGCCAGGCTGGGTCGGTCGCGGGATAGTCGCGGCGCTGGTGCGCCCCGCGGCTCTCGGTGCGCAGCAGCGCGCCGCGCACGGTCGCCTCGGCGGTCAGCAGCATGGACTGGAGGTCGAGCGCTGCGGCGAGGTCGCCTGGTCCGGCCGGGCTGGTGGCGGCCTGCTGGCGCAGGCTGGTCAGGCGGTTGAGCGCGGCCTCTAGTGTGGCGGCGTCACGCACCACACCCACGCTCTCCCACATGGTCTGCTGCAGCTGCGCAATCAAGCTGCGCTGGATGCTGCCGTCGCGGCTGGCCCAGTCGGCGTTGGTGGCGCGCAGCTGCGCGATCAGTGCTTGATCCAGCGGCGGGGCCTGGTTGGCGGCGGCGTAGGCTCCAGCGTGCTCGCCAGCGATGCGGCCAAATACCAGAATCTCCGCAAGGCTGTTGCCGCCCAGCCGGTTGGCACCATGCACGCCGGCTGTCACCTCGCCGGCGGCGTACAGGCCCGGCACACTGGTGGCGTGGCTGGCTGGCTCTACGCGCACCCCGCCCATCGAGTAGTGCGCTGTCGGCGCGATCTCCATCGGCTCGCGCGTGATGTCAACACCAACGGCCTGGAACTGCGCCAAAATGCGCGGGATGCGGCTCTCGATCTGCGTGCGCGGCAGATGCGTCACATCGAGCCAGACGCCGCCATGCTCGGTGCCGCGTCCGGCGCTGATCTCCGTATAGTTGGCCAGCGCCACACGATCACGGGTGGACAGCTCCATGCGCTCGGCGTCGTAGCGCTGCATGAAGCGCTCGCCGTCGCGATTGAGCAGCCGCCCGCCCTCGCCGCGCACCGCCTCGGTCACCAGCGTGCCCTCGCACTCCAGCGGCCAGACCATGCCCGACGGGTGAAACTGCACCAGCTCCATATCCGCCAGCGCGGCTCCGGCTTTGAAGGCCAGCGCCATGCCGTCGCCAGTGTTTTCGCGCCGCCGCGACGACGAGCGCTTGTAGATGTGAATGTGGCCGCCGGCTGCAACGATGACGGCGGCGGCGTGGATCAGCACCTCCTGGCCGCTGTCGAGCTGCCAGCCGAGCGCACCGTTGACGCGCCCGCGGCTGCTCAGCAGATCACTGATATAGACGCGCTCGAGAATCGGCAGCTGCCGTCGCTCGACCTCGCGCAGCAGCGCTTTGATGATCTCTTGGCCGGTATAGTCGCCAACAAAGCAGGTGCGGCGGAAGCGATGGGCACCGAAGTAGCGCTGCGAGATGCGCCCATCCGCCTCGCGCGCAAAGGGCATGCCCCAGCGCTCTAGCTCGCTGATCGCCTGCGGCGCTTGCTGGCATAGCAGCTCGATCGCCTGCGCATCGCCAAGGAAGCGCCCCTCTTTGAGCGTGTCGGCAGCATGGTACTGCCAGGTGTCTTGTTGGTCGAGGCTGCCGAGCGCAGCGTTGATGCCGCCTGCCGCCAGCACCGTATGCGCATCCATCTTGGGCCGCTTGCCCACCAGCAAAACGCGCTGGTTGCGCTCTGCGAGGGCGATAGCAGCGCGCAGGCCCGCGCCGCCAGTGCCAATGACAAGCACATCGGTTGTGTAGAGCTGTGGTGTCTGCATGGTGTTAATTCCTTCACTTCAGGTTGATGTTTCGCTACCACAGTAGTGTACCCTGGCGCAATTCATACGTCTAAGATATGATTGCTATGATTTCAATAGCTGAAAGGCATCAATCCTATGGAGCTACGCCACCTGCGCTACTTCGAAGCCGTGGCGCGCCTGGGCAATGTTACCCGCGCCGCCGCCGCGCTGCACATCGCCCAGCCCTCGCTCAGCAAGCAGATCCAGGCCCTGGAGGCCGAGCTAGGCGTGCAGCTGTTCAACCGTGTTGGCCGCGGCATCGAGATCGCCGACGCCGGCCACGTGCTGCTGCCCTACGCCCGCCGCATTTTGCAGGACGTGGCGGCGGCCGAGGCGGCCCTGCTGGCGCGGCGCGATCTGCGCACCGGCCGCGTCTCGCTTGGCACCACGCCCACCGTCGGCACGCACCTGCTGCCTGACGCCCTGGCGGCCTTCAACGGCATCTACAGCGGCATCGAGCTTGAGCTGCACGAGACTGGCGCGACCGAGCTGCACGCGCTGCTCAGCGACGGCACCGTCGACCTCGCTGTCGTCGCCGGCCGCGGCGGCGATGTGCGCTGGATCGAGCTGTTCACCGAGGACTTGGTGATCGCCGTCGCGCGCGACCATCGCCTCGCCCAGCACGAGCACGTCAGCGTGGCGGAGCTGGCGGGCGAAAACTGGATCGTGTTTCCGCCTGGCTACGAGCTGCGCACGCAGACGCTCTGGCTGTGGCAGGCGGCGAACATTGCGCCGCAGGTTGTCCTCGACGGCGGCGAGATGCACACAGTGCTCCAGCTTGCGGCGGTCGGCCTAGGCGTTGCGGTGGTGCCGCAGATGGCCCTGCAGGGCGGCGCAAACCTGGTGGGCCTGCGCCTGAGCGACGTGCAGCTGCGCCGCACCCTTGGCCTGATCTGGCACCCCGAGCGCGCCTTGACACCGGCTGCGCATACGCTTCAGCTTTTTCTTGTCGAGCGCCTGCGCCGCGTCACCACGCAGGCGGCGCGTTTGTCGGATGCTGGCGAGTCTGGCATAATGGAGGGCGGAGGAGACTGAACATAATTCGAGATCAACGCTAAGGAGACTGCGTGTCTATGCAATTATCGGTAGGCTTAGAAGTTTTAACCCCCCAGCATCAAGCTATTCCCATTCGATCCTTCTGGAAGGATCACCATGCGATTTTGTTTTTTCTGCGCCATCTCGGCTGCACGGCCTGTCAGCAGGCGCTGCGCTATCTTTCCCAGCACTACTATCAGCTAAGCCAGCGCAAAGTGCAGGTGGTGCCGCTGGCCAAGGCCGCGCCCATGAACGCCGAGCACCTCACGCGCCTGCTTCAGCTGCCCTTCCCGATCTACAGCGACAGCGACCAGAGCGTCTTTGAGGCGTTTAGCCCTGAGCCTGGCCTGCTGCACCAGAACGGCGGCATCACCTTTATGCAGCGTGGCAGCGATACACCGGTATTCCAATTTATCCCGCAGGCTATTTTCAACACGCCACCGTGGGAGCAGCTCTGGCAGCAGCTCGACCGCATCGCACCGCTGGCATCCTAGCTGCACGCTCACTCCACACCAGTTAGCCCACCACGCCGCTATTGCGCTGCTGGTGGGCTTTTGGTGTTGCTTGGCGTTGGCTGTCTACTTTTCGCTGTCAGCGGTGGCTTGGGGCGCTGGTGGCGTTATTGTGTTGATGGAAAAAGCGCTGCTGGTTTGTTGTTACGGCTCAGACAGCAGGGTCAGCGCTGCGGCCATCCCGCACGCTTGATGTTGGGCAGTCGGGCACCCGTCAGGGTCGTCGCGGTCGGACCAGCTCTGTGTGACGCTGTGTGGCGGCCAGCGCACCCTGCGCGTGGAGCGCCAGCGTCGCCGCAGCAGACTAGCCCACAGCTCATGCCATCGCAGCCACGTGTGGTGGTGCGCCACGCGGCGACAGGGGAACGAGCGGGCGGGCCGCCGCCGACGCAGGCGCACGCGGCGCGGGCCAGCGGGCAACCGCGCTGTGTTTTTTTACAAAAGTAGCGCTGTAGGTGTGGGCAGA
>JABXJS010000091.1 GCA_013538855.1 Herpetosiphonaceae bacterium
ATTCCGCACCGTGCCCCACAAGCGCCCGCCCGCACGCCTGCCTGCGCCCGCCCCGTGATGATCAGCGCCGCCTTGTTTGTTGAACCGCGCACCGTTGTTGACAGCCGCTCCTACTGCTGCCTATTCCGCACCGTGCCCCACAAGCGCCCGCCCGCTGGCCCGCCTGCGCCCGCCCCGTGATGCCCAGCGCCGCATTGTTTGCTGAACAGCGCACCGCCGTTGCCGCACGCTCGTACTGCTGCCTATTCCGCACCGTGGCCCACAAGCGCCCGCCCGCACGCCTGCCTGCGCCCGCCCCGTGATGATCAGTGCCGCCTTTTTTGTTGAACCGCGCACCGTTGTTGACAGCCGCTCCTACTGCTGCCTATTCCGCACCGTGCCCCACAAGCGTCCGCCCGCTGGCCCGCCTGCGCCCGCCCCGTGATGATCAGCGCCGCGTGTTGTGTTGAGCCGCACACCGCTAGTGCCACCCGCCCACAGTGCACAGAACTTCAGATACCAAAAGGCCGCTGAGTGCACTGCACCTAGCGGCCTTATCCAAAACACAAACTGGTTACGGCTGGCGACTCACGGCGGCGGGCACCAGCGCCAGCAGCGCCAGCGGCAGCGCAGCATCGGGAGCATCGACCAAGCCCTGCAAGAACGCGCGCATGCTGTCGTACAGCCCCAGCGGATCGCTGATGATCAGCGTCTGATCAGGCAGGCCATAGATGATCAGCAACGTCGGCGCAATCAGCAGACTCAGCGCGTTGATCTGCTTAGTCGCCAGCAGCAGCACGAGAAGCAGCGGCACCAGCAGCGCCGCCAGCCGCAGCAGCAGCGTCAGCACAAGGGCGTGGTTGAACACAGGCCCCAGCGCCGCATAGGCCGTCTGCGCCGTCAGCGCGATATAGCCCAGCGCCAGCAGGTTGAACACGCCGCGCCGCAGCAGCCCGGCCGAGTGCGTGCGCCGCGCATTGCGCCGCCACGCGCGCGCCAGCAGACTCAGCGTCACCAGCCAGACCGCCAGCACGCCGCCAGCGGTGTACAGCTCCGGGTTGGACATGCGCACCAGATGAGCGTGGGCCATGCCCAGCGTGTACAGCGCGCCGAGCACGCCAAGCAGCAGCGCCGAGCGCCATGTGCGCAGGTTGAGCCACGGCAGGCACCAGCGCTGCCAAAAGCTCTGCAGCGGCGACAGCTTCACCGTGACCGGAATCTGCACCTCGGCCCAGTTGTGCGGCTTGCACACCACCGCGCCCTGCCACTGATCGGCGGCGGCGAGGCTGCCCAGCTTGGCCGCCAGCCGCAGCGTGTGCTGGCCGCCTGGCGGCAGATCGAACGACGTATCAATGTCAGATAGCCCGGCGTTGCCCTTGAGCTGGACGTACATATAGCGGTCGCCGTCGTTGTAGAACGTCATATTCGTCTCGACCACCGCCTTCGACGCCGACAGCTTGCCCAAGGCGATTGGATCAGGCGACCAGCGCAGCTTGGGTGGCGCAAGCTGCGGCTGCATCGCCGCCAGCGCCAGATCGAGCATGGCGTAGGGATGCGCGGCATACTGAGTGCGCAGCTTATACAGCTCGTTGGCCAGCGGCGTATTGCCCCAGACGTTGGCGATCTGCTCCGGCAGACGGCTGCGAATCCAGGTGATCGCCTCGTCCGGGTTCTGCTTGCACCAGTCGCCTAGCTCCTCTGCGCCAGCCAGCGCCGTGCGGTCGGGCGCGATCAGCGCCGGGCTGTTCTTGAGCGCTAGAAACTGCTCGAGCTGCTGGCGCAGATCGCTGGCCGAGCTACGCTTGGCGACCTCGCTGACCAGTGCCTGCTCCAGCGCGGCCTGCAGCGGCGTGGGCAGCTGCGGCAGCAGCGGGAACTGATACGGGTGATCGCGCGGATCATCGTTGGTCGCCAGATGATAGAGCGTCGCGGCCAGCGCGAACACATCGGAGCGCGGCTCGCTCATGCCCTGCGGCTGCTCTGGCGGCGCGTAGCCCAGCGTGCCAAACAGCTCGGTCTTCTGGTACGAGCCGCTGCGCAGCTGCTGGCGCGGCTTGGCGATGCCAAAGTCAATCAGCATCAACTCGCCGGACTCGCGCTCAAGCAAGATGTTCTCGGGCTTGATATCGTGGTGCACGATCGGCGGATTGAACTTCTGCAGATACTCGAGTATCTTGCAGACGTGCACGCCCCACTCGGCCACCTGCTCGGCGGAGAAGGGCTGGCCGCTGTTGTGCAGCAGATCGGCCAGGTTGCTGCCATCGACGTACTCCATCGCAATGTAGCCCACCTGGTCCTCGGTGAAAAAGGCATAGATGCGGGCGATATTGGGATGCTTCAGCCGCGTGAGCGTCTGCGCCTCGCTGAGGAACATGGCCTGCGCATCGGCGTCGGACATATCGAGCACGCGCTTGATCACGACCAGCCGATCAAAGGCGTCGTGGTCCTTGGCCAGGTAGACCGCGCCCATGCCGCCGACGCCGAACTGCCGCACAACCGTATAGGCGCGGCTCTTGAAGCGATGGCCAGGTGGCAGGTGCGCCTGCAGCGCTAAGCTGACTGTGGAGCCAAGCGCTGGGCTGCCGCTCACCGGGCCAGACACAGGCGCGTTGGACAGACTCTGCCCACAGTTGGGGCAGAAGCGCGCCGTCGTCTTGGCATTCAAACCGCAGTAATCACAAATTTTTGAGATCGTCATCGCAGATCCCTTTCAACACCGTGTGCGGTGCAGACTCATATCTCCGCATGGGCCATATATCTTGTACGCCCAAGCGCGTAGCATTGTTGCCTTCGTTGCCTTCAGCCGCACGTGTGCTCACGCACAAAAAAGCCTGGAGCAGCCGCCCCAGGCTTGGCAACAGTGCAGCTAGTCTAGCTCTCGGCGCTGACCTTCTGCTTGAGTGCGGCCAGCTCATCATCGACCGACGTGGTGCGCTCCAAATCCTCGAAGCGGGTGACCAGCGAGTCGGTTTCGAGCTTGGCCATCGCCTCGGCCTGATACAGTCGACCGTCGATCTTCTCCTCCATGGCGTCCATGCGATCGAACATCGCGCCAGAGGCGTTGGAGCCGTGCAGAACCTTGCCGATGGCCTCCTGCGAGCGTGCGCGGCCAGCCTTGGCCTTGATCAGCTCGCGCTTGGCGCGCGCCTCGTTGATCTGCGTCTCGATGCGCGCGAGGGCCTTGCGGATCGACTCGACCTGGGCCTCCTGCACCTCGCACTGCGTGGCGTACTCGGAGGCGGTGGTGGCGAACTGGCGCTTGCGCTCCAGGGCCGAGCGGGCCAGCGCCTCGTCCTCTTTGCGCAGGGCGGCCTCGGCCTTGCGCTCCCACGCATCGGCCTCCTCGCGGGCCTGATCGCGCTTCTGGGCTAGGCGGGTGGCCTGGGCCATCGCCTCGGCGGTACCGCGCTTGGCCTCGACATACTGCTGCTCAAGCTGGCGAATATACTCGTCAGCCATCTTCTCAGGGTCTTCCATTTTATCCAAGGCCGCATGGGCATTGGCTCGAAACAGTGATTTGATGCGCTGCCACAAAGACCGCAACCAACCCATCGTGGTATCCTTTCTTCTGTGCTGCTGCTTGTACGGAGAGTCGCTGCAAAGCCGCCGGAGATGGCTTGATCATACCAAACGTAGGCCGGTCATGTCCACACCGACGGCGTGAACTCTGCTACAATGGCGCCAAGAGCGATCATTTAATCATACGAGAGCCATGTCAGGAACGTTACCAATCCTCACCAAGCGCGGCGACACGCTGCGCTACGACCGCGATGTCGGCCAAGTCTCGATCCTAGATCGGCGCAGCTACCCACGCGACGTCACGTGGATCGACTACGCCTCGGCCGAGGCGGTGGCCGTGGCCATCGAGACCATGGTCATTCAAGGTGGCCCACCGCTGGCCTATGTCGCCGGCTACGGCCTCGCCCTGGCCCTCGACCAGCACGCCGACAGCAGCGCAGACGCGCAGCGCCGCGTCCTGCAGGAGACCACGGCACGGCTTGCCCGCACCCGGCCCACCGCCGACGATCTCAACACCCTGCTGCGCGCCGCCGAGCAGCGCGGCCACGCCGCCATTGCGGCGGGCAGCCACCCTGGCGACGCCGTGTACAGCTTCGTCGCCGCCGAGGTTGCGCGCGGCGACCGCGTGGCCGAGCGCTGCGGCGTGCGCGCCGCCGAGCTGCTGACTGACGGCGACACGATGCTCACCGTCTGCTACCCCGGCGCAGCGCTGAACTGGATGCTCTACACGGCCGTGGTCAAGCAGGGCAAGCACATTCGCGTGTTGCCGAGCGAGACGCGGCCCTACGGCCAGGGCATCCGCCTCACGGCCTCGCAGGCCGCCGAGATTGGAGCCGAGGTGCTGGTCATCACCGACAACATGCCCGGCTTCTGCTTCCAGCAGGAGATGATCAGCATCTACGTGACCGCCGCCGACCGCATCGCCATGGACGGGTCGATCGCCAACAAGGTTGGCACCTATCAGAACGCCGTGCTGGCGCGCCATCATCACGTGCCCTTCTACGTGCTCGGCTACGACGGTCCCGACCAAGCTACCGCCAGCGGCGCAGACATCCCAATTGAGCAGCGCAACGGCGACGAGGTGCTGATATTCAACGGCGTGCGCCTGGCCCCGGCCAACGTTCACGGCTTCTATCCGGCATTCGACGTGACGCCGCCGGAGCTGATCAGCAGCATCGTCACCGACCGCGGCATCTACCGCCCGCAGATGATCGCCCGCTACCACGACGATGACCGTGAAGCGCCGCTTGATGTTATCCCGCTGCTCGGCAGCACCGAGTAGCCGCGCAGCAAGTGTCGCTCGCATACAGACAAAGAGGTGTTATGGAAGAATTTGCAGATGTGCGCGCCGTCCTGTGCGACATGGACGGAGTGCTTGTTCATGGATCGCGGATCATCCCTGGTGCCAGCGAGTTTCTGGCACGTCTGCGCGACTCCGGCCGCAAGTTTCTGGTGCTCACCAACAACTCGATCTACACCACTCGCGACCTCCAGGCGCGGCTCGCGCGCATCGGACTAGAGCTAGAGCCAAACGAGATCTACACCTCGGCCCTAGCCACCGCGCGCTTTCTCCAGACGCAGCGGCCGCACGGCAGCGCCTTTGTCATCGGCGAGGCGGGCCTCACCACCGCGCTCTACGAGGTGGGCTACACCCAGACCGAGCACGACCCGGACTATGTGGTGATCGGCGAGACCACCGCCTACAGCTTCGAGCGCATCACCCATGCTGTGCGCCTTGTGGCTGGCGGCGCGCGCCTGATCGCCACCAACCCTGATGTCTCTGGCCCGACCGAGAACGGCCTTGTGCCCGCATGTGGCGCGGTGGCCGCGCTCATCCAGGCCGCGACCAGCGCGCAGGCGTACTTTGTTGGCAAGCCCAACCCGGTGATGATGCGCACCGCGCTGCGCACGCTCGAAGCCCACGCCGCCGAGTCGATGATGATTGGCGATCGTATGGACACCGACATCATCGGCGGCACCGAGGCGGGCATGCGCACCGCGCTCGTGCTGACTGGCGTGACCAAGCGCGAGAACGTTGATCGCTTTCCCTATCGCCCGACCGCCATTATCGAGTCAGTGGCCGACCTGTTTCGATAAGCGCACAGCCTGAGCGCAGGCAGTTGCAAAAGCCATCCATAGATTGTGATAAAATAAACGCGCAATTCCACAGCGCACCTGCTCAACCATCGACGCTGCATCACCGCTGCTGCACCGTCGCATGGCCTTTTTGTGCGTAATGGTGCCGTCGGAGTGTTGATGGTGCGAAAGGAAGGACCAATGCTCAAAGGAACAATGGCTTATTTCAAGGGCCTCAAGACCACCGCAAAATATCTGTTCAAAAAGCCCGTCACAATCCAGTACCCCGACGTCAAGCGTCCGGTGCGCGAGCGCTTTCGTGGTCGGCACGAGCTGAAGCGCTTTGCCAACGGCCTTGAGCGCTGCATCGGCTGCTCGCTGTGTGCGGCGGCCTGCCCTGCGGATGCAATCTACGTGGTGCCAGGCCAGAACGACCCGGCCAAGCCGCTCTCGCCAGGCGAGCGCCACGCCGCCGTCTACGAGATCAACATGCTGCGCTGCATCTTCTGCGGCTACTGCGAGGACGCCTGCCCCACCAACGCGATCGTGCTTGAGCATCAGTACGAGCTGTCGTTCTATGATCGCCGGTCTTCGATCTACACCAAAGATATGCTCCTGGTGCAGCCAGAGGATGGCTACGGCGAGGTGCCGCCGGTGCTCGAACAGACTGGACGCCAGCTCAACCCGCCGGCCCAGATCGACTTATAGTAGCCATAGAAGCCCAAAGGCTGGCTTTGGGTGTATCAAGGAGCCTGTATGGAAACGGTGATCTTTATTACAACAGCGATTGTGGCGGTGGGCGCGGCCTTGGGCATGGTGCTCAGCTCTAACGCCGTCCACAGCGCGCTGTTTCTGATCCTGAACTTCTGTGCGGTGGCAGTGATGTACCTGCTGCTCCGCGCACCCTTTATGGCGGCGGTCCAGGTCACGGTGTATGCCGGCGCGATCATGGTGCTGTTCTTGTTCGTGATCATGTTGCTTGGCGCAGAGAAGGCCGACCTGGGCAGCGAGCCAATTGGCTGGCAGAAGCCGGTCGGGGTGTTGCTCGGGGCGGTGCTGCTGGCCGAGGGCATCTATGTCGCCTACAAGGGCATCAAGCTCGTCGATGCACCGATCACCGCCGCGCTTGGCATTGGGCAGCCCACCACCCTGAGCGCCGTATTGTTCAGCAAGTACCTCCTGCCATTTGAAGTGATCTCAATCTTGTTGCTGGTGGCGATCGTCGGCACCGTCGTGCTCACGCGCCGCACAGTGAAACTCAAGGAGGCTGAGTAGTGAGCGAAATCTCAACCAACGCGTATGTGCTGGTCAGCGCCATCCTATTCACCATCGGCGTGATCGGGGTGATGACCCGGCGCAATGCGATTATTATGTTTATGTCGGTTGAGCTGATGCTCAACTCAGCCAATCTGGCGCTGATCGCCTTTAGCCGCGCCAAGGCCTCAACCGACGGTCAGATTATTACCTTTTTTGTGATTGCGGTGGCCGCCGCTGAGGTGGCCGTGGGCCTGGCGCTGCTCGTCTCGATCTTCCGCGCCAAACGCACCACAAACGTTGATGATGTAAGCACGCTGAAGGGCTAAGCCCGGATCGAATTGTTGATTGTTGGGGGAACGCATGCAAGATTTCATCTGGCTTGTGCCGCTGCTGCCGTTGCTCGGCGTGATCATCAATACGATCCGCGGCACCCTGGCAGTGCGCCAACGCCACACCGCCGCGCACGTCGGCGATCATGGCCACGCAGACCACGGCCACCACGACCACCACAACGCGGCACGTATTCCTGGCTGGATCGCCAGCGCCATGGTCATTGGTGCCTTCGTGCTCACGCTGGCGACATTCTTCAGCCTGCTCGGCCAGCCTGCGCGCACCGCCGCTGGCGAAAATGGTCGCTTCTTTGATGTCACCTACTGGAGCTGGATGGCCGTCGGCAACTTCAGCGTGCCGTTTGGGTTTCTCATCGATCAGCTGTCGATTGTGATGATGCTGCTCGTGACCGGCGTCGGCTCCTTGATCCATATCTACGCCATCGGCTATATGAGCCACGACCAGCGGCCAACCCGCTTCTTCGTCTATCTCAACCTGTTTATTGTGGCGATGTTGATGCTCGTGATGGGCAACAACTTCCTCATGCTGTTTTTAGGATGGGAGGGCGTCGGCCTGTGCTCGTTCTTGCTGATCGGCTTCTGGTTCGAGCAGCGCGATCCGCCCTGGGCCTCCACCAAAGCCTTTGTGGTCAACCGCATCGGCGACTTTGGCCTGCTCATGGCTATGTTTGCGATCTGGACGCTCACCCGCGATGTGCAGGGCAACCCGCTGCACTCGCTGATGTTCCGCGAGGTGCTGGCTGAGCAGCACGTGCAGACGCTCCAGTTCACGCAGACGGCGTTCCTTGGCTCGCAGTATACCGCCGCCGGGGCCATCGCCCTGATGCTGCTGCTTGGCGTCACCGGTAAGTCCGCGCAGATTCCGCTGTTTGTCTGGCTGCCAGACGCGATGGCCGGCCCGACGCCGGTCTCGGCGCTCATCCACGCGGCGACCATGGTCACCGCCGGCGTCTACCTGATCATCCGCACCCACGCCATCTTCCAGCTCAGCCCCTCGGTGATGAACTTCGCCGCTGGCCTTGGCGCGGCGACCGCCTTTGTGGCCGCAACCATCGCCATCGGCCAGTACGACATCAAAAAGGTGCTGGCCTTCTCGACGGTCTCGCAGCTCGGCTATATGGTCGCGGCGGTGGCGATGGGCGGCTACGTCGCCGGTCTGTTCCACCTGCTGACCCACGGCATCTTCAAGGCGCTGCTGTTCCTTGGCTCCGGCGCGGTCATCCACGGCTTCGGCGACGAGCAGGACATGCGCAAGATGGGCGGCCTCAAATCCAAGATGCCGCGCACCTTCTGGACCTACTTGATCGGCACGCTGGCGCTGGCCGGTATTTTCCCGCTGGCGGGCTTCTGGTCGAAAGATGAGATCATCGGCTATGCCTACGACAACGACCACCGCTTGCTCGCCGTTGTGCTGATCATCAGCTCAATGCTGACCGCCTTCTACATGGCGCGCCAGGTTACCATGGTGTTCCTCGGCGAGCAGCGCGACACCAGCATCCACGCCCACGAGAGCGCGCCGATCATGATCTGGCCGCTGATTCTCTTGGCCATTGGCGCAGTCGTCGCTGGGCTGATCAACCTGCCAGGTCTGCATAGCCTAGAGACGTGGCTAGCCCCAGTGCTCAACGAGCCAGTGGCCGAGCCAGCCGAGTTCCACCTTGGTCTGGCGGGCCTCACGCTGGTGCTGGCGCTGGCGAGCGGCTGGCTCGGCTACTACTACTACAGCCGCAACGCACGCCGGATCAAGGCCAACGAGCGCGATCCGCTGTACCGCTGGGGCGGCGATTTCTACACCATCCTTGAGGACAAGTGGGGCTTTGACTCAGCCTACGATCTGGCGATCGTTAAGCCCTACAAAGCAATCGCTGGCTTTGCCAACCGCATCTTCGACGCCCGCATCATCGACGGCATCGTCAATGGCGCAGGCTGGGTGGTGAATCAGGCCAGTCGCGGGCTGCGCGTGCTGCAATCAGGCTATGTGCGCTCGTATGCGCTGATGTTCCTGATTGGCGTTATTGCTGTGTTAGGATATTTTGTCCTGCGCTAAGCCCAGTCGGATGTGCAAGCATACGCCGGGCCTCTGGGGAAACGCGCCAGGGGCCTGGTTTTTGGAGATCGCCCAGCGGGCAGATCGCCGCTAGCAGTGCGGGATCAAGCGCTCGCAGCAAATTTCACAAAATCGTGTTTTTGCGTATAATTTGGGCAGATCCACTGCAGTAGATGAATACAGGAGCGGCCCTTGAACTTCACGAATGATTTTGGTTTCCCGATTCTCTCCGTGGTGGTGCTGCTGCCCAGCGTCGGCGCACTCATCCTGGCCGCACTACGCGGGAAACGGGATCTAGCCCGCCTGTTTGCGCTGGGCTGGAGCGTGCTCGTCTTCGCGGCATCGATTCCGCTGTTGGTGTCTTTCAATCGCGCCAGCGCCGATATGCAGTTCCACGAGTTTGTGAACTGGATTCCGGCCTGGGGTGTTCAATATCGCCTCGCCCTGGACGGCATCAGCCTGTGGCTGGTGATGCTCACCACATTTATGACGCCGCTCGCCATCTGGTCGGCCTGGAATGTGGAGGAGAACCTGCCCGCCTTTATGATGCTGATCCTGCTGCAGGAGACGGGCATGCTCGGCGTGTTTGTGGCCCAGGATCTGTTTCTGTTCTATGTGTTCTGGGAGTTCACGCTCATTCCGATGTATTTCTTGATCGGCATGTGGGGCGGGAAGCGCCGCCGCTATGCCACGATCAAGTTCTTCCTCTATACCTTCGCCGCATCGGTGTTTATGCTCGTCGGCATTATCGTGCTTGGGCTGCTCAACTACCGCTACCTGAGCACCAACGGCGGCAACACCAACGAGGCGTTCAATCTTCAGTCGCTGATGCTCAACCTGCCCAACTTTGGGCTAAGCGCGCTCTCGCTGAAGCTGCTGTTCTTGGCCTTCTTTGTGGCCTTCGCGGTCAAGGTGCCGCTGTGGCCCGTCCACACCTGGCTGCCTGATGCCCACGTCGAGGCCCCGACCGCTGGCTCGGTCATTCTGGCCGCCGTGCTGCTCAAGATGGGCGCATACGGCATGATCCGCTTCAACGTGCAGCTGTTTCCACAGGTCGCCAGCGAGTGGGCGCGCCCGATTGCGGTGCTGGCGGTGATCGGCATCATCTATGGTGCGGTCCTGGCCTTTGCGCAGACCGATATCAAAAAGCTGGTCGCCTACTCATCGGTGAGCCATATGGGCTTCATCGTGCTCGGCATCTTTGCGCTTAACCCGGTTGGCCTTGGCGGCAGTGTGCTGCAGATGGTCAACCACGGCCTGAGCACCGGCGCGCTGTTCTTGCTCGTCGGCATGATCTACGAGCGCAAGCACACCCGCGAGCTGGCGGCCTACGGCGGCCTGTGGCGCGTCGTGCCCATATTTGTGTTCTTCCTGCTCTTCGCCACAATGTCATCGGTGGGCCTGCCGGGCCTCAACGGCTTTGTCGGCGAGTTCACGGTGATGCTCGGCGCATTCAACTCGAAGCTCGGCTGGACGATCACCGCCGTGGCCGCAGTTGGCGTCATCTTGGCGGCGGTCTACTTGCTCAAGATGTTCCAGGGCGTGGCCTCGGGGCCGCTCAACGAGCGTCTCAACGGCGATCTGCTCGATCTCACACGCCGCGAGGTGGCGATTCTGCTGCCGATCTTCGCCGTGTCGCTGCTGATCGGTCTGTACTCGCCCTACTTCTTCCGCGCAATGGAGCCATCGGTTCAAGCGCTGAGCGCCTTTGTTTCAAACGCTGCACCGCTGCTGGCGGGACGTTAGGAGTAAGCTATGCCTTTTAATCCGCCCTCGATTGATCTTACGGTGCTAGGCATGCCCGCCCTGCTCATGGCCTGGGGCATGCTGGTGCTGCTGATCGATCTGTTTACTTCCAACCAGCGTGTGCTCGCAACGGTCAGCCTGATTGGCCTGATCGCGACCGCCGGCGTTGGACTGCTGACCTGGGGCACACAGCGCACCGCCTTCTTCGATATGGTCGTGCTTGATAATTTTGGCACGGTGGTCAACTGGATTCTGCTTGGAGCCACCGCGCTGTCGATCCTGCTGGCGCTGGATTATCTGCCGCGCCAGAATCTTATGCGTGGCGAGTTCTATGCGCTGCTGCTGTTTGCCACCTCGGGCATGCTGCTGCTGGTGCAGGCCAATGATCTGGTGATGATCTTCATCGGCGTCGAGCTGCTGTCGATCTCGCTGTACGTGCTGACCGGCTTCGCCGTGCCGCGCATCTCGTCCGGCGAGGCGGCGATGAAGTATCTGCTGCTCGGCGCATTCGCCGCTGGCTTCTTAGTGTACGGCATCGCCCTCATCTATGGCTTTGTTGCCGCAAACGATGCGATCAGCAGCACCAGTCTCACCGCCATTAGCCAAGACCTGGCGGCGAAGCAAGCGGCAGGTATCGCAATCAACGACCCAATTATCCTCACGGGCCTTGGCTTTGTCTTGATCGCACTGGGCTTCAAAGTGTCGATGGTGCCCTTCCACGCGTGGACCCCTGATGTCTACGAGGGCGCGCCAACGCCCATCACCGCCTATATGTCGGTGACCACCAAGGGTGCGGCGCTAGTGGCGATCATTCGCCTGCTCACGGTGGCCTTTGCGGCCCTGCGCCCAGAGTGGCAGTTTATCTTTGCCATCCTGGCAGCGCTGACTATGACCTACGGGAACATCGTCGCTATCGCGCAGAAGAACCTCAAGCGCATGCTGGCCTACTCGTCGATCGCCCACGCTGGCTATATGCTGATGGGCGTGCTCTCGGCTAGCCCGCTCGGCGCTTCGGCATTTGTGATCTATCTCGTGGCCTACGCGCTGACCAACATTGGGGCGTTTGCTGTGCTCACCACGCTTGAGAACCGCGGCATGGCCGCGCTAGAGCTACAGGATCTGCGCGGCCTCTACCGCCGCCACCCCTGGCTTTCGGTGGCAATGGTCATCTTTATGTTCTCGCTAGCTGGCGTACCGCTAACCGCTGGCTTCATGGGTAAGTTCGCTGTCTTCCAGGCCGCCTGGGACGCCGATCTCAAGTGGCTCGTGCTGGTCGGCGTGCTCACCAGCGTGATCTCGGCCTTCTTCTATCTGCGCGTCACGGTGCAGATGTTCATGGAAGAGCCGGTCAGCGCCGAGGCTGCCGAGCGGCCAGTGTTCGCCACAGCACCGCTCGTGGTCGGCCTAACGATTGCTGTAGTCGGCATCATCATTCTTGGCGTAGTTCCGTCACAGGTGCTTAACTTTGTCAATAACACCGTCGTGGCGGCCGCACGCTAGCTCCATCTAGACGAAAACACAGCAGCGCCGACTGTCGTAGGTGACAGTCGGCGCTGCTGCTTAAGCCTATAGCGCTAGAGCGTGTCCAGCACCTTGATCACTTCGCTCTGGTCCGGCTGCTCACCTGGTGTCGTGACATCCATGTAGCGGATCACGCCCTCTTTGTCGACCACAAACACGGCGCGGTTGGTGTAGCCCTCAGGCCGCAGCACGCCGTATGCGTCAGAGACTTTGTGGTTGTAGTCGCTCAGCAGCTGATACTCTAGGCCCAGCTGCTCCGAAAAAGCTTTGTGCGACCACTTGCTGTCGGTGCTGATGCCAAATATCTCGGTGTCGCGCTTATCAAACTCGGTCTTACGGGCCTGATAAGCCGGGAGCTGCAGCGAGCAGACCGGGCTAAAGTCGAGCGGGTAAAACAGCAGCACGACATTCTTTTGCCCTCTGTACGCCGATAGCGTAATATTCTGTGACTCGGTGCCAACCATCGTCCAGTCCGGGGCCATATCACCAACTTTGAGTTTCGTATACTCCACACGTTCTCCTAAATCTATAGCGCGGGTCACACTCTATTGTACCGCGCCTGCGCCCAGGCATGCTCCAGTCGTGGCAGCAGCGCCGACCAGGCATACTGCCCATGGACCAACTGTAGCGCCGCGTGAGCTAGCCGCTGCGCCTCCGCACGATCCTGAAGTAGGCGCACGGTGGCATGCGCAAACGCCGGTGGCGTATCGGCCAGCAGACAGTGCACGCCATGCTCTAGCTCGCCCACGCCATCGGCACCCATCGTTGTTGAAACCAGCGGCACGCCACAGGCAAACGCCTCCAGCAGCTTCAGCCGCACGCCGCCGCCCATGCGCATCGGCAGCACATACACCGCCGCATTGGCAAAGTACGGCCGCACATCAGCCACCGGGCCAACAATCTCAACCCCCGGCCGCGCCAGCTCCTGCACCGCCGCCGTTGGTGAGCGCCCAACCACCTGCAGCTGCACATGGGGCCACTCGCGCTGAATCAGCGGGAGCACCTGCTGCACAAACCAGCGCAGCGCGTCGATATTGGGCCGGAAGTCCAGCGTCCCGGTGAACAACAGATTATGCGGGTTAGCCGTGCTGTGTGTTGGCTGAAAGTAGTCGATATCGACCCCATTGGGAACAACTGGCAGGGGCTTGGTGATGCCAATGCGCCGGAGCGCCGCCGCATCCTCCGCCGACACGACCGTCATCACATCCAGCTGCGCGCCAAGCCAGCGCTCGTAGCGCGCCAGCTTGAGCCATTGAATAGTGGAGTAGAGCGCGCCATGCCAGCGCCGCAGCTGCCGCCAGTCGGTCAACGCAGCCCGCCGCTGCAGCACATACTCGGCATTCCACTGATCCAGCGCGGTCAGCACGCCATAGCGCTGCGCCAGCACAGCATACTGCGCCATCTCGATGCTACATGCCTGCACAACATCGAACGGAATGTGCTGCAGCAGCAGCTCAAGTGCCTCGCGAAAGGCCCGCGATGGCGCACGCAGCGCCATATCCGGCAGCGGAGAGATCAGCGTGGAGACCGCTCGCTGGGCCAGCGAGCGCTGCGGCGCGGGGATGAGGGTCAGGTTGCACCAGGCGCTGAGCGGCTGGGCGGCGGCGCGCGCCTGCGCCGATGGAGCCAGGCTCAGACACCAAACCTCGTGCTGGCGACTCAGGTAGCGCACAAACTGATACATGCGCTGCACACCGCCGCCGTGCGGCGGGTAGGCTGGATACGGCGTCAACAATAAAATCCGCACAAACGCCTCACAAACGCGGAAACACAATCAGAGCAGCGATCACCAGCGCGCCAGCAGCAGCGATCAGCACCGCGCCAGCAGCAACATCCTTGGCGCGCTTAGCCAGCGGATGCAGATCAGGCGCGACCAGATCAACCAGCGCCTCGACGGCCGTATTCACGCCCTCCAGCGCCAGCACGAGGGTGCAGATCAACGTCACTGCCAGCCACTCCGCTCGGCTGATATGCAGCACCAAGCCGGTAAAAATCACCACGCCAATGGCCAGCACATGCACCCGTGCGTTGCGCTGCGTAGCCACAAGCACCCACACACCCTGAAGCGCATACCAGAATGATCGAACAAACGCCCACAGCGCCGCCGTCATTGCTGCAGCGGCTCGGACTCACGTGTGATGCCTAGGTCGTTCAGCGCGCCCTCTTCACGCTCGCGCATCGCTGCCCGCTCCTCTTCGGTCTCATGATCATAGCCAAGCAGGTGGAGCGTACCGTGGGCGACAAGATAGCAGAGCTCGCGGCGCACAGAGTGGCCGTACTCGATCGCCTGCGCCATCACACGATCAAACGAGATCGCGAGATCGCCAAGGTAGCGCGCCTCGCCTGCCGCCTCCGGCGCGGTGAACTCATCGTCTTCATACTCGCCAAATGAGAGCACATCCGTCGGCGCATCGATGCCACGATAGGCGCGATTAAGCTCCTGCAGCTCAGCATCGTCGGTGATCCGAATGCCGATCTCCCAGATGCCGTTCAGCCCCTCGTTGAGCAAAATCTGCGCAATGATGCTCTCGATCATGCCCGATATCGGCACCTCGGCGGCAACAACCCACTCGATGGCCGCCTCAACCCGCAGATGGTTCGTCATAGCAGCGATCCTCTATACTTTCATATCTTTGGTAAGCTTAGGATACTCCACACGTGGATGGTAGATACCCTGCAGCGTCTTAACAAATGAGTCGCGGATTGTTTGAATATCGCGCAGCGTCAGCGGAGACTCGTTGAGCTGGCCGCTTGCCACGCGCATATCGATAATATGGTTCACCACCTGGGCAATTGTTTGGCCACCGCGTGGCAGCTCCACGTCTTCCTTTTGCAGATCGCGCTCCGAGATCAGCAGCCCAGCCTGCTCACGTGAGCGCACAGTGGCCTCAACACCATCGGCAAGCATCAGAATGGCCGTCTCTTTGCTCTGCGGCTTCGGGCCAGGGTAGCTGTAGTCGGCGATGTTGGGGTTGTCTTCT
Source organism: Herpetosiphonaceae bacterium (assembly GCA_013538855.1). Taxonomy (GTDB): domain Bacteria; phylum Chloroflexota; class Chloroflexia; order Chloroflexales; family Herpetosiphonaceae; genus OHK22. The sequence goes on from JABXJS010000091.1 coordinate 15,477, forward strand.
TCCTGCAGCGCCTTTTGGTAGAAGAACTTGATCACGTCCTGGCCATGGTGCTGCAAAATAAAGTCGATAATCTGCTGTGGCAGCCCAGCCTTACGCGCCAGACGTGCGCCCTCGATCACATGGTCGGCGATCAGCTTGGCGCTCGTCTTAGGGTCCAGATCGTCGTGCACATTGGAGCGGTCATACTGATTATCGGTGAAAAAGTATGGCCGCAGCATCTTGCCAACATCATGGTAGTAGGCCCCTACGCGCGTCAGCAGCGGATCGGCCCCGATGCGCTCAGCCGCCTGCTCGGCCAGATTGCTCACAACGATCGAGTGATGGTAGGTTCCCGGCGCTTCCTGCATCAGGCGGCGCAGCAGCGGCTGATTGGGATGCGCCAGCTCCATCAGCTGCGTTGGCGTAACAATTCCTGCCGCCCGACCGAGCAAATTGTGCATGCCCCAGGCGATGAGCGCCGAGACAACACCGTTGAGCAGGCTGATGCCCACCGTATTGAGCACAACATTCAGCTCCACCTGACCAGGCCGCACCAGCTTCCACACCAGCGCGGTCATGCCGACGCCCAGCGCCACACCGAGGCCAGCCAGCACAAACTGCACCGCTCGATCGGCGCGCCGTAGCGCCAGCACACCACCGATGCCACCAGCCAAGCTAATCAGCATCAACTGATACGAGCCATCGCCGATAAAGCCCAGCAGCAGCGCCACCAACGTGGTCACCACCAGCGCCAGCGGCCCATCAAACAGCACCGCCAGCGTGATGCTGATGATCGCCAGCGCAAACGCCTCTGGCTCGTTAATCCAGAAGCTTACAAACCAGCGGCCAACGATCAGCGCCAGCACCATTAAGCCACCGACCACCCACAGCGCCCGCACCTGTTTGCGCAGGGCGGCATAGAACAGGGTGATATACAGACTCAAGGCTATGCCAACAAGCAGCGCCAGCAGACAGCGCCCAAGGATGCTGTAGAGATCCAGCGAGGGGGTGATGATGCCCAGTTTTACCAACTTCTCGTACTGCTCGGCGCTCACACGGTCGCCCTGACGCACAATGTTCTCGCCCTTAACCACCGTGACGCTCACTGGCTCGACCTGCGCGCGCGCCTCGTTCTGCCGCCGCTGGGTGGCCGCTTCGTCCAGCACCCGATTGACCGCGAGCGTATGGTTCACAAAGTACAGCACGGCTTGGCGCTGATCATCGGAGAGATTGGTGGGCACGTTGTAGGGCAGGTAGCGCGTTTTGATCTCGCTGAGCCGCTTTTCATCGATGGAGTAGTCGTAGGCGCGCAGCGCCCGATCATAGAGCGCATTAGACTGGTCGCGCACCCGCTGCCACTCCTCGTCGCTGAGCGTTGCTAGCACCTTCGCCAGCTCAGGCTCAATCGATAGCGAGGGAATCTCAGCGATCTGCTTTTGCTGCTCCGCCACAGCGAGGCTCGGGTTATCACGAATGGAGGTGATGGTGGCAAAGACCGACTGCAGCTCCTGGCGTTGATTCTGATGCACCTGCACCGTCTCAACATAGACCAGATTACTGGAGTCGTTGGCCGCCTGACGCCGTGCGGCCTCGGTGGCGACATCGCTCTCAAAGGTGAAATCACGCGGCGACTGGATTGAGCGCGGGCTGGGCTGACCAATCGCGATATTCTGTGCATTGAAGCGAATGGTCAGCACCAAGGCCAGCACTAAGCTGAGGATGGCCCCAAAAACGACCAGCGACCAGCGTCGTGAGAACACGGTGATCGTCGTTATGCCTGTTTGAATCCCGCGCCGCAAACTGTTCATTGGCTAAGCACTAAGCAGCTCACGCGCAACCGCATTGAGCGTGCCACCTTCAGCTTGACCACGGAAGCGCGCCATCAGCACTGGCATCAGCTTGGACATATCGGCCATGCTGGTTGCGCCAACCTCGGCGATCACCTCGGCCACAAGCGGGCGCAGCGCCGCAGCATCGAGCATCTGTGGCAGGTATGCTTCCAAGATTGCCAGCTCGGCCTCTTCGCTGGCCGCAAGCTCTGGGCGGTTGGCCTTGTGATACTCAGCAGCCGACTCGCGCCGCCGCTTGGCCTCTTTTTGCAGCACACCCACCATCTCAGCCTCGTCGAGATCCTGCCTGCGATCAATCCGGGCGTTTTTCAAGGCTGCCAGCGCCATACGAATTGTATCAAGGCGCATTTGGTCTTTGGCGCGCATTGCGTCTTTCATATCTTCTTGGAGCCGAGACTGAATAGACATACTCGAAGTTCCTCTCTAGCCATGAGAACAATCGCCGCAACCTTGCGAGCTGCGGCGATGAGGAAAGTCTGTCGGACTTTAGGCTCTAGGCTGTGCCCTCACGGGCCATCTTTTGCAGTTTCCGCAGACGGGCGGCTTCTTTGCGTTTGCGTTTGACGCTCGGCTTCTCATAGTGCTCGCGTCGACGCGCTTCTGTCAGAATACCATCAGCTTGCACAGCCTTGTTGAACCGACGCAGCGCTTTCTCGATTGACTCATTCGAATCAACAGAAATGCTTGCCACAGACTCACCCCCTTTATTGGCGATAACATGACGTATTAGGCCATTATACACAAATTTCTGGCACCAGCAAACGACCTACTCGCCGCCTAAGCGCGCCCGCGCCCGATCATCGAGCAGCAGCCCTAGCTCGCGCAGCTGCTTCTCGTCAACCGGCGATGGCGCATTCATCATCAGGTCCTCGGCACGCTGTGTCTTGGGGAACGGCACCACGTCGCGGATGTTGTCGCTGTCTACAAGCAGCATCACCAGCCGATCAATGCCCGGCGCAATGCCCCCGTGCGGCGGTGCGCCATACTCGAACGCCTCCAGCATATGCCCAAAGCGATTCTGAATCTCTTCAGGCGAGTACGGCAGTCGATCAAAGATGCGCTGCTGGATCGCTCGATCATGGATACGGATGGAGCCAGAGGCCAGCTCGTAGCCGTTGGCGACCAGATCGTAGGCGGCCGCGCGCACGCCGGAGAGCTGGTTTAAGTTGAGCTTTTCAACATCCTCTGGGTTGACCATGCAGAACGGGTGGTGCATCGCATCCCAGTTCTCGGTCTCTGCGTTCCACTCGAACATCGGGAAGTCGACGACCCAGGCAAAGACGACCGCGTCCTTGTCCATCAGCTGCAGGCGCTTGGCCATCTCGCGGCGCACCTTATCGAGCGAGGCGGCTACGACCATCGGCTCATCGGCAACAAACACCAGCAGATCGCCGTCCTCGGCCTGCATCACGTCCTTGATCCGCTCAAGCTGCGCCGACTCGAAGAACTTGGCGATCGGCGAGCGCACCGCGCCATCCGCTTCAATCGCCATCCAGGCCATGCCCTTGGCTCCGCCGATGCGCGCCACCTCTTGCAGCTCGTCGATCTGCTTGCGCGAGTAGGTGCCACAGCCGGGCAGGCGAATACCCTTGACCTGGCCGTCGCTGCTCAGCGCATTGGTAAACACACCAAAGTTCGACTCAGCGGCGATCTCGGCGATATTGACCAGCTCCAGCCCATAGCGCAGATCGGGCTTGTCCGAGCCGTAGCGGTCGATCGCCTCGGCATAGGTCAGGCGCGGAAAAGGCGACTGGATCTGCTTATGCGGCGTCACAGCGCGCACCAGCTCCGTCATTAGGCGCTCGACCACATCAAGCACATCGTCTTGCTCAACAAAGCTCATCTCGATATCGAGCTGGGTAAACTCTGGCTGGCGATCAGCGCGCAGATCCTCGTCGCGCATACAGCGGGCAATCTGAAAGTACTTATCGACGCCGGCAACCATCAGCAGCTGCTTGAGCTGCTGCGGCGACTGCGGCAGCGCGTAAAACTCGCCTGGATGCACACGGCTGGGCACAAGGTAGTCGCGCGCGCCCTCGGGCGTGCTCTTCATAAGAATCGGCGTCTCGATCTCCCAGAAGCCTTCGTTGCTCATCCAGTCGCGAATAAAGCGCACGATCTGGTGGCGCTTCATCACAATATCTTGCATGCGCTCGCGGCGCAGATCGAGATAGCGATACTTCAGGCGCAGGGCTTCGTCCTCGCCGCCATCGCGATTGATCAGGATCGGCGGCGTCTTTGCCGCATTGAGGATGGCCGCCTCAGTGACTTCAACCTCAACCTCGCCAGTGGCAAGATTGGAGTTCGCCGTTCCCTCGGGGCGCTCGCGGACGCGCCCGGTCACCTGGAGCACATACTCCGAGCGGGCGCTCTCAAGAATCGACCGGGCTTCTGGCGTTGTGGCCGGATCAACCACCAGCTGTATCAGGCCATAGCGATCGCGCAGATCAATAAACAGAATCGGCCCTAGATCGCGACGACGATGCACCCAGCCAGCCAGCGTGACAGTTTGGCCAATATGTTCGCGGCGGAGTTCGCCACAGGTATGAGTTCGCAGCATACCGCCTCCTATTTAGGCGTTGGAGTTAAAAAGGCTCTGGCGGCGTATTCTATCACGCTGTGGGGCGCTTGTCGAAATATTCACGGATGTCGCTAGCGCGCCGTCTGCGCCGCAGCAGCCACGCCAGGCCCGGCAGCTCGGCCACAGTCGCGCGCAGCGACTCGCGCGCTGGTGCAAAGGGGGAGAAGAACACCACTAGCAAGAGCAAAAACATATTTTCAAAGAAGGGGATCGTCATTACAAGCCAGATGCCCAAGTGCATCAGCACCAGCCCGATGGCCCACACGCGATGCAGGCGCGGCCGCAGCGCCGCCACCAATGCAAACGTTTCCAGATACAGCGTCAGCAGGTACAGCGGCCAGCCAAGCAGCGGATAGTCGATAAACAGCGGCCCCAACATGCTCTGCGAGTTCGTCTGGTTCAGTCGAAAGGCCACATGGTGCGCCAGCGCCTGCGGATGCAGCGCGCTCACCTGCCCCAGCCCAAGCTGCCAAACAGCATGGCCCAGCTTAATCAGGCCCGAGAGCGTGTAGAACGTTAAGATCAAGATCTGCGTTGTGCGAAACACCAGCAAAAAGCGCTGGCGCTGGCTGATCGAAGCGCGCAGCACCTCCGCGCGCCCGCTTGGCAGCAGCGCGAACATGGCCAAGATGGCGATCCACATATGAAAGCCATGGTTCATCTTGCCAAAGGAGTTGGCGAAGGCGGCAAACTCCAAAAACGCGAGGCAGATCACAACCCGCAGCCAGCGCCAGTCAGGCCGAAACACCCCGAGCAGCGTGGAGCCGATCAGCAGCAGATCGATCAGCGTTACTGCGAAGGCGATGTGATCTTGCGGGATCCAGCGCGTCGGCCAAATCGGCCGCAGCTGCTCAACCTCGATCCACAGCGCCCAGGAGTTGCCCACAAAGATTAAGGCGCGCAGAAAGAGCACGAAGTAGAGGATACGCATCAACAGCCAGGCTTGGTCAAAGCGCCAGCGCTGGAGCCGCAGGGCGGCGGCCATGCTGTGATCGTGTTCATCTGGCGGAGCAAGAAAAGCTATCATCTAGGGCTGCTTCTTAAAGATACAAACTGGCTGCTCAGCAATGAACTGCTGATTGTGCCAGCGGTCAAGGAGATCATAGGTACGCTGCATCACGGTATACTCAACCAGCGCATGGTCGGCGAGAAAAACGGTGTTGAAGTAGTCGGCAATCGGCAGATTGGGATCGTTGCGCCCCTGGCAGTTGGTGCCGAGACGGCCGATGATCACGCTGGCGTCTACGGAGTGCGCCTGTTTGAAGTAGGCCGTGGCCTGCTCAAAGTAGAGCGGCGGGTCAAGCGCTGTCCCATCCACAGCCGTAATCTTCACACCATAGTCGACCACAACCGAGCCAGGCACTACCGAGAAAAGATCCCACGAGAAGATCGGAAACACCTCGGTCGGGCCACTTGGCCAGAGAAAGCGTAGCCCCACTGCGATCAGCGCATAGAGCACCACAATACTCGCTAAAGCATATTTCAAACGCTGGACAGATCGCATACAATACTCCTCAACACGCTAGCGCCAGCATACCATAGATTTGAGACATCACTCCACCATTAACCGTATTTAAAAAAGACAGCATACAAGTAGAAAATAGGGACCACTTATGGCTGCATTTCGCTTTTTAGTCGATTGGTACAACATCCCTTTTTTGATCGCCCTTGGCTGCGGGTTGCTTTTTACCATCCTGCAAATTATCGGCGGCCTTGGCGACCACGACTCTGATGTCGATGTCGATGTTGATGCCCACGCTGATGTTGACGTAGACGGCGATTTCTTCGGCGATCTGCTGTCCACGCTCGGCATCGGAACCGTGCCGTTTATCCTCGTTGTGATGACGGTGCTGCTAACGTTTGGCAGCATTGGGCTGCTGTTCAACGCCGTCATCCGCACGTTCAGCGCCACCTATCCAAGCTGGATGTTCTTTGTTGTGTTGATCGCCACAGCTATTCTGACTGTGCCGCTCGCTGGGCGACTAGTGCGCATGCTTGGCAGTATCGCCGCCGATAGCACCACCGCGATTGGCTTTGAGCAGCTCGTCGGGCGCATGGGCGTTGTCGTGAGCACCAGCGTTAGCCCATCCTATGGGCGCGTGCAGGTGCGCGATAATCACGGCTCAATTCATACCGTGTATGCAGTTAGCACAAGCGAGACAATACCAGAGCAGAGCGAAGTTGCGCTGCTGTCCTACGACTCAGGCAAACGCTGCTTTATTGTGAAACCGATGGGCCGAATTAACGTATAAAGCCTTACAAAATACGTTGGTGCTGGCGCAAGAATGCCAGAGAAAGGGTTTGTTCGTATGGGTGCTCAGGATATTGCGATCGTAGTAGGCTTAATCGTCGGTGCGGTCGTTCTGTTCGGGCTTGCATTTCTAGCGTTTGTATCACGCTTCTATGTCAAGGCTCCGGCTGATCGTGCGTATGTGCGCACTGGTGGCACGAAACCCAAAGTTGTGCTCAATGGCGGCAGCTGGGTTATTCCAGCGTTCCACCAGATCACATGGGTCGATCTGCGCACAATGGACATCGACGTGGAGCGCACCGCCGATAATGCGCTCTTGACCATCGACCCCCAGTATGCCGATATTCGGGCGATCTTCTTTATCAAAGTCAATCCAATTGACGAAGATATCGAGCGCGCCGCCCGCACCATCGGCGGCGGCGAGGTCAATACCGGCAGCGTGAAACGGTTGGTTGAAAGCAAGCTCGAAGGCGCACTGCGCGACGTTGCCGCCACATTCACCTTGATGTCGCTGCACCAAGAGCGTGAAAAGTTCGTCGAGCGCGTGCAAAATCTCGTCCGCGGCGATCTTTCCGAGAACGGTCTGGTGCTTGAGGCTGTCTCGATCACGGCGCTCAAGAGCGCACGCCAGGGCAGCTTCGGCGTCGATGACGTGTTCGGTGCCCAGGTGGCCCGTGCCAACGCCGAGATCATCCAGAACGCCTTGAAACAGCGCAATGAGATCGATCAAAACACACAGACTGAGATATCCAAGCGCAACGCCACCGCCGAGCAAGAGCGCAACGATATCGAGCGCCAGAAGAGCCTCGAGATCGCACGCCGCAACGCGCTGGTGATGCGCGAGCAGAACGATATCGAGCGCCAGGCAGAGCTAGAAATCGCCACGCGCAACGCGACCGTTGAGCAAGAGAAGCTGACGCTTGAGCGGAACATCGCGCAGTCGCGGGCAACCCAGCAGCGCGAAATCTTGATCCGCCAGTCCGAAGAGCAGTCCGCCGCCGAGCAGGTCTCGTACCAGCAGCAGCGCGCCGCCGAGCTGGCCCGCGTGGAGAAAGAGCGCGCGATCGCCGAGGCCGAGAAATCCAAAGAGCAGTCGGTGCTGCTGGCCGAGCAGCGCAAGCAGCAGGCGATCCAGCTCGCCGAGCAAGAGCGCGAGCGCGAAGTGCAGCGCTCCGTCGTGCTCAAAGAGCAGTCGGTGCAGGTGGCCGACCAAGAGCGCCGCGTCGCGCTGGCGCAGCAGCAGGCCAAGCTTGAGGCCGCCGAGAAAGAGCGCCTGGCCATCGCCGCCGAGCGCGAGGCCGCCGAGCAGGAGGTGTTCACCGTTCAGGAGCGCGCCGCCGCCGAGCGCGAGGCGCAGATTCAAATCATCAACGCCGAGCGCGATGCCAAGCGCGAGATGATCAACCGCCGCAACGAGGTTGAGATCGAGGCCTTCAAACAAGTTAAGGATGCCGAGGCCCAGGCCGAGGCGCTCAACAAGCGGGCGATCGCCGAGGCCACCGCCGCAATCAAGATGGCCGAGGCGCGCCGCACCGAGGCCCAGGCCGAGTCCGATGCCGAGAAGCTGCGGGCAGAGGCCGCCCGCGCCTCTGCCGCCGCCGCCGGTCTGGCCGAGGCCGAGGTGATCAAGGCCAAGGCCGAGGCCGCCGCACTCGAAGCGCAGGCGATCAAGGCCCGTGGTCTGGCCGAGGCTGAAGCAATCAAGGCGAAAGCGCTGGCCGAGGCCGAAGGTCAGCACGCCATGGCCGATGCGCTGGCCGCCAATGAGGGCGTGGCACAGCGCCTGGAGCTGGAGCGCATCCGCGTCAACGCCCAGGTCGAGATTGGTGTGGCCCAGGCGCAGGCGCTTGGTGAGGCGATGGCCGCAATGGACTTCCGTCTGTACGGCACGCCTGAGACCGCCCAGCAGCTGCTGCGCATGGTCGGCATGACCGATGGCTTGAACTCGCTGTTCAACGCTGCCCCGCCACAGGTGCGCGACCTCGGTACCCGCCTGATGGAGCGTGTGCTGCCGAATGGCAATGGCCATACCGATGCGCCTGCGAGCCTCAGCAGTGGCTTTGATCTAAGCAGTGCGCAGCCACTGCTGGCCCAGAGCAGCACGATTGTCCGTGCGCTGCTCAGCGAGGAGGAGCTGAAAAACATGACCGTTGATGCGGCACTCAAGGCCGCCCTTGATGTGGTCGAGGACGCTGAGCAGCGCGCAACGCTGCTCCAGCTCCAGGGCATCCTGCTGCTGCTGCCGCAGATCAACCAGCAGCCAGCTGCCGACATGCTCGCCATAGCTGTCTAGCCTAGCGCACAGCCCGACGCCAACCGCCGCTCGCACTCCACGAGCGGCGGTTGTGTGATTCTTCGAGAGTGGGCTATAATGCACCTGTCGGTAACTGGCGAAATCGACGTGGGCAACCACGGGGGAGCCGACGCACACCAAAGCCGCTCGCCTGGGCTGGGCACCGCTGCGCGCTGCCCCTTTTTTGTGCGGAGGAATACATGCGAGCGATTATCAGTGTTTCAGACAAACGTGGTATAGCCGAGTTTGCGCAGCAGCTCGCCGATCTCCAGATCGAGCTGTTCTCAACCGGCGGCACCAAACAGGCCCTGCAAAGCGCCAGCGTTCCCGTTCAAAGCGTTAGCGCGCTCACTGGCTTCCCAGAGATCTTAGGCGGTCGCGTCAAGACGCTGCACCCAGCTGTGCATGGCGGCATCTTGGCCCGTCGCGATGTGCCCGAAGACCTAGCCCAGCTCGATGAGCACGCCATCGGGCAGATCGATCTCGTCGTGGTTAATCTCTACCCCTTTGCGCAAACAATCGCACGGCCCGAGGTAACACTCGCCGAGGCCGTCGAGCAGATCGACATCGGCGGCCCCACCATGGTGCGCGCCGCTGCCAAAAATCACGCCCATGTCCTCATCGTGGTCGACCCTGCCGACTATGAGCGCGTCGCCGCAGCCCTGCGCACCAACGCTGTTACGCCCGAGCTACGCCGTGAGCTGGCGGCCAAAGCCTTCGCCCACACCGCAGCCTACGACAGCGCCATCGCCGCCTATCTCACAACCGACGAGTTCCCGCAGGCGCTCACACTGCCTTGGGAGCTAGCCCAGAGCCTGCGCTATGGCGAGAATCCGCATCAGGCCGCCGCATTCTATCGCGCTCCCAGCGCTGCGCCTAACACGCTCGCCCAAGCGGTGCAGCTCCAGGGCAAAGAGCTGTCGTACAACAACCTGCTCGATGCCGATGCGGCACTTCAGGCTGTGCAGGCGTTCGCCGAGCCAACCGTCGCGGTGATCAAACATACGAATCCGTGCGGTCTCGCCTCCAACGATAATCTGATCATCGCACACGAGCAGGCGCGCGCTGGCGATCCACTCTCAGCCTTCGGCGGCATCGTCGGCGTTAATCGGCCGGTCGATGGCGGACTCGCCGAAAAACTCAAAAAGTACTTCTATGAGGTGATCATCGCGCCAGACTTCAGCGAAAATGCGCTGGCCATTTTGGGAGCCAAGACCAACCTGCGCCTGCTGAAGGTTGCCAGCGCTCAGCCTAGCGCGCCCAGCCTAGAGTACCGCTCGGTCAGCGGCGGCCTACTGGTGCAGGCAACCGATCAGGTCGCCAACGACGATCCAAGCACATGGCGCGTGGTGAGCAAGCTCCAGCCAACAGCGCAGCAGATGGAGGCGCTGACATGGGCGTGGCGCGCCTGCGCGCTGGTCAAGTCCAATGCGATTGTGCTCGGCCAAGGTCGCCAGCTTGTCGGAATGGGCGCGGGGCAGCCATCACGGGTCGACTCAGTGCTGATCGCTGTGCGCAAAGCTGGCGAGCAGGCGCAGGGCAGCGTCTTGGCCTCGGACGCCTTCTTTCCCAAGGCCGACGCCGTGCAGACCGCCATTGATGCTGGCGTGACCGCGATCATCCAGCCCGGCGGCTCACAAGGTGATCCCGAAGTTATTGCGCTTGCTGATGCCGCTGGCATCGCCATGGTCTTTACTGGCACGCGCCACTTCAAGCACTAGTCGATGTGCCGAAACACCCGCTTTGGAGAGCGCAGCCGCGCCGCTGGCGCTCTCCACCTGTATGGAGCAGCAAGAAATCCATGATCCAGCTTAAGTTCGACACCAATGGACTCATCCCTGCTGTCGTGCAGCACGCCCGCAGCGGGGAGGTGCTGATGGTTGGCTACATGAACGCCGCCGCATTGGAGCAGACCCAAGCCACCGGCAAGGTGACATTTTGGAGCCGCTCACGCCAGCAGCTGTGGACCAAGGGCGAGACCAGCGGCAACACGCTTGGCCTTGTCGCTATCCGCACCGACTGCGACACCGACGCACTGCTGGTGCTCGCCGAGCCGACAGGCCCGACGTGCCACACCGGTGCGCGCTCATGCTTCAGCACGACGCTCACCGGCGAGTCGCAGCCCCAGCCCGCTGTGCCAAGCACATTTAGCGCACTGCTGTACGACCTGCTTGTCGAGCGCGCCCGCACGCGTCCCGTCGGCTCGTACACCACCTACCTGCTCGAAAAAGGCGTTGATAAAATTGGCAAAAAAATCGGCGAAGAGTCCGCCGAGGTGATCATCGCCGCCAAAAACAACAACCCAGAGGAGCTGCGCAACGAGGCCAGCGATCTGATCTACCATCTCTATGTGCTGCTGGTCAACGCCGGCATGGCCCCAGAGCAAATCTGGCAGACACTCGCCGAGCGCCACACCACGTCAACAGCTGAGGATGCCTAGCCGTGCGCGCCTCAACGCCAACACCGCCAGCGCGGCACATCCTCGGCGTGCGCATCGACGACATCACCATGGACGAAACGCTGGCGCAGATCCAGCATATGCTCAGCGACGGGGCCACCCACCAGATTGTTACGGTCAATCCCGAGTTTGTGATGACCGCGCAGCACAACGCCGCCTTTCGCGCCGTGCTAGCGCAGGCCGATCTGGCAGTTCCCGACGGCGTTGGGCTGCTGTATGCCGCGCGCTGGCAAGGTCAGCCGCTGCGCGAGCGAGTCACCGGCGTCGCCTTAGCCGAGCGGCTGGCCCAGGCCAGCGCAACACACGGGTGGCGCATCTTTCTGCTTGGAGCCGCGCCTGGCGTCGCGGAGCGCGCAGCGGCTGTGCTGCAACAGCGCTATCCAGGCTGCCAGATTGTCGGCACACTGGCTGGGTCGCCTAGAGCAGCAGATTATCCGGTCGTTGCCGCAGCGCTGACAGCCAGCCAGCCCGATATTGTGCTCGTAGCCTACGGAGCGCCAGCACAAGATCTCTGGATCGCCGAGCACAAGGCGGAGCTACAGCTACGACTAGGGATCGGAGTTGGCGGCACCTTCGACTACCTTGCCGGAGTTCAGCCGCATGCCCCACGCTGGCTGCGCCAAATTGGGTTAGAATGGTTGTATCGTTTGATCACTCAGCCGCAGCGCTGGCGACGCATCCTGACCGCCGTTCCCGTGTTTGGATGGGCAGCGTGGCGAGAAGCGCGGAAGGTACGTCGTGCAAAGCGTAACCCATAACGAAACCTTGTTCTGTATTAATCACCCCGATGAAGAGACAGTGCTGCAATGCTCGAAGTGTTTGCAGCCGATTTGCACGCGCTGCGCCATTCGCACGCCGGTTGGTCTGCGCTGCCCTGAGTGCAGCGGGGCCAAACGCACCCGTGATGGCAGCTACTATGTGCCAAGCTTGCTGAGCCAAGTCAGCACGCGGCAATATGTGCAGGCCGTGCTGGCAGCCTGCGGCATCGCCCTCATCGGCGGCATTGCCTGGGGGCAGTGGCGCTACGCTGGCGACTTCAGCGACTGGAGCTTTTGGTGGATGCTGCTCATCAGCGTCTGTGCTGGCGAAGGGGTAGCGCGGGCGGCCAACGATCGGCGCACCGTCGGCCTCCAGTGGATTGCCGCCAGCAGCGTGCTTATTGCGGCCGTGGTCGCCACAGCCTGGAATATGCTGATCACGCTCGACTGGCCAATCGACCGCCTTGGCGTGCTATTCGGCCATGAGGAAGTGCGCTCGTTGATCGGCTTATCGCTAGCCAACGGACTTTTTGTCATTCTTGGTATGGTTATAGCTTCACGGCGGTTGCAACAATGAGTAGTGCCAATGCTGATCCCCATGACACATTCCGTACACTGCTGATCAAGCGTCAGGAGGAAGCGCAGCGCGAGCTAGATACGCTGACGCGCTTTGGCCGCGCCATTCACAATCCGCACGATACAACCCAGCTGTATCGCCAGCTCTACGATGAGGCCAGCAACCTGATGACCGTCGATGCAGGCTTTATCGCCATGCTGCTGCCAGATCGTATGCATCTACAGTCCTACTTGTCCGTCGATAAGGGCATTGACTATGGCCTAGACGCACCGTGGTCATTTCATCCAGACGGCCCAGTGGCGGCCGTGGTCCACCAGGGCCAGTCGGTGATTATGGCCGATCTAGACGCCGAGCTGACACAGCGCTTTCCGGCTGTCGCCCCAGCAGGCGAGCCGTTTGGTGATGATGCAGAGACAAGCCATTCCTGGATGATGGTGCCTATTCTGCGCAACAACGCTGTCATTGGCGTGGTCAACGTCCAAAGCTATCAAATAGGCGTCTATGGGCCACGCGAGGAGCGCCTGCTCAGTACCCTCGCCAGCATGCTCGCCATCGGGCTGGCTCAGGCTGATTTAGTCCAGCGCTTGCAGAAAGTTCGCGATGCGCTCAGCGTGCCGCTCATTCCCATGAGCGAGCAGCATCTCCTGCTCCCGCTGGTTGGGCTGCTCGATGAAGAGCGGCTGAGCCTTGTACAGCAGCAGCTGCTGCACACCATTCAAGGCTCGCGCTACCGCTTCATTATTGTATCGCTGGCCGCAGTGCAAGAGATGCGTACAACGGGCCTGCAAGGGCTGCGCCGCCTGATCCAAGCCATCAGCCTGCTCGGCGCGCGCTGCATCCTCAGTGGCATCAGTCAAGAGCTTAGCCTGATGCTCGCCGATACAGGCATCGACTTCCGCCAAATCGAGATCACCGCCAACCTACCGCAAGCTTTAGCACGAACTGGACTGCTGCAATGAGCGATCATCCTGATCTTCAGCCACTCATCCAAGAGGTCGAAGCGCTTGAGCGCGCCCTAGATGCGATGCACGAAGTTACCCGCGCGGTGCTTCAGCCGCGTGATTTGGCTAATCTCAGCCGCACAATCTTTTTGATCATGCGCACTGTGCTGCCCTTCGATGCTGGCTACTTGGAGCAGTACAATGCGCGCACCGATACGCTGATCACGCTCTACTCCATCGATGAAGAGATCGACGACTTTCCCAATACGGTGTGGAACTATCGGTCATCGCCGCCGATCAAGTGGCTGATGGAGCAGCGTGAGCCAGTCGTGTTCGCCGATCTGCAGGTGGATGCAGAGGAGCGCTTTGGCAAGTATCGCAGCACACCGTTTGGCAACGTCGACAAATTGTCGCATGCTTGGATGAGCGTGCCGCTGCTGGTGGGAAGCGATATCGTTGGTATCGTCAATATCCAGAGCTACAACGTTGGCATCTATGGCCCGTTCGAGCAGTCACTGCTCCAGATGCTGTCTAGCCCGATTGCCGTTGCCGTCGCCAACGCCAGCCTCATCGCACGCCTAGAAAATCGTATCGCCAGCCTACGCATTCCGATTATTCCGATTGGCAACGATGTGCTCGTCATCCCGCTCGTCGAGGGCTTAGATCAGATGCGGCTAGAGCAGAGCGTCGAGGCCATCCTGCAGAGTGTCGTTAACACAGCCAGCGAGTACGTGCTGTTTGATCTGAGCGGTGTGCGCAGCTACGATCCACATCTGATCCGCATGATCTCTCAGCTCACGCAGGCGCTTGGTCTCTCTGGATCGCAGGCATTGCTGATCGGTATGCATCCAATATTGATCGAAGGTCTGCTGCAGATGGGCGTTGACTTCGCCGATGTCAAGATTGCCCGCGATCTACCAACGGCGCTCCGCCTCATTCACCACTGATGCATCATCAACGGGAGCAGGAGAAGCACAACGATTGTGGCCCCAAGGCAGACCATCAGCATCCAGTTGAGCTGGCTGGTCGGCTGCACCAGCAGCGCTCGCTGCGCCTGAGCAAACACCGGCCGTGCATCAACCTGGAGAAACGCACAGTAGCGCAGCATAATCTCTTTGATTTGGTGCCGCGGGATGGTGTCAAACGCGCCATGCTCAAGCGCTTGAATATAGTCCCAGCGTAGTCCTGTGCGCCGCTCAACCTGGTACAGGCTCAGCCCAGTTTGCCGCCGCGCATCGCGCAGCAAGGAGCAGCCAGGTAGCTCCGGCAGTGGCGGCGGCGGCGGCGGCAGTGCAGCGCGCTCCTCGTGGCTCGGCGCTGGCTCCGGCGTGCTATGCTGCACGCGACGCAGCACAGCCTGGATGCGGGCAAGCAGCTGCGCTTGGGTAAATGGCTTGCTGACATAGTCGTCAGCGCCCAAGCTAAGCCCCTGCACCACATCGTCGTCGGCTGACTTGGCGGTGAGCATAATAATGGGCACCTGGCTCTCCTCACGAATGGCAGCACAGATCTCCCAGCCGCTTAGATCTGGCAGCATCACATCAAGCAGCACCAGCACAGGATCTGTCTCGCCCCACAGGCGCAGCGCCGTTAGACCATCGGCGGCAACAACACATAGCCAACCAGCAGTCCGCAATGTTACGTCAAGCAGACGCGCAATTGCCGGATCATCCTCGACAATCAGTACATAGCCTTGCTCAACTGGGCGCATGGCATCCCCCTAACCCGTTCAATTCAATCAGTCTTGCAAGGCTTGCAGCGCCCAAGAGCGAACATACGGGGCGGAGTCCAGCGCCAGGCTGCTTAGAGCCAGCAGAGTTGTCGGCTCATGCCGCCAAGGGCGAAGACCGACGATAGCACGGCGGCGCAGCGGTAGAGTGGTCTGTGCCTGCAGCGCAACGTGTTCGATGAGCGCCAGCGCTGGTGTATAGCGGGCACTGCTGAGTGTATTGAGGGCCAGAATGCGCAAGCCCTGGCTCTCCTTATCGTCAGCAAGCACCTGCTCCAACAGCTCTAAGGCCTGTGGAGTAGCCGTTTTCGCAAGCTCCTCGGCCAGCCGCAGACGTAGCGGGAGCGGCCAGGCCGAGCGCACACAACGCAGCAGCTCGGTTGGGTCATCAAGGTACTTGAGCAGGAGGTCAAGCGCCACTAGGCGCATCGCTATTGACCCTTTCTCAAGCATCTGACGCACAGTTGGGAGGTGATCTGCACCCTCTAGCTGGAGCAGCGCCCCAGTCGCGTGAAGCCGAATGCGGGTGCTCTTGTTGCTCGTATGGGCCAAGCGGCTCAGCACCGCATTGGCTGTGGAGTCATTACACAGCACCAGTCCGTCGATGGCCGGGACAGCGAGATTGGCGCTCTCGTGCTGAGCATAGCGCAAAAATAGCGGCAGCGACTCGCAGTCCTCGGCGCGCACAAGGCAGCGCAGCGCTGCCGCCGCCACATCGACGCCAGGTCGCGGCATGCGCAGCAGACTACGCACAAGGGTCAACGTAGCACTTGTCAACGGCGGATGCAGCACATCGAGTGCGGCAGCGGCCAACATAGGATCATCACGGGCGCTAGAGATTAAGGCTAGCAGCAGGCCCTCCGCGTGCGCAGCGCCCGACTGACCGAGCGCCTGCACCGCATCGAGCCGCAGCAGCTCGGGAGCCTGATCATCGACAATCAGTGTCTCTAAGATGGGTACAATCCGCGGATCGGAGCCGAGGGCCGCCAGCATGGTGCTGCGGGTCTCGGGGTCAAGATTAATTTTATCTGTGCTGGTCCACACATCGCGCAGCGTCGCGCCAACATCAGCGGACTGGAGCGCGCGTGCCGCCACCCAACGAATGAGCGGCGACCCATGGGACTGGACGGTGTAGACAAGATCGCTGGTCCCATCAAGCCGCACAAGCTCGTTCGCCAGCGCTGGCGCAGGGCCGTAGCCATCGGCTGAAGAAGCGGCCAGCAGCGCCTCGCGCAGCACATCGCGGGCGGCAGGGCCGCTGATCTTCCCCAGGGCCTGCGCCGCCGCCGTGCGCAGCAACACCGCCTCCTGCTCCACCAGCTCGCGCAGACTCGACGGCATGTCAGCGGCAGTGGTGCCAAAGGCCAGCGCGCGCCCCCAGCGCCAGCGCAGGGCCTCGGGCAGCTGAAACACATTCCAGGTTATCGGTGGATGTTCCTGGGCCAGCCGATCAAGGCCGACAGCCCATGCATCGCGCAGCTGCTGGAGCAGCGGCCCCAGCAGCACAGTGCGCAGCGCCCAAATGCCGCCCTCATCGCCAAGCGCACCGAGTGCCTCAACGGCTGCAAGCAGCGCCTCCAAATCAAGGCGCTCGTGCTCCACAATGCCCGCTAGCACCGCCAAGCTCTCATCGGACGCCGAGGTTGCCAGCACACGCACAACGGCGGCGCGCAGGGGCACAGGCTGCGCGGTTGTAGCCAGCTCCAGCCAGAAACCAACGGTCGTCGGACGCGCGCCTAGCTCGCGGACAATGTGGGCACGCAGCGCGGCCGGTAGCTCCCCCTGCATAGCCAGCTCGCGCAGGCGCTCAACACCACCAGGGCGATCAAGCACTGCGTTCACGGCCACAAAACGCCCAGCCAGCGGCATTGGCGAGGCAATCACTCGCAGCAGCAGCGCGGTTACGCCGACGCCTGGCAGCGTCGTCAGCGTCTCTAGCGCCTCCTGACGAGCGGCCCAGTGCACATCATCGCCAAGCACCAAACGCCCAAGCGAGCGCAACGCCAGCGACGGCTCCGCCGACAGCAGGGCCTTACGCGCCGCCGCCCGCAGCGGTGCCGCCGCCGCCGTACACGCATGCAGCAGGCCGGGAGCGGTGGCCTCCGACACACAGCCCTGCATCGCCAGCGTTGCGGCTGTGTGCACCGTGCTATCGAGATCTGGATCGCTCAAGAGCGCCGAGCCAATTTCAACCAGCGAGCGCGCATCAGAAGGATCGTGGGGCGTTGGCAGCATAAATCGGCGTGCCGCCAGCCCAGCCGCCACCCAGTGCCGACCACTAGGCCCAAGCGCACACAGCGCCTGTAGCAATAGAAGGCGGCCAAGATCGTCGATCGGACGGGAAGCAAGCTGTTCTAGACGCGGCTGCAGCTGTGGTGTTAGCAGGCGCTGCATCTGGAGCGCCGCCACACGCCGGGTTGACCGCAGCAGCCGGCTATCGGTGATCAGATCGAGCACAAACGGCTCAGCGAGCTGCACTGGGAGCAGGCGCACAAACTGAAGCGTCCAGTGCTCGCCCTGCACCCCACTCGCCATCTGCTCTGAGACCGTTGCGGCCACAACATCGGGCATGGCCATGAGCAGCGACCACACCTGCTCAGCATCAGCAGAGCTGGTATGGCCAAGCTGCGCCAGCGCCATCAAAATACGCGGGCCCCACTCAAAGAGGGGCACATGGTGCTCGCGCATACAGCGGCCTAACAGCAAGACCTGCTCAGTCGACCATGGCTCGCGCGCTGTCACTGCCGCATACACCGCCGCTGGATCAGGCATCAGTCCAGTCACCAGCGGCAGCAGCGGACTAGGGGCTGCTAGCAGATCGGGCGTCAGGCGCTCAGGATGGGCCGCTAGCCCCAGGGCAGCGCAAAAAACACCAAACAGTGGCCGCTGAAAGCGTAGATGCCCATCAGCATCGATCATAACAAGACCACGCAGAGCAGCGAGCGCAGGCCGCTGCTCTTCAGGCACATACGGCGGGGCAGACTGCACAACACTCTGATAGCCAAAGGTCGCCAGAGCCGTACGCAAGCGGGCAGAGTCCGCACCGATCACCGGCCGCAGAATGCGCTCAAGCGCAGTTGCGTAGAGTCGCGCACGGTTAGCCGCAAATCCGCTCTGTGCGTAGGTGAAGGCCAGCGCGATCACATCGATCAGCTGCTCGCCGATCAGACGCACGCGTGGATCGTGCAGCAGTGGCCCAAGCAGCAGCGTAACTTCCTCCTGCGGCAGCAGCACCTTTAGCCAGCCCTGAAGCAGCTCGGCGGAGGGCGGCAGCGGCTCCCAAGCGGTAAACTCAGGCCATGGCTGGGTGCGCTCAGTCACAATCACCAGCGCCAGCGCTGGATAGCGCCGGGCTATGTCGATCACCCAGCGTCGCCAGCGGCCAGCGTGCTCACCTGACAGCGCGTCCAGATCGTCAAGCAGCAGCAGCCAATGGCCTGCCGCCAGACCGCGCTCGACAAGCAGCATCGAGTTGGCGAATCCAGCTGCGCCTATTGCCGTGCGCAGCGCGACATCAGGATCAGCATCAGCCGATGGTGCATGAATCAGGAGCGGGTAGGTTGTTGCAGGCAAGGTGATCTGATGCATCGCCCACTGCACTTGCAGCTGCTCCAAGGCCAGCGAGCGCCCAGAGCCAAGCGGCCCCATCAACTGAATACGCTGAGATTGCATGAGCGCTTGGCTCAACCCGCACGGCTCGCCACCTGTGATCGGACGTAGCGGCAGCGGCAGCCGATCCAACATGGGCACAGCCCGGCCGGGAAGCGATTCCGTCCACTGCACGATAACTTGGCGTGCAAAAGCCCGTTGATGTCCAGCGCGCCGCAAACGCGGCAACAGTAGCTGGTTGAGAGGTGCAATAGCCATGAGCGTCTCCTTCTTGCTGCATGGCTAGCGTAGCGCAGGGCTAAAAGCAGAACAATTAAAATAGGTTACAGTTTGCTGACATGGTCGCTAAAATAGCCCAAGAAGGCCGGTTTTCTAATTGTCACACAGCAGCGAGGCTGCCATAATCAAGCTAAAGCAATCACCGCCGCGCACAGCGACACACACACCATAGATGAGGTTGATTATGGCGCATCTTTTTACACCGCTGAAGCTTGGACCGTACACCCTGCGTAACCGGATTGTTCGGGCGCCGCTCCAGCTCCATACCACCGCCCCTGGTGGATTCATCACCAATGCGATGATCGACACCTACACAAGCTGGGCGCGCGGCGGCGTGGGACTTGTGCTGACCGAGCCATTTAGTGTCGCGCGCTCGGCACCACGCCACACACCAGGGATCTACAGCGATGTGCTCACCCCTGACCTGCACCTGCTACACGAGGCAGTGCACTCCAATGGCTCGATACTGCTGCCAGTGCTGCATCATCCGGCTGCACCACCAGCCCAGCTTGAGCACAGCGAGATCGACCAAATCATCGAGCGCTTTGAGTCGGCGGCGTGGCGGGCGCGGGCTGCTGGATTCAAAGGTGTGATCATCAACGGCGCTGATGGCGGGCTGCTGCACCAGCTTAGCTCGCCGCTCACCAACCGGCGCAGCGATGGCTACGGTGGGGCAGATCGCTCACGTAGCGCGATCGAGCTAGTCGAGCAGCTGCGCAAGCGCTTTGGGCCACACTTCCTCATTGGCTACCGCCTGATCGTCGATGAGCTACAGCCCAACGGCATTACGCTGCAGGAAAGCCGTGTCGCCGCACGGCGATTGGCGGCCGTAGGCGTGGGGCTGCTTGATGTTGTGGTGAGCGACCATGGCACCCAGCCCGTCGCCCACTTCCCTGGCTGGCAAATTCCACTCGCCGCAGCAATCCGGGCTGTTGTCGATGTGCCGGTAATCGTCAACGGCGGCCTCGGCGACCCCGAGCTGGCCGAGAGCGTGCTGGCCGAGGGCAGCGCCGACCTGATCGGCCTCGGCGAGACGCTCAATCGCGACCCGCGCTGGGCCGAGCACGCCGCGCATGTATTCCAAGCCACCCAGGCCGCCTCGTAGCCCTCTGCGGGCAGCCAGCTATTGTCTGCTATAATAGCTGCGTCGCGCCCACAGTAGGGGAACATCGTATGGCTAAAAAGATCTTTGTAATGGATGATGATCTAGCGCTCCAGATGGTTCTAGAGATAGCGCTGCGCGAGGCGGGCTATGATGTTGTGCTGGCCTCCAACGGCGCTGATGGGCTCCAAATGCTCAAAACCATGCAACCAGATCTCATTATCTCCGATATTATGATGCCGCAGGTTGACGGCGTCGAGGCATTTCGGCAGCTCCGTGAACGTATCCAAGATGAAGGCATTCCTATTTTGATATTGACTGCGCTCAACCACAAGCCATGGTTCAACGATCTAGAAGAAGAAGGTGCCGTCATTATGCAGAAGCCGTTTGAAGTAGACAAGCTGATTAATCTTATTGGCGCGATCCTCGACGACGAACCGGCTTAATGCCGCCACGCTCTTATATCCCCTGCTCTTGGAGCAGGGGATTTTTGTTGCTCTCTTAACAATACCTCGGTACAATAAGCCGCAGATCGGACACATCCACAGGAGCGCGTATCATGACCAAGGCCTTCCCTCACGAACCAGCCCCCGTCGGCGTGATGACCGACCCTAGCCTGTTCATCAATCGTGAGCTAAGCGCACTTAAATTTCACCAGCGTGTGTTTGAAGAGGCGCTCGACGATACCCTGCCGCTGCTGGAGCGGGTAAAGTTTTTGTCTATATTTAGCTCAAACCTCGATGAGTTTTTCATGATTCGGGTCTCAGGCATCAAGGAGCAGATCGCTGCCGGCGTCGTCGAGCGCTCGCCAGACGGGATGACGCCACGCGAGCAGCTCAAGGCCATCCGCGAGATCGTCCTGCCAATGATGGAGCAGCAGCGCTACTGCTTCAATCACGATCTCTCGCCGCGCCTGGAGCATGCGGGCATTTTCATCCGCGACTACGACCAGCTCTCTGCGGCGCAGCAGGCGTGGCTGCGCAGCTACTTTGATACCGAGATCTTCCCTGTGCTCACTCCACTGGCCTTCGACCCAGGCCATCCGTTCCCGCATATCTCCAACCTCAGCCTCAATCTGGCGGTCGTGATTCACGATCATCATCACAGCGAGCAGTTTGCCCGGCTGAAGGTGCCCTCGTCGCTGCCACGGCTCGTGGCCCTGCCCTGCGATGAGAGTAGCACCGTCTGCTACACGTGGCTGGAGCAAATCATCAATGCCAATATCAGCATGCTGTTTCCGGGCCTCGATGTCGTCGAAGCCTACTACTTCCGCGTCATCCGCAATGCTGATATGGAGATCGAGGAGGACGAGGCGGCCGATCTGCTCCAAACGATCGAGCAGGGTGTGCGCCAGCGCCGCTTCGGCTCTGTCGTCAAGCTCTCGGTGCAGTCGACAATGCCTGCGCGCATTGTGCAGCTGCTGATCAAAAACCTTGATGTGGAGGCCGAAGATGTCTATCAACTCAACGGCCCACTTGATCTTAGCAGCCTCATGGTGCTTACAAAGCTTGAGCGGCCCGAGCTGAAAGACCCGCCCTTTATGCCGCTCATCCCGCCTGTGCTCTCCACCGGCGAGGATATCTTCTCGATTATCCGCCGCCGCGATATCCTGCTGCACCACCCATACGACTCGTTCAACCCGGTCGTCGACTTCCTTGAGGCGGCGGCCCGCGACCCACACGTGCTGGCGATCAAACAAACGCTCTACCGCGTGGGCAGCAACTCACCGATCGTGCGCGCACTGCTCCGCGCCCGTGAGCATGGCAAGCAGGTAGCCGTGCTGGTCGAGCTTAAGGCGCGCTTCGATGAGGAAAACAACATCGAGTGGGCGCGGGCACTGGAGCGCGAGGGCGTCCACGTGGTCTATGGCTTAGTTGGATTAAAGACCCACTGCAAAATTGCGCTCGTCGTGCGCAAAGAGCGCGAGAGCGTTGTGCGCTACCTCCATGTTGGCACTGGCAACTATAACGCGGTCACGGCTCACATCTACACCGACCTCGGACTGCTCACCTGCCGACCGGATTTTGGAGCCGACGCATCGGAGCTGTTCAACTACTTGACAGGCTACTCGCGTCAAAAGCAGTATCGTAAGCTGTGGATCGCGCCAATCTCCCTGCGCGAAAACCTACGCATGTTGATCGAGCGCGAGATCGAACACCAGCTATCCGGCCAACAGGGCCTGCTCTTCTTTAAGATGAACGCACTCGTCGATCCTGAGATGATTAGCTTGCTATACCGCGCCTCACAGGCAGGCGTGGAGGTACGGCTGCTGGTGCGTGGCCTGTGCTGTCTGCGGCCGGGCCTGCCGGGCATCAGCGAGACCATCTGCGTGAAAAGCATCGTCGGTCGGTTTCTGGAACATAGCCGCATCTACTATGCGCGCAATGCTGGCGCAGAAACACTCTACATGGGCAGCGCTGATCTGATGCAGCGCAACCTTGATCGGCGGGTCGAGGTGCTGGTTCCAATCGAGGACCAGTCGATGCTGACGCTGCTGCGCGACGAGGTGCTGGAAACTATGTGGCGTGACACAGCCCAGTCGCGCGAGCTGCTGCCGAGCGGGCTATACTACTGCAATCAGCCCGCGCTCGGCACGCCGCTGTTCGATAGTCAGATGGCACTGCTTGGCAGTCGAGGCGCATAGTGCGACCACGGAGCTGCTGGTGGCGCATCGCTGTTGGGTGGATCTGGCTCCTGGTAGTCCTAGAGCTAGCGGTCCATACGCCTCTCCAGCAGCACTGGCCGCTCAATCTGCTCAATGTCCTACAGCCTTGGTGGGCTATTCCGCTGCTGCCCGGTTTGCTCGTCGTGTGGCACACGCCGCGCTGGCGCTGGACGACGCTTGTGCTGCTAGCCGCTTGGGGCATCGGCTACAGCCCACGCTGGTTTCCACCAACCACTGGCGGAGCGCCAAGCCTGCGCATCCTCACCTGGAATGTCTGGGGCCGCAACACCGACGCAGCGAACCTGATCAGCATTATCGAGCATGAGCAGCCCGATATCATCGCGCTGCAAGAGGTTGACGAGCAGCTCCGCCAACCGCTCGTCGCCGCCCTGTCCGCGACCTACCCGTTCTATGAGGTGCGGCTGCCAACTGAGCCTGGTCTACAGCCCAGCGATTTGGCGCTGTTCAGCCGCTATCCATACATCAGCGCCCCCATCGACTGCCCCTACTGGCGCTGTTATCGCCGAGCGGTTACAATGCAGCTTGGCAACCAAGCGCTTACCTTCATCAATGTGCACATCGAGCGCTCGCCACAGGCAACGCTCAGCATCAGCGGCCTCACTATTCCGCTCAGCCTGTCCACCATACGTGAGGACACGGTCATCGCTGAGCTGCTGCGCGCTACACAGCCTGAGCAATCCGTGATTATCGTCGGTGACTTCAACACAACCGAGCGCCAGGCGGGCTATACAAGGCTCACAACACAGTTTCACGATAGCTGGCGCGAGAGTGGTGTTGGCATGGGCTTTACCTGGCCTGATCGCTGGTTCTTACCGGAGCTTGTGCGCATCGACTATGTCTGGCATAGCGCAGCTTGGCAGTCCATCAGCGCACACACAGGCAGCGGGGCCTCCGATCACCGCTATCTCATGGTGGCCTTAAGCCAGCGCTAGCGCGTAGCGCAAAAAGGAAGTAGCAATGACGACAACAGCCCATACGAATCTACCGCCAGGCTCCCATGGCCTGCCCTTGCTTGGCGAAACGCTGACGTTTCTCATCGATCCAAAGTTTATTGTGCGCCGCAAGGAGCGCTATGGCAACGTCTTTCGCACCCATTTGCTGGGCCAGCCGACAGTGGTTGTCATCGGGCCAGAGGCTGCTCGCAGCGTGCTCTCAAGCTCGATGGACGCCTTTTCTTGGGGTCAAGGCTGGCCCGACACATTCCAGACCTTGCTTGGCGAGTCGCTGTTCGTGCAGGATGGGCCTGAGCATGCCAAAAATCGGCGCTTAATTATGCCCGCCTTTCATGGCCGCGCCCTGGCTGGCTACTTTGATACGATGAATCGCACCATGCTGCGCTACTTGCAGGCATGGGAGCAGCAGCGGGAGTTCGCCTGGTTCATAGAGAACAAAAAGCTCACCTTTGATATCGCCAGCCAGCTGTTAATGGGCAGTAAGTCTGGCGACGATGTTGCGCGCCTCAGCCAACTCTTCAGTGATCTTACCAACGGATTCTTTGTGCTGCGGCGCTCACGTCAGCGCTGGACGCGCTTTGGACGCGCACTAGCCGCACGCGACGCGCTGCTCAAGCATATTGCCGCTGTTATTCAGCAGCGGCGCGAAAATCCGACCAACGATGCGCTTAGCCTGCTGCTGCAAGCACGTGATGAGGATGGCAACCAGCTCACCGAGCGCGAGATTATGGTGCAGAGTCTGCTGCTGCTCTTCGCTGGCCATGAGACATCAACCTCGATGATTACCAGCCTGTGTCTAGAGCTAGCCCGCCATCCGCAGGTGCTCGCCCGTGCGAGGGCAGAGCAGCAAGCGCTCGCCGCCGAAGGTGAACTCAGCCTAGATCAGCTTGGACGCATGCCCTATCTTGAGCAGATACTCCGTGAGATCGAGCGTCTGCATCCACCAGTGGCGGGCGGCTTCCGTGGCGTAACCAGGCCGGTTGAAATCGAAGGCTACACTATTCCAGCCGGAACACGTGTGATCTACTCCATTCTCGGCACACATACCGCAGCGCACATCTATCCAGAGCCAGAGCGGTTTGATCCAGATCGCTTTGCGCCAGGCCGCGAGGAGCACAAACAGCAAGCGTTTAGCCTGATCGGCTTTGGTGGTGGCCCCCGCATTTGCGTCGGCATGGCCTTTGCCCAGATGGAGATGAAAATGCTTGCGGCGCACCTGCTGCGGACCTATCAGTGGGATATCTTGCCTGGACAAGACACCACAATGGCGCTTGTGCCCACCCGTCGGCCAAAGGATAATCTACGCGTTTACTTCCGCTACTGGCACTCAAAAAGCCTCGAACTGACAAACGATTAAGAAGTCGTTGTGTTATAATTCACAGGTCGATTCACAGATTTTCATGGAGGAACGAGCGCAATGCATGTCAAGCGCTACAAGACGTTTGCTGCTGGCCTAATGCTGGCGGCAGTGCTCACTGGCTGCGGTGGCGGGGCTGCCGATACCAATGTCGGCGTGTTCCAAGGTGCCCCCGACGAGCCAATTCCTGGCGGTGGGGCAAGCACTGGCTCAGGTGGCAATGCACTAGTTGTTGATAGTGGGGAGGCCGCCAACCTCACCTTTCAGCAGGAAGACCTGACCGCCTCAACCGGCACAGTCGAGCTGACGTTCAATAACAAAGGCTCACTGCCGCACAACTGGACCTTGATCAAGCCCGGCGATCTTGAGGCCGCCGTGCAACAGGCCCAAGATGCTGGTGCGCCCGACTACAAGTCGGAGATTGCGCTCGCGCAGACGGCCACGATTGATGGCGGCAAATCCGACACCATCACGTTCGATATTAGCGAGCCAGGCACCTACGAGTTTATCTGCACCTTCCCTGGCCATGCAGCGGCGGGCATGGTCGGCACGCTGACGGTTGTTGCCGACGAGGGCGCATCGCCTGGTGGCGAGGTTTCCAGCGGCGCGAGCAGCACGCTCACCTCCAACTCTGCCGATGCGGCCAACCTGGCGTTTGCCGAGACAGAGCTTGAGGCCGATGCTGGTGATGTCACGCTAACGTTTAACAATAAGGGCAGCATTCCGCACAACTGGACGCTGGTTAAGCAAGGCGAAGAGCAGCAGGCGATCGACGAGTCGCAGGGCAACGCGCCCGACTACAAGGCTCCGAGTGCCATCGCTCAAACCGCCACCATCAACGGCGGCGAGTCCGACACGATCACCTTTAATCTGGCACCAGGCACCTACGAGTTTATCTGCACCTTCCCTGGCCACTATGCCGCAGGGATGAAGGGAACGCTGGTCGTTAAATAATGCTTGGCCTAGGCTAAAAAACCAGACCGGCCCGATCTGTACTCAGCAGATCGGGCCGGTCTGTGTTGGCAAAGGTTGCCCCTAGCTGGCGTAGAGCGCCTTTGCTGCGGCCCGCCAAGGCCGCGGCTCGCCGTTGGGAATATGGCCACAGATACCAGCTTTGATGACTTGGCCGGGCACCTCGTGGCCGAGCAACTCCTCGACGCGGCGGGCGCACTCGACCAACTTTGGCAGATTAAGGCCAGTGTCGATACCCATCTCGTGCAGCATATGCACAGCATCTTCAGTGCAGATATTGCCAGGTGCGCCAGGCGCAAATGGACAGCCGCCGATGCCACCAAGGCTTGCATCGAAGCGATCCACGCCAACCTCTAGCGCGGCCAAAACATTGGCGAGGCCTGCGCCGCGGGCGCTATGCGGATGCAGGCGCAGCGGCACCTGAGGAAAGCGCTCGCGAATACCAAGAATGATTGCTTGCACCAAGCGTGGATGGGCCATGCCCGTTGTATCGCCGAGGGTAATCTGTTCTGCGCCCATAGCTAACAGGCGCTCGATAATCAGCAGCACCCGCTCCAAAGGTACATCGCCCTCAAAGGGACAGCCGAACACCACAGACAGGACCGCCTCAAAAGAGATTGCGGACTCCTTGAGGGTGTGGGCAATATCGGCAGCGGCGCTCAACGAGTCCGCGATGCTCATCTTGACATTGGACTGATTGTGGCTTTCGGATGTGCTAAGAAACACCTGCACCGCGTCGGCGCGGGCGGCAATCGCACGCTGGGCACCCTTTAAGTTTGGTGCGATGGCGCTATAGATCACGCCTGGTCGGCGCTCGATCTGCGCAAACACCTCGGCAGTATCGGCCATTTGCGGCACAAAGCGTGGATGCACAAAAGAACCGACCTCAATCTGTTTGATGCCGGTATCATTCAGGGCGTTGATCAACGCAATTTTTTGCGCAGTTGTCAACATACGATCTTCATTTTGCAGCCCATCGCGGGGACCAACCTCGCGAATACTGACAGTGTTGGGCAGATTTGTCAGCGGAATCATCGTTGACTCCTTGTGTGAAGTGATACAACTAGTCAAAGGGCGCTGACGTAATCAGCGCCCACGCTTTTAGCGACCTTTGGCCGGGAAGATAACTATTTTTCGATTCTCGCCCTCGCCGGAGCTTTCCGTATAGACGCTGTCATCGTTGCGCAGAGTCATATGAATAACGCGCCGCTCATAGGCGCTCATCGGCTCAAGCGGGATAGCGCGGCCGGACTGGCGTACGCGCTCGGCCATCCGATGGGCTAAGCCTTCGAGCGAGTCCTGGCGGCGCTGGCGATACTGACCGATGTCGATCACGACCTGCGGCCAATGGCCAGACTGCCGATGGATCAACAGGTTGAGCATATACTGGAGTGATCGAAGTGTTTCCCCGCGCCGACCAATGATCAAGCCCGTTGTTTCCTCATCGACACCCTCGATGTGCAGCGTAACTGTTTGTTCCGGCTCGCCCTCGCGGTTCTCTGCAGCCTGGACCACGGGGGTCACAAACCCACGAATATCCATGTGCTGCAAGAGATTTTCGAGAATCGAGCGCGCCTGCGCGATGATCTCTTCAGTTGGCAGCTGACGCCGTCGGCGCGACACAGCGCTATCGGGCGCATCAACAGCATCGTCAGCATCGTCCAAATCAAGCTCTAGCTCATCGTCAAACTCTTCAGGCACACTTACGCGTACAAGCGCAGAGTCAGCGGTTTGCGCAAGAACCTCGATCAGGGCTTCGTCTTCATCGCGTCCAAGTTGATCCAAGGCTTGAGCCACAGCTTCGGCCACTGTGGCGGCACGTACTTCGATTTTTTGCATCGCCATGCTTTGCGTCTCCAGATGCAGAACCGGGCTAAGGCTTAGCGGCGCTTCTTCTTGGCCGTGTTGATCTGATCGTGCACATCAGATAGGGCTTGCTCCATTGCGACATCGCCGCCAGATGTGGCACCGACAGCATCGGGCAAAGGCTCTTGAAGTTTCGACAAGACCGTCCAGAAATCGCGGCGCTGGACCTCGGGCACGTCCGGTTCATCTTCGCTGGGCGTTTCTTCGACTGGCACTGGAGTTAAGAAGCCAGTGCGCTCAGGCAAGAACGGCAGGTACTTGGGAAGCACACCCAGGCCCGTCGTAAAGAATTGCTGGATCATTGCGATCACTGAGCCGGTGATCATATACAGCACTGCACCAGCGGGGATGGTGAAGGCAAACCAGCCAAACATCAAGGGCATAAACAGCATCACGCGCTGCATCTGCGCTTGGTTGGGATCCGTCTGGCGCGGCATCGCCATAAGCTGCACAATATACTGGAAGATCACCGAGAGAATTGGCAGAATATAGTATGGATCGTGGCCGCTGAGACCAGCAGCGGCATTGGGGGTGAGCGAAGGAATCCACAGGAAGGGAAACGCCTCGGCCGTCACCGCGCCTTGAAACTGGCTGATTGCACGCCACACACCAAACAAGATCGGCAGCGTAATAATCAGCGGCAGACAGCCCGAAACCGGGTTAGCACCATGCTGCTGATACAGCTTCATGGTTTCTTGGGTCAATTTTTCACGATCTTTGCCGTATTTACGCTGCAGCTCGCGAATTTTTGGCTGCAGGAGCATGGTTTTCTTCTGCGAGCGCAGCTGCTTAAGCGTTAGCGGCAAAATCAGCACACGGGTCAGGATTGTAAAGATAATAATCGCGACCCCTAGGTTCCCAAACCAGTTGTAGAGTGCCACGAGTATGGGTAGCAACAAACGGCCAATTGCATCAAACATGCGCGTCCCTTATGTTATGTATTTGCTGTTCGACTAGGGAACAGGATCATAGCCACCTTTTGCCCACGGGTGACAGCGCAAAATCCGTTTGACTGTCATCCAGCCACCCTTCAGAGCACCATATTTGGCAATCGCCTCATACCCATACTGGGAGCAGGTGGGAGTGTAAATGCAGCTTGGTGGTGTATAGCGACTGAAGCGTTGATATAGGCGTATGAGCGCCAACAAAAGCCGACGCATCGGCCTATTCCTTTTCTATCTCGCTGGCGAGAGGTCGCCAAAGGCTGGCCCGCAACAACAGTGACTGAACGGCTACTTGCACCTCGGACCATGTTGCTGCTGTCATACCAGCCCGGACGATAAACACAAGATCCCAACCGGGAGCAACCTGATTGGCAATCAGCCGCAGCGCTTCACGCACGCGGCGCTTGGATCGATTACGTTGAACCGCGCCGCCGATTGCTCGCCCCACGACAATGCCATAGCGTGTTCGGTTGGTTCGATTAGGATACGCACCCAAAATAAGCAGCGGGTGCGCCCATGAGCGACCGCCTTCGCGCACACGGCGAAAATCGCGCGGTGAACGAAGGCGTAGTGAGCGCTGCACAACTAGCGGTGTCCACCACGAACTGGACGCGGCTTATCGCTAACGGTCAGCTTCCAACGCCCTTTTTGACGGCGGGCCTTCAGAACATTACGGCCCGTGCGGGTGCTCATGCGCTCCAAAAATCCATGCGTTCGACGCCGCTTGCGGCGCTTCGGCTGCCATGTGCGCTTTGGCATTGATCATGTCCTCCTGGTCAAAACAAAAGCGCGCACGCACGCGCTTCCTTGTTGCGATAGCAATTACAGCAGCGCGTCAACATTTTGGACGCGCTAGATGCTGTATTATACTGGTAAATTTCGCGGAGTGTCAAATGCTTGCACCACCATAAGGGGTGTAGTATCATCTTTCCAAACCTGCTTGCAATGCTGCATCAGGGAGGGGGTACCATGACAAAAGTTGCCTTAGTCACTGCATCAACATCAAGTCTGCCCCAGAGTATTATTCAGCGCTACAACATCCACCTGATCCCTTTTGTGATCCAGTTTCTCGATGGTAACTATCGCGAGGGCGAAGACATCAGCCTGATAGATTTTTATCGTCGCCTTGCGAGCGCTGAGGCTGTGCCAACCACCGCGCCCACATCGGTGGCGCAGTTTATCCATGCATTCGCACACGATTTCCCTGATGCTGATGTGATCATGATGTTTCACCCTTCCCATAAAACCAGCAACTCCTACCGCAATGCAGTGCAAGCAGCCGAGCGAGTGCCACAGCGCCGCATCATTAATATTGATACCGATGATTTTTCCATCGGCAGCGGCCTGCTTATTATTGAGGCCGCCCAAGCGCTTGAAGCTGGGCGGAGCGTCGAGGAAACAACGGCGCTGGTTGAGCAACTGCGCACACAACTGTTCTCGGCCTCGGCACCAGCCTCGGTGAAGTATCTGCGCATGAGTGGGCGGCTAGGGCGGCTGCCAGCCATGGCGGCATCGTTGCTAGGGGTTATTCCGGTGCTTGGCAAGGGCGAGAACGGCATGGATGTTTTAGCCCGGCCACGCTCCTTCGAGGCCTCCCAGGCAACGATCCTTGATCTAGCACGCACCTTTGTGGGCAACCACAGCGTCCGCAGCATCGGCATCAACCATACCAATGCCGTGGACCAAGCCGAGGCGCTGCGCCAGCAAGTATCAGCGCTGTTCCCTAACGCACCAGTCTACGTTGGCGACGCTGGACCCATCTTGGCTGTCCACGTGGGACCAGGCGCACTCGGATTGTCACTACTACGAGAGGAGTAGATGCTCTTCTTCCGCCGCTCACCATCGTCCGCCCAGCTGCGGTTTCGCCCATGCACCCCGAACGATTATGCCACACTCATGCAGCTGTTCACCCAAACTGAGTGGCTGTCGCTCTCTATGCCGCAAGATGAGCTATTCGCCACCGCCGAGCCACAGCTGAGCTGTGTCGCCGAGCTGGATGGGCGCATCTGGGCAGCGCTGATCGTCACATGGGCGCAGCCGCCAGCTGCATGGGCACGCGCCATTGTGGTGCGCCAGCCCCTGCGGCCAGTTGAGGTTGTGCCAACGCTGTTACAGCACGCCGAGACGGCTGTCGCGGCCGCCGGTGGCACAGACATGTACGTGATGAGCGATCAGTTCGATCTGGTCTGGCTACGTCCACTGCTGCTTAACCAAGGCTACCTGGCTCAGGTTGAGGTGATTAGCTATGAAAAGCACAGCTTGTTCATCCCCGACTGGGGCAATCAGCAGGTCAGCATTCGTGCCACCACACCTGCCGATATCCCCAGTATCGCACGCATCGACTCCAGCGCCTTTCGCGCCGAATGGGTTAAAAGCGATGTTATTTTGGAGAATGTGCTGCCGATTGCACCATGCTACTTGATCGCCGAACGTGCTGGCACCATGGTTGGCTATGCCTTCGCCACAACACACCACGGCGGCAGTGTGGCACATTTAGTGCGCATCGCAGTACATCCAAGTTGGCAAGGCCAAGCGATTGGCGTACGCCTACTGGCCGAAGTCACCCACTGGTGCGCCAACAATGGAGTACAGATTCTCTCCCTCAACACGCAAGCTTCAAATACCCACGCCCAACGCCTATATGAGTGGTTTGGGTTTGTGCGCGTTCCCGAGCGCCAAATTGTCATGGCTAAATCTTTAGCCTAGCATTGAACCTTTCTTGCTTCATCTGAATGAAGTATACAAATTGTGGAATCGCTGGAGGCAGCATTGAAACATGTACAGGAAGTCGTCCAGAAAGTGGCGGCAAACGTTGAAAAAGTCATCATTGGCAAGCGTGAGGCCGTTGAGCTTACGCTGATCGCACTCCTCTGCCGTGGCCATGTGCTGTTGGAAGATGTGCCGGGTGTTGGAAAAACGGTGCTAGCAAAGTCGATCGCCCGCTCAATCGGCTGTAGCTTCAAGCGCATTCAGTTTACCCCCGACTTGCTGCCCACCGATGTGGTCGGCATCTCGATGTTTAATCAGAAAAGCGGGGAGTTTGAGTTTCGACCAGGGCCAATTATGGCCCAGATTGTACTGGCCGATGAGATCAACCGCGCCACGCCAAAAACGCAGTCTGCCCTCTTGGAAAGCATGGAGGAGGGCCAGATCACAGTCGATGGAACCACCTATCAGCTGCCACAGCCGTTTGTTGTGCTGGCGACGCAGAACCCGATCGAGTACGAGGGCACCTTCCCGCTGCCAGAGGCCCAGCTTGATCGCTTTCTGCTGCGCATCTCGCTCGGCTATCCCTCCAAGCAAGATGAGCTGGCCATCCTCGATCGCCAGCGCGTCCAGCATCCGTTGAACGCCCTGGATCAAGTGATCGAGGCAGCTCAGCTGCTCGAGCTGCAGCAGCTCATTCGCGATGTCTACGTCGATGACCTGATCAAAGAGTATATTGTGGGCATTGTCACCGCCACCCGCTATCACGAAGATATTTACCTCGGCGCTAGCCCGCGCGGCTCGCTGGCCTTGTACCGCACCACACAGGCCTACGCCGCCATCCAGGGCCGCGACTACGCCACCCCCGACGATGTCAAGGCGCTGGTGCTCAGCGTGCTCGGGCACCGCTTGATCATCAGCCCCGCCGCGCGCATCCGCAATGTGCAGGCCGCCGAGATCTTGCAGAGCGTGCTGAGCCAAGTGCCCGTGCCTGGAGCGCGCGCTGGACGCCGCTTTGAGCGCCAGCCCGCCTCGGTGCACTAAAGGAGCCTGCAATGCGTGCTTTGGGCTTGCTGGCCCTGGCGGTGGCGATGTTCTTCACCGGCCTGGCGACCAACATCTCGTTTTTCTACTATCTCACCTATGTCCTGCTCGGGCTGCTGGTCGTCGCATACCTGTGGGCCTGGAGCAACTTGGAGGGGCTGGAGCTGGAGCGCGAGTCCAGCGTCACACGCGCTCAAGTCGGCGAGACCGCCCGCGAGCGCCTCACCATCTACAACCTGTGGGTTATTCCGAAGCTGTGGGTTGAAGTGCGCGATCACTCTGATCTGCCCTCGCATGGCCTGGGGTTTGTCAGCTACTTGCCCGGTCGCTCGCGCCGCCGCTGGACGGTGCGCACACCCTGCACGCAGCGTGGCAAGTGGACGCTGGGGCCAGTCTCGGTGCACAGCGGCGATCCGTTCGGCATCTTTCGGCTGGCGAAGCATGTGGACCTCACCAACGAGCTGATCGTGTATCCGGCCACCGTGGAGCTACCGCGCTTTCAGCTGCCCACCGCCGATCTGCTCGGCGGCCAGGACCTCCAGCAGCGCACGTTTCATGTCACGCCCAATGTGTCAACGATTCGCCAGTATGTGCCCGGCGATAGCTTCAACCGCATCCACTGGCGCTCGACCGCGCGCACTGGCCAGCTGATGGTCAAGGAGTTTGAGCTTGATCCAACCGCCGATGTTTGGATCGTGCTCGATATGGAGGAGCGCTTTCACCACGCGCTGCCGGACGAGTCGCCGATCCTGATGGCCGCCGATGTGATGCGTGGCAAACTGCGCCTTCAGCCGGCCAGCGAGGAGTACGCGGTCACGTTGGCGGCCTCGCTAGCGCGGCACCTGCTGCGCCTCAACCGCAACGTTGGGCTGGTCGCGCATGGTCAGCACCGCGAGGTCATTCCGCCCGAGCGCGAGGCGCGCCAGCTGTACAAGATTTTGGAGGCGCTGGCGATGCTGCGCGCCAAGGGCCAAACATCGCTGGCCGAGATGCTGGCCGCCGAGGGCCACCGCTTCGGGCGCAATGTGTCGCTGATTATCATCACGCCAGCGGTTGATCCGCGCTGGGTAACGAGCCTGCAACATATGGTCTACCGTGGCGCACGCTCAAGCGTGGTCTTTATCGATCCGCAGTCGTTCGGCGGCTGGCGCGATCCTGCGCCGATTTTGGCCCAGCTGGCTGAAATTCGGCTGCCAGTTTATCAGGTCCACAACGGCGATCAGCTTGACCATGCGCTGGCAGAGCCAGAGCTTACGCCCAAGGGCAGCCGATAATGGCAATGTTCTTGCTTTCTAGCCTAGCAGCAAAAGGAGGCAAGAATGACGGTATATGTAACAAAAGTGCGCGGGCTGAACCCGCAGGATGGCCTTGTCGGCGGTGCAATCGCCGGTGTGATCGCCACACTGATCGCGATGGTGTACGGTATGTTTGGCGCAGCATCGTTCTGGACATTCCCGAACCTGCTGGTGACGCTGATCGGCATGCAGCCAGGCAGCGGCGTTGGCGCGGCGGTGGTGGTTGGCTTTATTATCAATGTGATTCTGCTGGCCGTCTTTGGCCTCGTCTGGGCCTTGATCGCCCGCACGCTCGAGGGGAAACAGCTGCTGTGGGGCACGCTGTTCTATGCAGCGCTCGTGTGGGCCGTAGGCTACTGGCTGCTCTTGCCCGATGCGGGGCTTGGCTGGAGTCCGCGCCTGCAGAGTGGCATGGGGCTGCTCGCCTCGCTCTCGGCGATGCTGATCTATGGCAGCGTGCTGGGCGCGTACCTGCTGCGGCACCAGCGGCGTGAGCTTGTCGATCAGTACTAGGGTGATCGTCTACAGTGTGGTTTATCGCTGC
This sequence comes from Herpetosiphonaceae bacterium, assembly GCA_013538855.1. Classification (GTDB taxonomy): domain Bacteria; phylum Chloroflexota; class Chloroflexia; order Chloroflexales; family Herpetosiphonaceae; genus OHK22. The sequence continues at coordinate 50,251 of JABXJS010000091.1, forward strand.
TGCGTGTGTGCGCCCGCGCACGCGTGGAGCACGCAGGCAGAACGGAGCTGAGGATGCAAAGCCGCCTAGAGGCCAGCGAGCTTCTGGATAGCGCCCCCGCTGACATACCCACACTCTCACGGAACTTAACTGAGATGGCCTGGCTGTATCGCCTCACCGGCGGCGAGCAGCTAGGCTGGCGGGCTATCGCCCCGCTGCTGACAGGCGCAGCAAGCGCTATCAGCGGCATCGACATCGCCTGTGGCGGCGGATACAGCACGCGCTGGCTCCAGCAGCGCGCCAGACGGGCTGGCTACCAGCTTAATCTGCTTGGCTGCGATATTCAGCCAACGATCTGCCGCATCGCCCAGCAGCGTGCGCCAACGATCTGTGGCGATGCACTTCAGCTGCCCTGGGCCGCAGACAGCGTTGACATCGTTGTCTGCGCCCAAGCGATCCATCACTTTGCGCCAGCGCAGGTGCTGCAACTGCTGCACGAGCTACAGCGCGTGGCACGGCGCGGCGGCGTGATTGTCGATCTCCAGCGCAGCCGCCTGGGCTACTGGGGCGCACGGCTAGCCGCGCTGGGGCCGATGACGCAGCTCGGCAAGCACGACGGCCCGCTGTCAGTGCTGCGCGCCTATACGCAGCAGGAGATGCGCGCACTCGCAGCAGAGGCAGGCATGCACACCTGCGCCTGGCGTGCAAACGCGCTCTACTGGGCGCTGGCCTGGCATGCCTGATAGGCCATCAGCCACTATGCTGGTCGGCGCTGAGCGCCACAGCGGGCGCACGTCAGCCTACGGCAGCAGTCACCGCCGGACAACTAGAGCACACAGGGTAACGGCGCTCAAACAGGCAGGCGAAACGCAGCAGCGCGAGATCGACTAGCGCGCCACGAACTGTGCTAGCGTCTGCGCGGCGAGCCAGCCTAGCAGCAGTGCGCCAAACAGCCACCATGCGCGACCCCAGCGCAGCACAGAGCGAGATCGCCCGACACGGTCGATACCCCACAGAGCCAGGATCAACCCAAGCAGCAGCAGCGCAGCAGGCAAACGCCCATCCTCAATCACAGCCGCACGTGACGGCAGCCAAGCGGCGAGGCGCGGGACCAACTGATGCACGGCCCACAGCACGACAACGCCACAGTGGCCAGCCCGCCGCATATTCAAGGCGAGCGCCCAGGGACCGGACAGCTCACAGCGCCAAGGGCCGAGCTGGAGCAGCGGCACAAGCGTGATCGCCCATACGAGTCCCGCAGGCCAGCCAAGCTCCAAGGTCGCTTGGAGAGTCAAACTGCGCGTCTGCCACCCCAGGACGACCAGCACCAGCCCTTGCAAGGGGGCCGCGACCAGCCAGCCAGTCAGCGCCTTGATCAGCCACCACTGCTGATCGAGCGCACCACGCCAAGCCAACGCCAGCGCCAAGAGCAAAGGTGCGTCGAGGGCCAGCCAGACCGTCAGCAGATCAAGCGGCGCACGCATCTCGCCAGTGCCAGGCAACGGCAGGCCAGCCACCGCCACCACTAGCGGCACAAGACCGGCCCAAGCCCCGCGCGGGCTGAGCGTCACCTCGGCCTGTGTGGCAAACACGCGCATGAGCACCAGGCCAAGCAGCAGCAGCGCGAGGCCGCTTGGATACAGCAGCAGATGCAGCCAAGCATCGCCGACAGCGCTACGCCAAGCATCAAAGGTCATCGGACGGCCGATCACGCTGCACCAGTGGGAGTCGCTGGCGTAGCAAGCGCCACAGCGTCGGCGGACGGAGCCGCACGCTGGTATCGGTCGGCGGTGTCGATCGCCAGCGCCAGAGCAGCACCCCAACCGCCGCCGCCACCATAAACAGCGCGCCGAGCACGACGCCTGGAACGGTCGTTGCCGTAACAGAGCCAGCATCGCGCACGCTCAGCCCAATCCAAGGCCAGAGCAGCGGACGGCCAAAGGGCGAGAGGCCCGCACCAAGCTGCTGGAGCGTCGTGGAGAAAAAGCGCTCCAGCAGCCACGGCAGCCCGATGCCACCAACCAACGCCAGCAGCGCCCGCCCTGTGCCCCAGCGAGCGGACGGCTGCAGCGTGAGCAGCACCAATGTCGTGCCAACGCAGATCAGCCACAGCGGCAGCAGCAGCACCGCCAAGCCGCCGGTCAGTGCCGCACCTGCGCCAAGCCACAGCGCCATAAATGGCAGCGTTGGCGGCAGGGCACCAGCGCTGAGCACCGCCAGACGGCCGTGATCGGCGCATGTGGCCAGCGCCAGCAGCGCCGCGAGCGCCAGCGACCAACTCGCCACAAGCGCGGCCTCCGAGGCCAGCAGTACTGGCGCAAGCGCTGTCGCCCACCACGTTAGCACGAGCCACTCGCCCTTCTGTGCAGCAGTGGCGCTGTCCACAGCGCGCCACAGACACCACAGCGCCGCACCTGCGCCAAGCAGTGCCGCTGCCACGGCCCAGCCCCAGTTAATCGGCCCCACCGCGTAGATGCGGAAGAGCGGCAGGAGCATCAGCAGCGCCAGCAAAGGCGCGGGCGCGCACGGCGTGCGGCCAAGCGGCAACAGCCCTAGCCCAAACGCAGCGCTGATCATCAACACAAACACATGCCATGAGGTGAGGAATGCGCCCAGCGTAGGCGCGCTCCAGCTCCAGGCGTGGGCTTGCCAGCCGAGCCAGAGCCACACGCCAGCCTGGAGCCAGCCAGCGCAGCGCTGTAGCCATGAGCGGCCAAGCAGCGCGCTGGTGATTGCTGCGCCAAAAGCCACCAAGCGCAGATCGAGGGCACACACAGCCAGGGTCCAGGGCAGCAGCGCGAGCAGCGTGCGCCGATTCAGCTGCTCGGCCCAGGCGAGTGCAGCCAGCGCCAAACAGCCGAGCAGCAGCCAAGCGCGAGCCACGCCATCGACGTGCAGACCAAACCCAGCCCAGGCGATGTGCGGCGCAAGGCCCATCCACGCACCAGCCAGCAGCAGCAGCCCGCCTGTCAGCCAGCGGCGCATCTAAGGCCCCCACAGCTGCGACAGCGGCACGACCGTGTAGCCGCGGGCATCCAGCTGCTGCAGAATGGTTGGCACAGCGGTGATGGTGCTTGGGTTGCCAATATGCAGCAAGATAATCGCGCCGTTCAACTCTTCAGGGGGGAGTGTGTTTAGCACACGCTCGATCAGAAACTCCGGCGACTTTGGCTCGCCGACCGAATCAAGGCTATCGAGCGTCCACAGCACGGGCAGGTAGCCTTGCGCAGCTGTCGTGGTCACAACCTGAGCGTTGATGGCACCGTAGGGTGGGCGCATAAAGGGGCGCAGGCTGGCCTCGGGGCCAAACAGCTCGACCAGCGCCTGCTCTGTCTGGGTGAGCTGTGCGGTGACTTCAGCAGAGCTTAGGGTTGTAAGATCAGGGTGGGTGGACGTATGATTGGCCAGCTCGTGGCCATCGGCGCGCATACGGCGCACCAGCTGCGGGTTGGCTTGAATCCACGCTCCGGTCAAGAAGAAGGTCACGTGGACGTTGGCGGCCTGCAGCGCATCGAGCAGCGCTGGGGCCTGATCGCTCGCAGCACCGGCGTCGAAGGTCAGGGCCACGCGCTGCTGCGCGGTGGTCGGCCCGCGCTTGATCACTACAGGGGTGCTGGAGAGCGCGCTCGTGTGGCCAGGGAGCAGCGGGATAATCAGCGGCTGGCCGGGCTGCGGCGGCTGGTCAAGATGATTGTAGCGCTCAATCAACACAGGCGCGCTGCCACCAAGCGTGCTAATCTGCTCGAGCGTGTCGCCAGGCTGCACCACGTAGGCCGTGTAGCCAGCCCAAGCAAGCTGAAGCACCAGCGGCGTGGGCGTGAGCGGCTGTGCGCTAGGTGGCGGCGCAGCCGTCGGTTGCAGCGTCGCTAACGCTGCGCGCGTGTTGGTAGCAGCAGGTGTCGGGGCAGCCACAGCGCCACAAGCCGCCAGCAGGAGCAGCCAACAAACAGCAGCACCAGAGCGCAGCCAACGATGCATCAGCAGCTCCTAGGGAATAATCAGCGTATCGCCAGGCTGAAGATCATCGGCCTCATCGGGAGTAAGGCCATTGGCCTCGATGATTGCTGAGATCGGCACATCAAACGCCTCGGCAATTGAGCGCAGCGTATCGCCAGGCTGCACCGTATAGATGCGCTCCTCAGGCTCTGGCGGCGCAGTTGGCTCGGCGGTTGGTTCTGGCGTCGCGGTTGGCGCGGGCGTGGCCGTCGGGCTGGCAGTGGCGGTCGCCGTCTTGGTGGCGGTGGGCCTTGGCGTCGGTGTAGCGGTCGGCGTGCGCGTCGGCGGCGTTGGCGTTGGTGCAGCAGGAGTTTTAGGCGCAGGTGTGGGGCTAGCCAACTCCAGCGGCACAGCGTCAGTGCCGGGCGCAATCTCTAGATCGATGCCCTGCGGCTGAACCAAGGCGAGCGAGCCAAGCGACACGCGCGCGATGTTGGCACGCGCAAGCCAAATCGCCGCCAGCGCAGAGACTGCAAACGCAACCGTGCCAATCGAGTAAAATGGAACCGCTGTCATCCGGCTGCGCAGAAACCGCAGCAGCCACGCGGTCAGCAATGGCCCAAGCAGGGCAACCAGTACTGCAAATGTAGTCAACGACACATCCGCCTCCTTCCAGCGCTCAAGTATAGTGCTGGCGGGCAGTTTTGACAAACTCAGTAGATCACAGGATTGGCTCGGGTGGCGTGTAGGGTCGGTACGGTGCGAGCGGGATAGCCCGAACCATGCCGTAGATGGCCGTTACGGCATC